>CANBQJ010000053.1 GCA_947371645.1 Burkholderiales bacterium | reverse complement strand
CTGATCGTCGAGTTCGCCCGCGAGCTGGAGCACCACGGCCGTGGCACGGTGGAAGCCGCGCTGGAAGCCTGCAAGCTGCGCCTGCGCCCCATCCTGATGACGTCGATCGCCTTCATCATGGGCGTGGTGCCGCTGGTGTTCTCCACCGGCGCCGGCTCGGAAATGCGCCATGCCATGGGCGTGGCCGTGTTCTCCGGCATGCTGGGCGTGACCCTGTTCGGGCTCTTCCTGACCCCCGTGTTCTACGTGCTGCTGCGCCTGCTGGCCAAGCGCCTGGAGCGCCACAAGCCCGCGGCATCCACCGCCCCTGACCTGACCCACGAGGTGCAAGCATGAACGCCGCACGCGCACTCACCCCCTTGATGGCCGCGCTGGTGATGGCCGGCTGCGCCAACACCCCCGCCGAGCCCGACGCCAAACTGGCCGTGCCCACCGCCTTCAAGGAAGCCCAGGCCGCCGTGCAGCCGCCTGCGGGCTGGAAGCTGGCCGAACCCGGCGAGGCGCAAGCACGCGGCGCCTGGTGGACCGGCTTTGCCGACGCCACGCTGGATGGTCTCTTGAAGCAGGCACAAGAGGCCAGCCCGACGCTGGCGGCCGCGGCCGCACGCGTGCAGGCGGCGCGCTCCGCCTTGCGCGGCAGCGAAGCCAGCCAGTTGCCCCAGCTCAACCTGAACACGGGCGTCACCCGCGCCAAACCCAGCGCCGCCGAACAAGGCCTGGCGGCCGGCACCCAGGTCTCGCCCGCCACCGTGTGGCAAGCAGGCGTGGGCGCCAGCTACGAGGTCGACCTGTTTCGCCGCGTGGCCAACAGCGTGAACGCCGCCCAGGCTGACGCCGCCGCCTCTGAAGCCAGCTACCAGTCGGTGCTGCTGGCCTTGCAGGCCGACGTGGCCCAGACCTACTTCAAA
Source organism: Burkholderiales bacterium (assembly GCA_947371645.1). Next base: position 17,810 of record CANBQJ010000053.1, on the reverse strand, counting down.
CTGCGCACGCTGGACGCCGATGTGGACGTGCTGACGCGGGGCTTGAGCCTGCGCGAACAGACGCTGCAGCTGATCGACAAGCGCCGCGCCGCCGGCGATGTCTCCGAGCTGGACGTGGCCCGCGCCCGCACCGACCTGGCCACCACTCGCGCCGAGCTGCAAGGCCTGCGCGGCACCCGCGCCCGCGCCGAGCACGCCCTGGCCTTGCTGCTGGGCCAGGCGCCAGCCGCCTTCCAGCTCAAGCCCGAGCCACTGGCCGTTGACGCCCGCGTGCCCGCTGTGCCGCCCGGCCTGCCTTCCAGCCTGCTGGAGCGCCGCCCCGACGTGGTGGCCGCTCAGGCCCAGATGCGCGCGGCCTCGGCCCGTGTGGGGCAGGCCAAATCGGCGCTGTTCCCGGCGCTCGTGCTCACGGCCAACGGTGGCCTGGCGTCCTACGAGTTGCGTGACCTCTTCGAGTGGAGCGCCCGCTCCTGGCTGACCAGCGCGGTGCTCTCGCTGCCGCTGTTCGACGGTGGCCGCAACAAGGCCCTGGTCAGCCGCGCCGAAGCCCAGCTGGCCGAATCCGTAGCCAGTTACCAGCAATCGGTGCTGCAGGCTTTTGGTGACGTCGAAGGGCAGTTGTCCACCCTGGGCAGCCTGCGCGAACAAACGGCGTCGCTGGACGAGGCCTTGTTGTCGGCGCAGCGCTCGGCAGACCTGGCCGACAAGCGCTACCGCGCTGGCGAAGACAGCTACCTGACCTTGCTGGATGCGCAGCGCAGCCTGCTGGCGGTGGAACGCCAGGCCCTGCAGCTGCGTGGCGCCTGGGCGGCCAGCACGGTGGGGTTGGTCCGCGCACTGGGCGGGGGGTGGGGCTCCCCGGTGGCCGTGGCATCCAATACCCCTTAGCCACACGCACGGGGCTGGGACAGGGACTGTGGGCCCAAACGGTGGGTACAGTCACGGTCCTGACCCTTGTCGATGCCACAGCAGAGGTGCCCCACATGACGTCCAGCCCCACTTCAGCGTCCGCCCTCCCCGCGCTGCCCGACCTGCGCGGCAAGACCGTGGCCGTGACGGGCGCCAGCGGCATGATCGGCGTCTACATCTGCCGCAGCCTCTTGCGGGCCGGCGCCCAGGTGATCGGCGTGGTGCGCAATCCCGACAAGGCGGCCTTCCTCACGCAGGAGGGCGTGCAATTTCGCCGTGCCGACCTGGCCGATCCGGCCGCGCTGGCACAGGCCTTTACCGGCTGTGACGCGGTGGTGTCCAACGCCGCCATGTACGTGGTCACCCGGGCCTTGAGCGCCTGGGGCGAACACGAGCAGGCCAATGTGGCCGGCACGCTCAACGTGATCGAATCGGCCGACCGCGCGGGCGTGCGCCGGGTGGTGCACATCAGCACCTTCGGCATCTACCGCTGGTCGCTCTTGCGCACGCTCACCGAGCAGTCCCCGCAGCTCCAGGGCGAACGCCGCCAGGGCGGGCCTTACCGCGCCACCAAGCAGCTCAGCGAAGTGCGCGCCTGGGAACGCGCCAAGGGCCTGGGCATCGGCCTGACCACGCTGCGCCCGGCGGGCGTGTTCGGCGCGCGCGACCACAACCTGATGGGGCCCGTGAGCCGCCTGCTGAAACTGCCCCTGCTGGTGCTGCCGTCCATCCGCTTCCCCTTCGTGTACGCCGGCGATGTGGCCGATGCCGTGGTGGGCGCGCTGGGCAACGACGCCAGCATCGGCCAGGCCTACAACGTGTGCGGCACGCACCACCAGTTCTCGCGCTTTGTGCAGGCCGTGGCGGCGGCACAAGGTCGGCGCACGCCGGTGCTGGGCCTGCCGCTGCCGCTGGGCCTGGAGGTGGACAACGCCAAGGCCGAGCGCGACATCGGCTTTCGCTCACGGCCGCTGGCGCAGGCGCTGGCCGAAGTTCAGCAGGACCAGGCCCGTCACCGGTCCTGATGGCTCCTGCAACTCAGGGCGCGGCCTCGTCTGAAGGCGTGCTGACGGCCGCCGGCGCGTGCCGCTTCATCACGTCCACGAATTCACGCAGGCGCGCCGGGTAAAAGCGCGCATACGGGTAGGCCAGGCTGACTGGCAAGGGTGCCGCCCGCCACTGGGGGGCCAGGTGCACCAGCCGCCCGGCGGCCAGGTCATCGGCGAACACCCAGGCCGAGCCCAAAGCCACACCCAGGCCCGCCAAGGCGGCGCTGCGCAGGGCGTACAAGCTGTCGGTGCTCAGCTGCGGCGCGATCGGCAGACGCACCACATCGCCCGACAGCGTGTGCGTCAGTTCGACTTCGTGCTGGTAGTAGGTGCGCAGCGCCACCCAGGGCAACTGCGCCAGATCCTGCCCGTGCACAGGTGCCGCGCCACCCCCCAACAGGTCCGGAGAGGCCACCACGATGCGCGGCACCTCGGCCAGGCGGATGGCCACCAGCGAGGCATCGGTGACCTCACCCACCTGGATGGCGCAGTCGATGCCTTGCGAGATGAAGTCGCCAATGGCGCGGTCGTCGTGCAGCAGCCATTCGATCTGCACCTTGGGAAAACGGCGCAGGTACATCGCCAGCGGCCCCACCAGGCGCTCCTGCCCGAAGGCATGCGGCGCGATGACCCGCAGCGTGCCCGCGGGCTCGTCACCGCCACCCCGCACTTCCGACTCGAAGGCGGCCCAGTTGGCCAGCAGCTCCTTGGCCCGGGCGTGGCAGCGCTCACCATCGGGTGTCAGGCGCATGGCGTGCGAGGAACGCAGCAGCAGGCGCACGCCCAGCGCCCGCTCCAGCGCCTGCAGCCGCCGGCTCACCGTGGGCTGGGTGGTGCCCAGCTGGACGGCCGCCGCCGACAGGTTGCCGGCGTCCACGATCCGCACGAAGGTCTGCATCCACTCGAAACGCTCACCGGCGCCGTCTTGCAAGGCCAGGGGTCCAGGCGCGGTGGAGGGCACATCGTTTGGCATACGTCACACGCATAGATGGAGTTCGGTTGGCGATACTACCCCTCGCGGCCCCAGGGAAGCAAACTGCGTGACATCGCCTGCAACCCGGAACCGACATGACCGCCATCCACACAACGCATGCTGAGCCGCTGGCCCCTCCAGCGCCAGCACCTGCCGCACACACCCAACCTGCCCCGGCCCTGATCACGCTGCTGGCGGCCGGCGCCGCCCTCTCGGTGGCGGCCCTGTACTACGCCCAACCCATGTTGGGGCTCATGGCCACCGACCTGGGCGCCGACCAGGCCGCCATCGGCTGGCTGCCCACGCTGACCCAGCTGGGCTACGCGCTGGGCATCCTGTTGCTGGCCCCCCTGGGTGACCGGCATGACCGGCGGCGCATCATCCTGGTCAAGGCCGCCATGCTGACCATCGCTTTGCTGGCGGCTGCGCTGGCGCCGTCGCTGGGGCTGTTGTGGCTGGTCAGCGCGGCCATCGGCCTGACGGCCACCCTGGCACAAGACATCGTGCCGGCCGCCGCCGCACTCTCGCCCGAAGCCACCCGTGGCCAGGTGGTGGGCAAGGTGATGACGGGACTGCTGCTGGGCATCCTGCTGTCTCGTGTCGTCAGTGGCTATGTCGGCGAGCACTTTGGCTGGCGCAGCATGTATGGCGTGGCCGCAGTGGCCATGGCCGGTGTGGGCGTGGCCGCCTGGCGTGGCCTGCCCAGCTTCACGCCCACCACCGCCTTGCCCTACCGCGCCCTGTTGGGCTCCTTGCTGGCGCTGCTGCGGCAGCACCCCACGCTGCGCCAGGCGGCGCTGGCTCAGGGCCTGCTTTCCATGGGCTTCAGCGCCTTCTGGTCGACGCTGGCCATCATGTTGCACGGCACACCCTTTCACCTGGGCAGCACCGTTGCCGGTGCCTTCGGCATCGCGGGTGCGGCCGGCGCCCTGGCCGCGCCCCTTGCCGGCAAGCTGGCTGACCGCAAAGGCCCCGGCGTGGTGACCCAAGTGGGCGCCACCCTCAGCACCCTGTCCTTCGTGGGCATGAGCCTGGCCACGCTGCTGCCAGCATCTGCCCAGTTGCCCGTGCTGGCCTTGTGCACGGTGGGCTTCGACCTGGGCGTGCAGGCCGCGCTCATCGCCCACCAGACCCTGATCTACGGCATCGACCCGGCCGCCCGCAGCCGCCTGAACGCGGTGCTGATCGCGTCGATGTTCATCGGCATGGCCAGCGGGGCCGCACTGGGCAGCCTTGCCCTGGTGCACTGGGGCTGGTTGGGGGTCACGCTGATGGCCACCGCCTCGGCCGCGGCCGCGCTCACCGTGCGCCGGATGCGGGTGGCGTGAAAGGGGCGAGCAGGCGCGGCAGGTGGATCACCAGGCACTGTGAGCCGATGTAGATGACCCAGTTGACGTCGCGTACCACCGGGAAGAAGCCCTTGCCGCCATTGCCGTAGAGCCAGAACTGACCGATGACGGCATCGGCCACCGCGGCCAGCACCAGCCCCAGGCCGACCCAGCACACGCTGGCCGGCGCGTGGCGCCCACCCCAGGCCATCAGCAAGAGCACGGCGCTGAAGCCAACCGCCGTGATGACCATGCTGTAGACACCTGTGAGGGCCGTGACGTAGGCGCCAGTGCCGGGCAGGTGCATGCTGGCAAACGACAGCAAGCCCAGCACGCAGGCCACCGACATCGCCCAGGCCACCGCGCGCAGGGGCACGCCACGTTGATGCACCACCCGCAGCACGGCCGCCAGCAACAGCAGGTAGCCAGGCGCGAAGCACCACACCGAATCGGCCAGGTGGTCGTACCTCACCACGGCCCCGTGTCGATACAAGGTCTGCGGCAGGTTGAAGTTGATGACGTCGCCACCGGTGCACAACAGCAGAGACAGCGTGCACAGCGACGCCACCTGACGCTGCCAGGGCCAGGCGGCCCGCGCCATCACAACCTGGCGGATCTGCCAGCTGGCGGCCAGCAGCATCAACAAGGTCAGCCCTTCGGCCATGAAGATGAACGCGCGCATGTCGGGGTCACCATTGACGGACCACGCACCCAGCAGGCCGCCTGCGGCCACGACAGCGGCGCTGACCCAGGCCAGGCAAGACAGCAAGACGGGCTGGTTCATGCCGGCCTCATGCCACTCAGGGCTGGCCACAACGGGCGGCCGGGACGGCGCGCGCGCATGGCTCGCAGATGCACGCCTGCCCCCGCTGAGCCTCAGGCACCCTGGCCAGCAATTCGGGGGTGAACGTCACCTGTCGGCACCAGCAGGGCCCTTGCAGGTCACTGCAAGCGGCGGGCACACAGGCGTTGGGGCTGCCGCACAGCGGGCAGACGCAGTTGGGCAGTGCTGTGGCCGTCATGTCCCGGATGATGAACCATCGGCAGGCTGCGCTGTCCGGAATTGCCGTTCGGCGGATGCAGTCGACCGCTGGTCCTCCCTTCGTTTCAATCGTGAAGGATTTGCTTACACGAGGTAACCGGTCGACCTACCATGGGCACGCACAGTTGGCAAACCCGCTGAAAGGCGGGGACGCAAAGCCTCCGGTCTTCCTGCATGGACGCATGCAAAAGATAGCGGGGTTGCCCCCGTGGAATGGGCCCGTTCCACAGAGCACGTCCCGTTGGTTTGGCGCTTGCAAATCTGTTCTCAACCCGTTGATGAAGGATGCAAGATGAAAGCCCAAGCTCTGATTTTCTCGATGATGCTGGCCTCGCCGATCGTGGCGCCAGCGTTCGCCGCCACATTGGGCGGTACCGAGCCCCCCAAGACCACCACGGTCCCCACGCCCAAGCCGCCCACCGTGACCACGCTGCCCACGGGGCCCCTGGTGACCGGCCTGTTTCGCATCGTCAAGCCGGATGGCAATGCGGTCATCCAGCAAGCGCCCATCGGCTCTGGCAGCAGCGTGATCAACGTGATCAACGTGTCCACCGCCGACGCCTTCCTGGCCAGCAAAGGCAAGTGCGCCTTCAACGTCAAGTACGACGAGGTCTCGGGGCTGGCTGCGACCAACACCACCAACCGCCTCTTCAGCAACGACACGCTGATCGCCCAGAACACCAAGATCGACCTGAGCCCCAATGTGCTCAAGACGATCTGGACCCAGCCCTACCTGGTGCCGGGCCAGAACAACGTCAAGGTGGTGGTGAACGCGGACTCGGCCACACCCAGCGTGGGCTGGGTGCGTGTGAATGTGAGTGGCACCTGCGGCGCGACATCGACCCCGCCGCCCACCACCACGCCGCCCGTCACCACGCCCCCCAAGACCGAGCCCCCGAAGACCACACCGCCCGTGGTCCAGCCGCCACCGGTGCCCAAGTTCACGGCGGGCTCGGCCGAGTGGAACAACCTGTTCAACGCCTTTGGCTACAGCAACTACGGCGTGACCCAGCTCAAGGGCAAGAACTTCGCGCGCTACAGCGAACTGGTCAAGCTCAATGCCGACATCACCGTGGTGGTCAACGCCAAGGTGGTTGACCAGCCCAGCTACAACGCGCTGATGTCACGCTGGAACAGCTTCGTGATGGACCCGGCCTTCCAGGCCGCAATGAAGGCCATCACGCCTTCGACCGACAAGAAGTAAGCCTCGCGCCAGCCCCGGGGCCATGCGGCTGCGCATGTGCCCCGGTGGCGCTCACGGCTGTGTTTCTGGTCTTCCTGTTCGACATCGCGGAGCCTGCCCATGCTGACCTTCACCTGCAGCCGTCTGATCTGGCCGACCTTGAGCAGCCTGGCGCTGATCGGTGCCACGGCCCATGCGGCCCTGCCTGCACCCGACATGGAGCAGCTCTTGCAGCCCATGCCCTTGAGCCAGACTCAGGCTGCTCCGCGTGCGCCCCGCGGCGCCTTGAGCAACGACAGCCTGCAGGCCTACAGCTCCCCCGAGGCGCAGGCACTGGGCGCCACGCCACAAGGCACGCTGGTCAAGGCCTACGCCATCAACCACATGCGGGCCAGCGAGATGCTGGCCTTGTTGTCAGACCCCACGATGCCCCTGCTGCCGCGCGACCAGGCTGCGGTGGTCGTGGAGCCCCGCAGCAACCTCCTGCTGGTGCGGGCGTCGCAGGTCGAGCACCAGCTCATCGAGAACCTGATCAAGCGCGTGGACGTGCCGTCCAAGCAGGTGCTGATCGAAGTCAAGATCGTCAGCGCCGACGAGTATTTCGGCAAGAGCCTCGGCGCGCGCTTTGGCGTGACCAGCTCGCACATGCTCAATGGCGCGTCGCCCAGGCAGGCAGGCACGCAAGTCGGCGGCACCGTGGGTGACCTCAACCAGATCGTGTCCACGGGCTCATCGGGCTTTCCCAATGCCGTGTCCCTGCCCGCCAGCAACTCCTTGACGCAGGCCGCGATCACCAGCTTCGCGCTGGGCTTCTACAAGCTGCCCGCCGGCATCAACATCGGCCTGGAGATCTCTGCGCTGGAAGAAGCGGGCCACACCAAGATCTTGTCCAACCCCAAGCTGGTGCTCAGCAACCAAAAGCCTGGCCTCATCTCATCGGGTCAGCGCATCCCGTATTCACGGCCGTCCATCGTGCAAGGCGTGAACACCACGGAATTTGTCGACGTGAAGGTCTCGGTGTCGGTGACGGCCCTGGTGGCGCCTGACGGCAGCATCTCCATGGACCTCACCTTGACCGACGACAGCGTGGGCTCGACCTCGGTCGTCGGCCCCACCATCAACACCAACCAGGCCACCTCCAACGTGACCTTGCAAAGTGGTGAGACGCTGTTGCTGGGCGGTTTTCAGAGCAGCAGCCAGGTCGAAGAGAAAAACCAGACGCCGTTCCTGGGCGACTTGCCGGTGATCGGCCACCTGTTCAAGAACAACAGCCAGAACACCGTCAAGCGTGAACTGCTGTTCATCATCACGCCCACCATCATCGACACCGAACGCTTCGCGGGCCCAGCCGGCACGGCACCATGACGGGACCGGCGGTATGGCACCGGGGTGGCATGCCACCGTGTCAAGCGCGTGTCCAGGCCGCATTGAAGTTAGGGGGCGCAAGCGGCTTCGGTCTTTGCTAAGGTTCGAATGCGCCTGATGGTTGGGGCGTGCCAGCACGTCACCAGATCATGAAGCACCCATTCAACGCCATCGCGTTCACCTTGCTGCTTGCGTACGCCCCCGCCTGGGCATGGGGCCCTCAGGGGCACCAGACCGTGGCAACCATTGCGACAGCACTGATCAAGGGCTCGCACGCAGAGGCTGAGGTCAAGGCCATCCTGGGCGACCTGACACTTGCGGACGTTGCGGTCTGGCCGGACTGCGCGAAGGCCATCGATCCGGCCAAGGGCTACACCTACCAACACCCAGGCCAGTACGCCGAGTGCAAGGTGTTCGAAACCCCGGCAGCGGAGGCGGAGATGAGCGACTTCGTTCGCCGAAACGACAAGAACTGCCTGCCCAAGCCGGGCGAAGAAACCTGCCACAAGCAGTACCACTACAGCGACATCGCCATCCAGCACAGCGCCTACAGCCTGGGCCCAGTGGGCACGCGCACCGATGACATCGTGGGCGCCGTGGCAGCCGCAAGCCACGTCCTGCGTGGCGAAGCCGCACCTTCGCCATTCAACATCCAGAGCAAACGCGAGGCACTGCTGCTGGTTGTTCACTACGTGGGTGACCTGCATCAGCCCTTGCACGTCGGAGCGGTTTACCTCAACAAAAAGGGAGGCCGCATCGATCCGGACCATGGCACGTTCGACCCTTTGACCGCCACACGTGGCGGCAACCAGATCCAGCTCAAGTCGGCGAACATGCATGCAACGTGGGACGCCATCCCCACTGGCTTGACGGCATCTCGGGTCGATGGCCCATGGCTCGCGCAAGCCAGGGCACTGCCCGCGGCGTCGGGTGATGTCTTTGGGTGGCCAGGCCAATGGGCCAGCGGCACCCTGGTGAACGCGCAGGCGGCGTTCAAAGGCGTGAAATTCGGCGCGCTGCAGAACAAGAGCTGGCCCGCCGTCTTGCCGGCCGGCTACGCCAGCACCATGAGCAAAATCAAGAAGCAGCAACTGACGGCAGGTGGCGCGCACTTGGCGGCACTGCTGCAAGCCATCTGGCCTTGAGCTGAAAAGTGACGGCCCCGATGTGGCCTGTCCGGAGGGACTCGAACCCCCGACCTGCTGCTTAGAAGGCAGCTGCTCTATCCAGTTGAGCTACGGACAGCCGGATCCGAGTTTACGCGAAGCGCCAAGTCCGGTTTCCAGCGCAACAGCGTGATCGCATTGAGCAGGACGCTGATGCTGCTGAGCGCCATGGCCGCCCCCGCCAGCATGGGATTGAACAGGCCAAAGGCCGCCAGCGGCAGCCCCACCACGTTGTAGATGAAGGCCCAGGCCAGGTTCTGGTGGATCTTGCGGGTGGTGCGCGCCGAGATGTCCAGCGCGGCCTCCACCAGCAGCGGGTCGCCCCGCATCAGGGTGATGCCGGCGGTCTCCAGGGCCAGGTCGTTGCCGGCACCGGGATTGGCCATGGCCATGCTCACATTGGCCTGTGCCAGGGCTGGCGCGTCGTTGAGGCCGTCGCCCACCATCACCACCGTGCGCCCGCCCTGCTGCAGTCGGCTCACCTGGTTGGCCTTGTCTGCAGGGAGCACTTCGGCCATGTGGTGGTCCAGCCCCAACTGGCTGGACAGGGCTTGTGCGGCGGCCCGGTTGTCGCCCGTGATCATCCAGGTCTCCAGGCCACGTGCTTTCAGGCGGCGCACCGCTTCAGCGGCATGCGCTTTGGCGGCGTCGGCGAAGGCCAGGCGGGCACGCAATTGCCAGCCCGCATCCGTGGCCACACGTTGAAGCAGCCACGATACGCTGGCCCCTTGTGGCGACGCAGGCTGACCAGGCAGGTGCTGCACCAAAGCCTCTGCGGCCTCGCCGCAGAGTTGGGCTGCCCATACGCTGCTGGCCACGGCCCAATCGCCTGCCCAAGGGCCATCCGGCAACAAAGCAGACACGCCCTGCCCCACCTGGGCTTGGACGTCCCGTGTCGCATGGGGTGCCTGAAAACCCGCCTGCGCCTCGCCGGCGTCCAACCGCTCAGGCAGGCCGCTGCGCGCCAGCCATGCCGACACCACCGCACGGGCCAGGGGGTGCTCGCTGCCCGCCTGGATGCTGGCCGCCACGGCCAGGGCCGATGTCGCATCCCACTGTGGCTGGCCTTCAGCCGTCGGTGTGGATGTGGCCACCGGCTCGCAAGCCACCAGCCGGGGCTTGCCCTCGGTCAGCGTGCCGGTCTTGTCGAAGGCGATCACGCGGGCCTGGTGGGCCGCCTCCAGCGCCTGGGGGTCGCGGATGAGGATGCCCGCGCGCGCCGCCGCGCCCGTGCCAGCCATGAGCGCGGCTGGCGTGGCCAGGCCCAGGGCACACGGGCAGGCCATGACCAGCACGCTCACGGCGTTCATCAGGGCCTCCTGCACCGGCGCACCATGCCACCACCAGGCCAGGGCCGTGAGGGTGGCCAGCACCAGCACCACCGGCACGAAGACGGCAGACACCCGGTCCACCACCTGCTGAATGGGCGGTTTGGTGGCCTGGGCCTGCTCCACGCGGCGGATGATGCCCGCCAGCGTGGCCGCTTTGCCCACGGCCTTCACCCGCAGCAGCAATCGGCCCTCCTGGTTCAGGGTGCCGCCCGTGACCAGGCTGCCAGGCGCCTTGGGCACCGGCATGGGCTCACCTGTGAGCATGGACTCGTCCACATGGCCGCGCCCTTCGGTGACCACGCCATCTGCGGGCACACGGCCGCCAGGCAACACCACCAGCACGTCACCGGCCAGCACCTGGGCCAGAGGCACCTGCACCTCACCCTGAGGCCCCAGGCGCAGCACCGTGGTCGGCCGAAGCGAGTACAGGCTGCGGATGGCCTGGCCGGCCTGGCGCTTGGCGCGGGCCTCCAGGGCCTTGCCCCACATCACCAGGGTGATGACGACCGCCGACGATTCGAAATACAGCTCGGCGTGCTCACCCTGTTGCCACCACAGCCAGCACGACAAGCCCCAGGCCGCCGAAGTGCCCAGGGCCACCAGCTGGTCCATGTTGCCCGTGCCGGCACGCAAGGCCGCCCAGCCGGCCCGATAGAAATGAGCCCCCAGCACGAACTGCACCGGCGTGGCCAGGGCAAATTGCAGCCAGGGCGGCAGCATCACGGCGTGCATGTCCACGGTGTCGGTCTGGCCCAGCACGCGCAGCGCCACGGCCCACAGCATGGGCCACAGCAGCGGCAGGCTCAAGGCCGAAGCCACGCTCACCGGGCCCCAGGTGCCCCACCAGCTGTGGCTGGCCTCGGGCGGGGGGGCATCTTCAAGTTGCCAGGCGGCTTCGTAGCCGGCGTCGTGCACAGCCTGCACCAGGCGCTCGGGCGTCACCTGAGCAGCGTCCGGCCAGTGGACTGTGGCCACCTCGGTGGCGTAGTTCACGTTGGCATCGGCCACGCCCGGCACCTTGCGCAAGGCCTTTTCCACGCGGTTGACGCAGGCCGAGCAGGTCATCCCGCGGATGGCCAGTTGCCCGGCATGGGTCAGCGCCTGATCAATGGGGGTGGACATGGTTGGGGCTAAAGTGGGGGCCTGACTAGACCGCATGAGGATCTTCGCATGTCCACACCCACCACACATGAACTGCAGGTCAAAGGCATGACCTGCCAGCATTGCGTCAAGGCCGTCACCAAGGCCATCCAGGCGCAAGACGCTCAGGCCGAGGTGGCTGTCGACCTGGCCAGCCACCACGTGCAGGTGCGCACCACCCTGACGCGCGAGGCCACCGCCACGGCCATCTCCGACGAGGGCTATGAGGTGCTGGCTTGAGCGCGGCCCGCGGCCTGCTGCACGAGAGCAGCCTCCAGGCCTGCGGCATCCGCACCCGGGTGCTGCAGGGTGGTCCATCGCTGAAGGCCACCGAGGCGGTGGTCTTCGTGCACGGCAACCCCGGCTCCTGCGAAGACTGGCGTGACCTGATGACCCGCCTGGCGCCACACATGCGCGTCATCGCCCTGGACATGCCGGGATTTGGCCACGCCGACAAGCCCAGGCAGTACCCCTACTCGGTGCCTGGCGGCGCCACCTTCCTGGGCGAAGCCCTGCGCGAGCTGGGTGTCGTCAACGCCCACCTGGTGCTGCACGACTTCGGTGGGCCCTGGGGCCTGACCTTCGCCGCCATGAACCCGCTGGCCGTGCGCAGCATGACCCTGGTCAACACCGGCATCTTGCTGGGCTACCGCTGGCACACCATGGCGCGCATCTGGCGCACGCCCATCCTGGGCGAGCTGCAGCAAGCGCTGACCACGCGCAAAGGCTTCAACTGGGTGATGCAAAAGGGCAGCCCGCGCGGCCTGCCCGCCGCGTTCGTGAACCGCATGTACGACGACCTGGACAGCGGCACCAAAAACGCCATCCTCAAGCTCTACCGGGCCACCGACGACCGCGATGCCTTGAGCCAGGCGCTGTCCGACCTGCTCAAGCCACTGAACCTGCCGTGCCTGGTGGTGTGGGGCGCTGCCGACCCCTACTTGCCTGTTGAGTTTGCGCACAGACAGGCCGAGACCTTCCCTCAGGCGCGGGTGGACGTGCTGGCACAAAGCGGGCACTTTCCGTTTGCCGACGACCCGGAAGGCGTGGCGGCCAGTGTGCTGCCGTTCCTGATGCAGCAAATGGGTGCGGCCCAACAGGCCGCCAGCTGACCGGCCGGCTGAAAAAACAAAAGCCAGCAGACCGATGAGTCTGCTGGCTTTGAATGTGGATGGTCGGGGCGGTGGGATTCGAACTCACGACCCTCTGCTCCCAAAGCAGATGCGCTACCAGGCTGCGCTACGCCCCGAACAAGCTGCGCATTGTATACCCAGGTTTCAAGTGATTCCTTCGGGCACTGCGCAGTTGTGCCATCACTGAGACATTTGTGCCCACACCTTCTCCAGCCGCTTGAGGCTCACGGGCTGTGGCGTGCGCAACTCTTGCGCAAACAAGCTGATGCGCAGCTCTTCCAGCAACCACCTGAATTCATCCAGGCGCGCGTCATGTGTGCCCTTCAATTCGGCCAGGCGGCGGGTGTAGCGCTGGTCCAACGGCCGCAGCTCGGTCAGGCGCTGGGCGTCGCGCGCGGGGTCACCGCGCAGCTTGTCCAGGCGCAGGGTGATGCCCTTGAGGTAGCGCGGGAAGTGCTGCAGCTGGGTGTACGTCGTCGTCGCCACAAAGCGCTTGGGCATGAGCCGCTGCAGCTGCGCCTGCACGTCGTCGGCCACGTCCTTCGGGGGCTTGGCGTCTTTCAGCTTGCGGGTGGCCGTCGCGTACTCGGTCAGCACGGTGCCGGCCAGGCGCGCCACTTCCTGCGCGATCAGGTTCAGGCGGGTGCGGCCCTCTTCCACACGGGCCTTGAAGCTGGTGGCATCGGTGGGTAAAGGGTCAGAGAGGTAGGCGCGGTCCAGGGCCACATCGATGATCTGGTCGCGCAGCTCATCGGCCGTGCCCAGGGGCATGAACACCATGGCCATCTTCTGCAGGTCGGGGATGTTTTTTTCGAGGTACTTCAGCGGCTCCTTGATCTGCAGGGCCACCAGACGGCGCAGGCCGGCGCGGTGTTTGGCTGCGGCCACATCGGGCTCGTCGAAGATGTCGATCTCGACGTGCGTGCCCTTGTCCAGCAAGGCCGGGAAGCCGATCAGGGTGTGGCCGCCGCGCTGGATCTCCATCAGTTCGGGCAACTCGCCGAAGGTCCAGTCGGTGAGCGGCGTGCTGGCCTTTTGCGGCGAGGCCTGGGCACCACCCGCTGTGGCCGCGGTGTTGCCGCCTGGGCCTGCCGCCGCCCCACCCTGCACACGCCTGGCGTTGCCGACCGGCGCATCGGCCACGGCGGATCGACCAGCCGAAGCACCCTGGCCCGGTGATGCCGTGCTGGCGCCCTCGCCCCCATCCAGCACCTCTTTGGTCTTGATGGCCGCCAAGGCCTGGAAGGCCCCACGGGCCAGCGCCCCCAGCTCGGCCTTCAATGCGGGCAGGTTGCGGCCCAGGCCCAGCTGGCGGCCATGTTCGTCCACCACGCGCCAGTTCATGAACAGATGGGGCGACAGCGTATCCAGCTTGAAGTCGGCACGCTTCACGTCCAGCTGGGTCTTGTCGCGCACGGCCTTGAGCAGCACGTCCATCAGGCTGCCCTGGCCAAACTCAACCGCCTGCACAAAGGCCTCGGCATAGTCGGGCAAGGGCACCAGGCGGCCACGGGGCTTCTGATGCAGGCTCTTGACCAGGGCCAGCACCTTGTCTTTGAGCATGCCTGGCACCAGCCATTCGCCGCCCTCGTCGCTGACCTGGTTGAGCGCGTAGATGGGCACCGTCACGGTCACCCCGTCACGCGGGTCGTTGGGCTCGTGCAGGTAGGTGGCGGCGCAGTCCACTCCCCCTAAGCGGATGAACTTGGGGAAGGCCGCGCTGGTGACGCCGGCGGCCTCGTGGCGCATCAGCTCTTCACGGCTGAGGTAGAGCAGCTTCGGGTTCTCGCGGCTGGCGTGGCGGTACCAGCGCTCGAAGCTGTGGCCGCTCATCACATCGGGCGGGATCTGGGCGTCGTAGAAACCGTGGATCAGCTCGTCGTCCACCAGCACGTCCTGGCGGCGTGACTTGTGCTCCAGCTGCTCCACCTGGGCGATGAGCTTGCGGTTGTGCGCCAGGAAGGGCAGGCGCGTCTCCCACTCGTCGTTGACCAGGGCCTCGCGGATGAAGATCTCGCGGGCCTCAGGCGGGTCGATGAGGCCAAAGTTCACGCGCTTGTTGTTGTAGACCACCAGGCCATACAGGGTGGCGCGCTCGATGGCCACCACCTCGGCGGCCTTCTTTTCCCAGTGGGGCTCCAGCAGCTGTTTTTTCAGCAGGTGGCCGCCCATCTGCACCAGCCACGGCTGGTCGATGTTGGCCACGCCACGGCCATACAGGCGCGTGGTTTCCACCAGTTCGGCCGCCAGGATCCAGCGGCCCGGCTTCTTGCTCAGGTTGGCGCCCGGGTGCTTGTGGAACTTGATGCCGCGTGCGCCCAGGTACCAGTCTTCGTCGTCGCTCTTGCAGCCGATGTTGCCCAGCAGGCCCGACAGCAGCGACAGGTGCAGCTGCTCATACGTGGCCGGCTGCGTGTTCATGCGCCATTTGTGCTCGGCCACCACGGTGTGCAGCTGCGTGTAGACATCTTTCCACTCGCGCACGCGGCGCGGGTTGATGAAGTTGTCGCGCAGCAGGCCTTCGTACTTGCGGTGGCTGAGCTTGTGCTTGTCTTGCGCAATTGGCGGCGCACCGGGCTCGTGGTGGCCATGCCCGCCGCGACTCTCATCCAACCAGTTCCACAGCTTGACCGTGCCCATGAACTCCGACTTCTCGTCGTCGAACTGCTTGTGCTTGAGGTCGGCCTGCTGTTGCTGGTCGATGGGGCGGTCGCGCACGTCCTGCACGCTCAGCGAGGCAGCGATCACCAGCACCTCGGCGAGGGCCTCTCGGTCCTTGGCCTCCAGGATCATGCGGCCCACGCGTGGGTCCAGCGGCAGGCGGGCCAGCGTGTGGCCCAGGGGCGTGATCTCGTTGTTGTCGTCGACCGCGCCCAGCTCATTGAGCAGCTGGTAGCCGTCGGCAATGGCCTTGCGCAGTGGGGGCTCGATGAAGGGGAAGTCTTCCACCTGCCCCAGGTGCAGGGCCTTCATCCGCAAGATGACGCCGGCCAGCGAGCTGCGCAGGATCTCGGGGTCGGTGAAGCGCGGGCGGGCGTTGAAGTCTTTTTCGTCGTACAGGCGGATGCAGATGCCGTTGGCCACGCGGCCGCAACGGCCGGCACGCTGGTTGGCCGCAGCCTGGCTGATGGGTTCGATCTGCAGCTGCTCCACCTTGTTGCGAAAGGAGTAGCGCTTGACGCGCGCCATGCCGGCATCGATCACGTAGCGGATGCCGGGCACCGTCAGCGAGGTTTCGGCCACGTTGGTGGCCAGCACGATGCGCCGGCCATTGCCGGTCTGGAAGACGCGGTCCTGCTCTTGCTGGCTCAGGCGCGCAAACAGGGGCAGCACCTCGGCGATGGTGCGGTGCTCGGCCAGGTGCTTGCGCAGGTGGTCGGCGGCTTCGCGGATCTCGCGCTCGCCGGGCAGGAACACCAGGATGTCGCCGCTGCCGTCGCGCCAGAGTTCATCGGTGGCGTCGGCAATGGCCTCGTTGAGGCCGTACTCGCGGCATTCTTCAAACGGCCGGTAGCGCTGCTCCACCGGGAAGAGGCGCCCCGACACCATGATGACCGGCGCGGGGCCCTTGGCCCCGGCAAAGTGCTGCGCAAAGCGGTCCGCGTCGATCGTCGCCGAGGTGACGATGATTTTCAAATCTGGCCGGCGCGGCAGCAGCTGCCGCAAATAGCCCAGCAGGAAGTCGATGTTGAGGCTGCGTTCGTGTGCCTCGTCGATGATCAGCGTGTCGTAGGCCCGCAGGTCCGGGTCGCCCTGCGTTTCAGCCAGCAAAATGCCGTCGGTCATCAGCTTGACGCTGGCGCCGGGCTGCAGCCGGTCCTGGAAGCGGATCTTGTAGCCCACCACCTCGCCCAAGGGCGTGTTGAGCTCTTCGGCGATGCGCTTGGCCACACTGGAGGCTGCGATGCGGCGCGGCTGCGTGTGGCCGATCAGCTTGGGCCGCTTGCCATGCTCGCGCTCCTGCCCCCAGCCGCCACGGCCCATGGTCATGGCGATCTTGGGCAGCTGTGTGGTTTTGCCCGAGCCGGTTTCGCCGCACACGATGATGACCTGGTGCTCACGCAAGGCGGCTTCGATGTCGGCGCGTTTGCCGGATACCGGCAGGGACTCGGGGAAGGTGATGGCGGGCAGCAAGGCGGTGGTCGCAAACAGGGAAAGGCGGATTATCCCGTGCCCCCGATGCGATTGTTTCCAGCCCATGCCGTTGCGAGCCTCCCGAGAGGCCATCCAGCCGCTACCATTTCACCTGTGCGCCCGAAAAGGCGGCCATCGCCCTGAACAAGCCCGCGCCCCACTGCCCTGCCCCATGGATCTGGTCTTCCCCCACACCTTCGTGCCCTGGTTCCGTTCCGTGGCGCCGCACATCCACGCGCACCGCGGCAAGACCTTCGTGATCGGGCTGTCGGGCGAGCTGATCGCCGCCGGCAAACTGGAAAACTTCGTGCAGGACATGGCCCTCATGCACGCCATGGGCATCAAGATCGTGCTGGCCCACGGCTTTCGGCCCCAACTGGAAGAGCAGCTGCGGCTCAAGGGCCAGGTGTCCAAGTTCAGCCACGGCATGCGCATCACCGACCCGGTGGCCCTGGACTGTGCACAAGAGGCCGCCGGCCAGCTGCGCTATGAAATCGAAGCCGCGTTTTCGCTGGGGCTGCCCAACACGCCCATGTCGGGCGCATCCGTCAGCCTGATCTCGGGCAACTTCGTCACCGCACGCCCCGTGGGCATCGTCGATGGGGTGGACTTCATGCACACCGGCCTGGTGCGCAAGATCGACGCCATGGCCGTGCGCCGCGCCATCGACACCGGCGCCCTGGTCATGCTGTCGCCCTTTGGCTTCTCGCACACCGGCGAGGCCTTCAACCTGAGCATGGAAGACGTGGCCACCAGCGCCGCCGTGGCCCTGCAGGCCGACAAGTTGATCTTCGTGACGGAGGTGCGGGGCATCTTGCAAAGCATCGTCGCCGACCCGGCCCGCGCGGCCGAGCTCGAAGCCAAGCAGCACGACCCCGATGCCGAGATCGACCAGGAACTGGCCCTGTTGGATGCCAAGCGCCTGCTGGCCGCCCTGCCCAACCCGCTGCAGCCCACCGACACCGGCTTTTACCTGCAGCACGCCGTCAAGGCCAGCGAAGGCGGCGTCGAGCGGGTGCACATCCTGCCCTACATGGTCGATGGCGCCCTGCTGATG
>CANBQJ010000052.1 GCA_947371645.1 Burkholderiales bacterium | reverse complement strand
CCTCGCACCGCGATGGCTGGTTCTGGACGGGCGACATCGGCTTCCTGGACGAGCAACGCTTCCTCACCATCGTCGACCGCTCCAAGGACATGATCGTGCTGGGCGGCGAGAACATCTACCCGCGCGAGATCGAGCTGGCCCTGCTGACCCATCCGGCCATCGCCGACTGCGCCGTCATCGGCATCCCCCACGAGACCTGGGGCGAAGAGGTGCTGGCCTTCGTGGCCCTGCAGCCCGGCATGACCTTCGAGCCGCGCGTGTACATCGCCCACTGCCGCCAGCACCTGGCGCGCTACAAGTGCCCCACCCAGGTGCTGCAGCTCGACGCCATCCCGCGCAACGCCGCTGGCAAGATCGAAAAACCCAAGCTGCGTGAGCCCTATTGGGCCAGCCAGGCCAAGCGCGTATGACACTGCACCCATGAAGCTCCACATCCAGCCCACCTCGCCCGTGCGCCTGCTGGCCACGGCCGTGGCACGGCCTCTAGACCTGGTGCCGCGCGGTGAGTTCGGCCGCGTGCTGGCGCAAGACGATGTGTATGCCCATGTGCTGGGCGAAGGCTGGGAAGCGGCGCTGCAGGCCCGTCAGGCACAAGGCAAGGCCGTGGCCGCCAGCCTGCCCGCCGTGGCCAACCGCCAGTGGCTGATGAACGGCGCCAACGCACTGGACCTCGGCGCCGAGGCCGCCCGCCGTGCCTTGCAGGTGGCCGGCCTGGACGTGAGCGATCTGTCGGCCTTGATCTGTGTGACGTCCACCCCACCGCTGGTGAGCGCGGCCATGGCGGCGCGCATCGGGCGCGTGCTGGGCGAAGAAGCCGGCGTGGGTGAAGGCGCCGACGCGGGCCTGTCCATGGCCGCCTGCATGGACGTGCGCGCCGGTGGCGTGGGCGTGATGCAGGCCTGGCTCACGGCGCAAGGCCTGATCGCACAAGGCGCAGGCCCGGTGCTGATCGTGGCCACCGAGGCGCCGTCTGCCTTCATGCGCGACGGCGACCTGGGCACGGCGCTGCTCTACACCGATGGCGCAGGCGCCTGCATCCTGGGCCCGGCCGATGCCGGTCAGAACGCCTTCCTCGGCGGCCTGAGCGGTCAGACGCGACTGGCAGGCCAGCCCACCACGATCCCCGGCCTGTTGCCCCCGGACGGCGACCTGCAGGCCTACCGCTTCCAGCGGCCGGACCGTGAACACCTGGCCGCGCTGCTGGGCCTGTGGGGGCGTTTCCCACAGGAGCTGGTGGCGGCCTACCCTGAAGCGGCCAGCCGGCTCACCCACTTCCTGCCCTACGCCGTCACGCCCCGGCAGATGGACGTGGCCTTGCAGGCCTTGGGCCCCACCCAGGCACAGGTTTTCCATGAACTGGACCAGTGGGGCTGCGCAGGGGCCGCCAGCCCGCTGACCACGCTGCACGGTCTGCTGCAGTCCGGCCAGGCCGTGACGGGTGACGTGATCCTCCTGGCCAGCGCCGCCGGCAACGGCCTGTGGTCGGGCTTCTTCTGGCAATTGGACTGAGCCCGGTGCGGCGCAAGGTGGTGCGAAGGCGGCCTGGGTGACAATGCCGCCCATGCCCGAGGACCTGTCCGACCAGACCCCCCCACCTGTTGCTCCTGTTCATGCCTCGGCCACTGCCTGGTCGCGCCTGCTGGCCGCCGTGCCGCGCGCGGCTTTGGGCAACCTGATCGCCAAGCTCCTGATCGTCAGCCTGGGTCTGGGCATCACGGTGACGGTGGCGCGCCTGGGGCCCACGGTGCAGGGTGCCTTCGCCCTGTTCGTGGCGGTGGAATCGGCCCTGCTGACCTTGTTCTCAGGCCTGGGCCTGTGGCTGGCGCGGCAGATGTCTCGTCAGGCCGGTGGCGACTGGGTGCGCAGCCTGCCCCTCTTGCAAAGCGTGTTGCGGGCGGTGGTGCTGCTGGGCATGCTGGGCTCGCTGGTGCTGCTGGGGGTGTCCTGGTGGGCCGACACCTTGCCCTATTCACAGCTGTGGCTGCTGGCCCTGGGGGCGCCGTTCCTGTTGCTGGTGCCCACGGCCACAGGCTTGTGGCTGGGCGAGGGCCGCATGTGGCCCATCAACCTGGCGCAGGTGGCCGCACCTGCCACGGTCTTGTTGGGTCTCATGGTCATGTCCACCGGGCACGTGGGCGGTGACATGCGCGCCGCCCCGGCCGTGGTGCTGGTGCTGGTGGCCTGGGTGGGGGGCAAGTCCCTGGTGGGCGTGCTCACGGCCTTCAAGGCCCTGCAGGATGCGGCCCAGCGCGACGCCCGACTGGCTGGCGAGGCACAGGCCTCACGACTGAGCGACTTCTGGCAGGCCAGCGTGAGCTGGCGCAGCGACTGGCCCTTCGTGGCCACCATCGGCGTGACGAACGTGGTCAGCCTGTTGAACTACAGGGCATCGCTCTTTCTGGTCGAGCACTTTCACGGCTTGAGCACCGCGGGCACGTACTCCATCGCCGTGACCGTGGCCGAGCTGCTGTGGCTGCTGTCGTCCAGCGTCACCGTGTCGGCGTATGCGCGCATCGGTCACCCCGATCGCGCTGTGGCCGCCGCCATGACGGTGCAGGCGGTGCGCATCAATGTGCTGTCCACGCTGGTGGCGGCGCCCGTGCTGCTGGGCCTGGCCTGGTGGGCAGTGCCCCTGGTGATGGGCCCGGCCTACGCCGCATCGCTGCTGCCGCTGGCGGCCTTGCTGCCGGGGGTGGCGGCGTATGCGGCGGCGTCCAGCCTGTCTGCCTTCTACACCAACCACCTGGGGCGGCCCCAGCTCTCAGGTGCCATCGCGGCCACCTCGCTGGCCATCAGCTTTGGCCTGGGCTGTGTGCTGGTGCCGCGCTTCGGCGCCACGGGCGCGGGCATGGCGTCCAGCCTGGGCTACATCCTGGCCATTGTGGCGGCCTACGGCGTGTTCCTGAAACACGCGCAGCTGCCGCTCAGTGCCTTGTGGCGGGGCGCGCCCGCCCCGGCAACCGTTCAGGCCTGAAGCGCTGTTGCCTCGTCAGACGCCTGCCGCCTGGTAGATGGCGTGCTTCCAGGCAAAGAAGAAGGGGTGCCAGAAGGCCATGTGCCGCTGGGTCATCACGAGGCCGGCCAGGCCGCTGCCGGGGTGGATCCACCAGTGCGTGCCGGCCAGGCCACCCCACTGGAATTCACCCGTCGAGCCGGCCGGATCGAACGGGCTGGGCTGCAAGGTCACCGCGCCGCCCAGGCCAAAGCCCTTGCCGATCACGTCGCCAAAGCGCGCGAAGTTGATCCAGCGGCCATCGGGCAGCTGGTTGCGCATCATCAGCGCCAGGGTCTCTGGCTTGAGCAGCGACGCCTGCGGGTGAGCGTCGTTTGGGGGCATGAGGCCACGGATGAGGGCAATCATGTCCGGCAGGGTGCTCACCAGGCCACCACCACCTGACTGCCATGGCGCCTCATGCAGATACGCCCCGGGGTAGGGGTAGGTGTCCTTGCGGGTGAGGCCAGGCTTGAAGGGGTTGTTGAGGTCGGCGCCCACGTAGAACGCGGCCAGGCGGCCGTGGTCGGCTGGGGGCACAGCAAAGCCGGTGTCCACCATGCCCAGGGGCTGGAAGATGCGCTGGCGCAGGAAGTCGCCGAAGGGCATGCCACTGGCCACCTCCACCACGCGGCCCAGCACGTCGGTGGCCACGGAGTACTGCCAGCCCTCGCCCGGGTGATAGAGCAAGGGCAGGTCGGCCAGCTTGTCCATCATGTCGTTGAGGGTCTGCAACGGATGCAGCACGGCCTTGGCCTTGTAGGCCTGGAAGGTGGGCGTCTCCGGGTCCAGCAGGCCGTAGTCCAGGCCGGCGCTGTGCGTCAGCAGCTGGCGGATGGTGATGGGGCTGCGGGCAGCTTCGGTGTCGCTCAGCGATGTGCTGCCAGGTTTGATCACGCGTCGGTTGGCCAGCTGGGGCACGAAACGGTCCACCGGCTCGTCCAGGTCCAGCAGGCCATCCTCCCACAGCAGCAGCACGGCCACCGACGTCATCAGCTTGCTGTTGGAGAACGCCCGGAAGATGTGGTCGGGGGCCATGGGCAACTCGGCCTCGCGGTCGGCGTGGCCCAGGCTGTGCACGTCCAGCAACTCGCGGCCGCGCAACACGGCGCAGGTGGCGCCCACCAGCAGCGACTTGTCGATGTGGTTGCGCAAGACGGTGTGCGCGGCGCTGAAATCGTGGGGGTGGGGGGTGGTGGCGAGCGTGTTCATGCGGTGACGGCGGAAGCGGCCGCGCAGCAGGATCCCAATCGGGGATGCAAAGCAGGGCGGCGATCGAAGACAATAGCAGTTTGCCTTGTGCAGCGTCTACTTGCTTGCCCGCATGGCCATGTCGCCCCTGATTCAGCGCCTCAAACACCCCATCGCCCGTTTGCTGTCCGTATTCACCGGCCCACGGGTGGTGTATGGCTGGCGCAATACCGATGGCAGCTGGAGCCCCCACACGCGGGTGAGCACCCACACCTGCATTGAGGGCCAGGACGGCCTTTACCTGGGCGATCACGTCTTCGTGGGCCATTTCAACCGCCTGGACGGCTCCAACGGCCTGGTGATCGAAGAGGGCGTTCAGGTGACCAACTACGTGTCGGTGCTCAGCCATTCCAGCCACAAGTCGGTGCGGGTGATGGGGCGGCGCTACCTGGGCGACCCGCAGCCCGTGGGCTATGTCCGGCGGGCCACGCATGTGGGCGCCTACAGCTTCCTGGGGCCGCACAGCGTGATCGCGCCGGGCGCGCGCATCGGAAAAGGGGTCATCGTGCAGGGCTACAGCTTCGTCTCGGGTGACGTGCCGGACTTCGCCATCGTCGGCCCGGCTGCCCTGGGCAAGCCGGCCGTGGTGCTGGGCGACAGCCGCGACATCGACGCCCCCTTGCTGCGCGCTCACCCTGAACTGCACGCCGTCTACGCACAATGGGCTGGCCGTGTCGCCCTGGACAACGCTTTGGGCCGTTCCAGGAACCCCGCCTCGAAAGGTCAGTCATGAGTGCCGAGCTGGCTGCTGCAGCCGATTCCCTGCCTGCGGGCCACCACCGCGCTTGCGCGCCGGAGGCGGGCGAGAAGCTGCGCATCCTCTTCATGGCCGATGCGTCGAGCGTGCACACGCGCCGCTGGGTGGCCGCTGCGGTGGAACGAGGCGCCGAGGCCGTGGTCATCACCCGCGTGCCCGCCGAGGTGCCTGGCGCCCGGGAAGTCATCTCCCTGGCGCCGGGCAACGACAAGCTGGGCTGGTTCCTGGCCGTGCCGCAGTTGCGCAAGCTGGTGCGTCAGCTGACCCAGCGCTTCAACCCGCACATCGTGCACGGCCACTACGTCACGTCCTATGGCATGTGGGCGGCGGCCTGCGGCCTGGACCGCCCCACCGTGCTCACCGCCTGGGGCAGCGACATCCTCGTCACCCCGCGTGAAAGCCGCTTGATGCACGCGGTGGTGGGCTGGTCGCTGCGCCACGCCGACCTCATCACCGCCGACTCGCTGGACATGCTCGACGAGATCGCCCGCTACCACCCGCCCGCGCCGGGCCACCAGATCCTCTGGGGCGCCGACACCGACCGTTTCACGCCGGCTCAGCCTGCGCCGGGTTTCGAGCTGGTGAGCCTGCGCAGCTGGGAGCCCAATTACAACATCGACGTCATCCTGAGCGCCTTTGCCCAGTTGCTGGCACAGCGGCCGCAGGCCCACGCCCGCCTGCACCTGTTGGGTGGCGGCACGCAGGCAGATGCCTTGAAGGCCTTGATCGCGCAACTGCAGCTGCAAGACCAGGTCGTGCTGCACGGCCGGGTGGGCGACCAGGCGATGGTCGATGCCATCCAGCGCAGCCGCATCAGCGTGTCGGTGCCCAGCAGCGACGCCACCTCGGTGTCGGTGCTCGAATCCATGTCCTGCGGCCTGCCCATCATCGCCTCCGACTTGCCGGCCAACCGCCAGTGGCTGGACGCACGCGGTGGCTGGCTGGTGCCAGCGGGCGACGTGGCCGCACTGGCCCGCGCCATGCTGCAGGCCTTTGACCAGCGCGACCAGGCCCAGGCCATGGGCGAACACAACCGCGCGTTGGTTGTGCGCGAGGCCTCGCGCCGTGGCCAGATGGACGCCATGTGGCGCCTCTACCAGAAGCTCCTGGCGCCCTGTGTGCCCCGCCGCGAACGGCCCCGGCCGCTGGCGCGCTGAGGGCCGATTGCACCCATGAGCGATGCCCTGAACACCCCCAGCCCTGTGGCCACGCACCCCGTGCCTGAAGCCGCCGCACCTGGCCTTGACGGCCTGGTCAGCGTCATCGTGCCCTGCCGCAACGAGGTGGCGCACATCGAAGCCTTCTGCCTGAGCGTGGCGGCGCAGCAGCTGCCCGAAGGCTGGCGCATGGAGGTGCTGATCGCTGACGGCCAGAGCGATGACGGCACACGTCCGCTGCTGGCCGCGTGGGCCGAGCGTGACCCGCGCTTCGCCATGATCGACAACCCTGGCCGCATCGTGTCTTGCGGGCTCAACCGCTGCATCGCGCGCTCGCAGGGCGTGTTCATCGTGCGGCTGGACGTGCACACGGTCTATGAGGCCGACTACATCGCCCAGTGCATCGCCACCTGGCAACGCACCGGCGCCGACAACGTCGGCGGCCCCTGGCGCGCACAGGCCCCCGATGGCGCGGCACACGTGGTGCAACGCGCCGTGGCGGCGGCCTTCCAGTCCAGCCTGGTCTCGGGCGGGGCCTTGTCGCGCGACCTGGCCTATGAGGGCGAGGTGGACACCGTCTACCTGGGTGCCTGGCCGCGCAGCACCTTCGCGCGCTTTGGTGGCTTCGATGAGCAACTGGTGCGCAACCAGGACGACGAGCACAACCTGCGCATCCACCGGGGTGGTGGGCGCATCTGGCAATCGGCCCTCATCCGCTCCAGCTACTGCCCGCGAGCGCGCGTGAGCGATGTCTTCCGCCAGTACCGCCAGTACGGCTACTGGAAGCCCTTTGTGATGCGCAAGCACGGCCAGGCCGCCGCCTTGCGCCACCTGGTCCCAGGCTTGTTCGTGGCCAGCCTCTTGCTGTTGATGCTGATGAGCACGCTGGGCGGCCTGGGCGTCATCCTCTTGCCCAAGCTGCACGGGCTGCGCTGGCCGGCCATCTGGCTGGCCTTGCTGGGCACGGGTGGCCTGGCTGCGCTGAGCTTCCTGTATGGCGCGGCGGTGGCCTTCATGTGCACGCGCATCGCGCAAGGGCAGCAAGGTGAGGGCAGCCAGCCTGCCGCGCCGCCCACGCGCGCCCGGGCCATCAGCACCTGGCACCACCTGCCCGATGTCATCGCCGCATACCACCTGGGGTATGGGCTGGGCTCGCTGCGGGGCTGGCTGGACGTGCTCCTGCGCCGTGCACCCGATCCGGCCTATGGCCGCCTCACCCGCTGAGCCTGTTGCCTGTGCAACGGCCCCACATCGCCCCATTCACCTCACCGATCGCCGCCTCGACACCCCCGCCATGAGCCAAGCCGAAGCCAAACCGCCCGTCCTGCCGTTTCTGCCATTCGCCTTGCCCGAGATCGGCGAGGAAGAAATCGCCGAGGTGGTCGACACCCTGCGCTCGGGCTGGGTCACCACCGGCCCCAAGGCCCGCCAGTTTGAAGAAGCCTTCGTCCAGTACCTGGCGGGGCCAGGTCAAGCAGACAGCGGCCTGCAGGCCATCGCCGTGAACTCCGCCACCGCCGGCCTGCACCTGGCGCTGGAAGCTTTGGGCATCGGCCCGGGCGACGAGGTCATCACCACCACCCACACCTTCACGGCCACCGCCGAAGTGGTGCGCTACCTGGGCGCCGACGTGAAGCTGGTGGACATCGACCCGGCCACGCTCAACATCGACCCCGCAGCCATCGAAGCCGCCATCACGCCCCGGACCAAGGCCATCATGCCGGTGCACTACGCCGGCTTGTCGGTGGACATGGACGCCATCTTCGCGATCGCCGACAAGCATGGCCTGAAGGTGGTGGAAGACGCGGCCCACGCCCTGCCGACCACCTGGCGCGGCCAGACGGTCGGCACCTTGCGCAGCGACGCCTGCGTCTTCAGCTTCTACGCCAACAAGACCATGACCACGGGTGAGGGCGGCATGCTGGTCACCCGCGATCCGGCCCTGGCCGCACGCGCCAAGGTCATGCGCTTGCATGGCATCAACCGCGATGCCTTCGACCGCTTCACCGCCAAGGTGCCCAGCTGGTACTACGAGATCGTGGCGCCTGGCTTCAAGTACAACCTGACGGACATCGCCGCGGCCCTGGGCCTGCAGCAGCTCAAGCGCATCGAGGGCTTCCGTGCCCGCCGCGAGGCCATCGCCCGCCGCTTTGACGAAGCCCTGGCCGACCTGCCCCTGATCCTGCCCCCGCGCCCGCAGCATGCCGGCGATGTGCACAGCTGGCACCTGTATGTGACCCGCATTGCCGATGAATCGGTGACCCGCGACGCCTTCATCGACAGCCTGTTTGCAGACGGCATCGGCGTGAGCGTGCACTACATCCCGCTGCACCAGCACCCCTACTGGAAAGAGCGCTACGACCTGCGGCCCGAGCAGTTCCCGCACAGCCAGCGCGCCTACGAGCGCATGGTCACCTTGCCGCTGTACACCCGCATGACCGACGCCGATGTCGAGCGCGTGATCGCCGCGGTGCGCAAGGCCCTGGGCCGCTGAACGGGCTTCCCGAAGTCGATCCCGTGGTCATCAAGCGCACCTTCGATGTCGTGCTCTCCAGCATCGGCCTGCTGATGCTCTCGCCGGTGCTGCTGGGCATCGCGCTGGCCGTCAAGCTGGATTCACGTGGGCCGGTGTTCTACCGGCAGGAGCGGGTCGGCCGCCATGGCCGCGTGTTCCGCATCCACAAGTTCCGCACCATGCACCACAACCCTGAGGGTGCGGGCTTGCAGATCACCGTGGGCCGCGACCCGCGCATCACCCGCGTGGGCGCATGGCTGCGTGAGACCAAGCTCGACGAGCTGGCTCAACTGCTGGACGTGTGGCTGGGCGACATGAGCCTGGTGGGGCCGCGTCCCGAGGTGCCGCGCTACGTGGCGCACTACCCCGCCGCGCTGAAGGCCAAGGTCTTGTCGGTGCGCCCGGGCATCACCGACATCGCGTCCATCGAGTACCGCGACGAAAGCCGCATCCTCGCCCAGGCCTCGGACCCGGAGCTGGCCTACATCCACGAAGTGATGCCGCACAAGCTGGCGCTGGCCGCGCAGTATGTGGACCAGGCTTCGGTGTGGCTGGATGTGCGCCTGATCTGGCGCACGGTGCTGGCGGTGGTCCGGCACTGAAGGCCGCCGCAGGGGCAGGTGATGAAGAGCCAATGAGCCCGTCAGGCCGCCGCGTCAGAGATGCGCAGCAGCATCTCGCGCAAGGTGACCTGGTCGTCGCTGGCCAGCATGCGCGTGGCTTCCTGGTCTTGCGTGACCACGGCCTGCGTGATGGCTTGCAGGTCTGCTTCGCCCTTGTCGGTCAGCACCAGGCTGAAGGCGCGGCGGTCTTCAGGCACGGGCATGCGGGCCATGTAGCCCATCTCTTCGAGCGCATCCACCAGGATCACCGCACCGGAGCGCGCGATGCCCATGATCTTGGCCAGTTGTGTGAGCTTCAGGCCCGGGTTGAGCGACACGATCACCAGCGCAGAAAAACGAGGCGGTGTGATGCGCCACGGTTCCAGTGCAGCGATGAACGTTTCGTACATCCGGATCTGCGCGCGTCGCACGGCGTATCCCATCAGCGTGTCCAGTACACCGTACTGGATGCCCGGGACGCGGGCAATGAAATGATCTGGGTCTGACATCGGGTGGCGCGTGGCTCCATCAACGGTGAGCCATTGTAAAGAGCGTCACTTGCCTGTTTGTAGCCGCATGTAGCCGCTGGACGGCCTCAAAAGGGGCTGGCCGTGAAGAAAGCGCAGATGGGCGGGCGACCACGCGCCATCTGTTCAAGTCAAGGACCGTTGTGCTCGTGAATCAGTGCGCAGCCTGGAACATGGCAGCACCCGCGAGTTGTGCGTCGCCCGTGGTCTCAAACGTTTGCACCCACACGCCATAGCTGTGGATGGCCTGGTGCTGCCAGGGGTGGAAGCCGGGCTTGAAGTAGGCCATCATCGCGCCGGCATTGCGCGCGAACACGCCCTTGTAGCCATACAGCCACCAGGCACCCTTGGTGCACAGCCACAGCCGTTGCGGCAGGTTGAAGCCATCGCCCTTGAGCAGCAGGTTGGTCAGGCGCATCGAATCAACCACCACCTTGTACAGCGCGTGCACCATGGCCGCCGAGCGCTTGAAGTAGCCCACCTTGGCCACCTTCTGCATCACGTCAAAGCACACGGCCTTGTGTTCCATCTCTTCGATGGCGTGCCAGGCCCACATGGCCCGCACAGCAGGGTCTGCGGGGCCCATCACGTCTTTCGATTCGAACAGCATCTGCGCCATCATGGCCGTGAAGTGCTCGAACGCAGCGGTCAGCGCCAGGTTGTATTCGTTGGAGTACTTCTTCTCATAGCTGGCGAACAAGGCCTTGGCGTCGCGGATGATCGTGTCCACCTCGCAGCCCTGCTGGCGCAGCAGGTCGTTGTAGTGCGTGTGCGCGATGCCATGCTGGCCTTCCTGGCGCATGAAGTTCTTCACGTCCATGGCCAGTTGGGGGTCGCTGACCTGGGTGCGGAAGGCGCGCACGCTGGTGATGAAGTAGCGCTCGCCATCTGGAAAGGCCGCTTGCATGCCGTCGAACAGGCGGGTCTGGAAGGGCAGGCCGCCGTACCACCACCGGGGGGTGTTGGCGTCCAGCTTGAAGTCCAGGTGCTCGCGGGGCACGATGGGGTTGGGCGTGTAAGTGGGCTTGCCGCTCATGATGTCTGGTCTCCTGGGACTGCCGAATCTGTATCCAAATCGGATACGTCTTGATACCAGTTTACGGACGCGAGTGTTGGTTGACGTATACGTCAGTGCGACAGCAAGGCATCGGCGGCGACAGGACTGGGCTTTGACGTGAGATCTGCACGCCCGCATCCAAGGGTTTTCACGCACTCCCGCATGGCGGATGATGTCGGCTGTTCACCCTTTTGCCCCTTTTGCAGCCTTCACCATGAGTTCAGCCGCCGCCATGTCCCTTCGTTTTGACGGCCGCGTGGCCATCGTCACCGGTGCCGGAGGCGGCTTGGGCCGCAGCCACGCCCTGCAGCTGGCTGCCCGGGGCGCCAAGGTGCTGGTCAACGACCTGGGCGCTGCCCGAGACGGCTCGGTGGCGGGCGGCCCCGCCTTGAGCCCGGCCGAGCAGGTGGTGGCCGAGATCCGCGCCGCTGGCGGTGAAGCCATCGCCAACGCCGGCTCGGTGACCGACCCGCAGGCCGTCCAGGCCATGGTCGACCAGGCGATGGCGGCATGGGGCCGGGTGGACATCCTGGTCAACAACGCCGGCTTTTTGCGCGACAAGTCCTTCAGCAAGATGACGCTGGACGACATCCGCCAGGTCGTGGACGTGCACCTCATGGCCGCCTTCTATGGCGCCAAGGCCGTGTGGGAGATCATGAAGGCGCAGGGCCACGGCCGCATCGTGTTCACCACGTCCTCGTCCGGCCTGTTCGGCAACTTTGGCCAGGCCAACTACGGCGCGGCCAAGATGGGCGTGGTCGGCCTCATGCAGACCCTGGCGCTGGAAGGCGAGAAGTACAACGTGCGCGTCAACTGCCTGGCGCCCACCGCCGCCACCCGCATGACGCAAGACCTGATGCCGCCCGACGTGCTGGCCCTGCTCACGCCCGAGAGCGTCACGCCGGCCTTGCTGCTGCTGGCCAGCGACGAGGCGCCCACACGCACCGTGCTGAATGCGGGCGCGGGCGTGGTGGCGTCCACCCACATCGCGCTGACGCGAGGTGTTTACGTGGGCGCGGGCGCCGATGCGCCCGAGCAGGTACTGCACAAGCTGGGCGAGATCACCTCGCGCACGGGCGACAGCGTGCCCGCCAGCGGCGCCGGCCAGACCCAGCAGGAGATCAGCACCGTGCTGGCCGCAAGGGCTGTGAACAAGGCCGTGAACTAGGCAAGATAAGGCGTTTTTTTCCTGGGCTGCACGCCAGCGGCCCCTGGCCACAATGCCTCAAAGCTGCGCGTTCGTGCGCGTGGCACCGAGGTGTTGGCATGATTGTTTGGTGGACCCGAGCGCGAACGCTCAGCCTGGCCTGGCTGTTGGTGGTGGCCACTGTCCTGACCTCTTGCGGCGGGGGCGGTGGCTCGGCCACGAACACCGGTGGTTCGTCCGGCGGTGGCAGCACCGACACCGGCACGGCGGCCACGCTCACCGGCATCGTGGCGGCCGGCGCCCCCATGCTGGGTGCCACCGTGTCGGTGGTCGACAGCAGCGGTGCGGCCGTGGGCACGGGCGTCGCCAGCCTGGCCGATGGCAGCTACACCGCCACCCTCACCACCACCACGGTGACCTTGCCCCTGCTGGTGCAGGCCAGCGGCGTGGACATGGCCGGCCTGCCCCTGCTGCTCTACACCGTGGTGCCCACGCTCACCTCAGGCACGAACGCCCGCACGGTGGCCCATGTGAACAACCTCAGCACCGCCGTCACGGCCCTGTTGCTGGGCGACCAGCCCCGCAAGCACTTCGTCAACGCCAGCGCACTCCACGGGCAGTGGACGGTGCTGGCCAATTCGGCCGCGTTGGCGGCCGCGCAGACCTGGTTGAAGACGGTGGTGAAAGCCAACCTGGCGGACGGCAAGCTGACCACGCTGGCCAACGTCGACTTCATGAAGGACGCCACCTTCGCGGCCAACAAGACCGGCCTGGACATCGCCCTGGAAAGCATCCGCCTGCGCTTCACCACCAACCTGGCGGGCAAGGTGCTCATGCAGATCAGCAACCGCCTGATCGTGCCGGGCGCCAGCGAAGTCAGCGTGGACCTGGCCGCGGCGCGAACGGGCCTGGCGGCCAGCACGCCGGCGATCACCAATGCCGGCGTCATCACGTCCACCTTGGTGGCGACCACCGGCAACACGGCCTTGATGCCCTACCTGACCACGCTCGACGCCTTGAGCGCCAGCCTCAACGCCGCCATCGCCGCGCACAGCTCGGCCAACGAGATCGCCGCGCTGGGTGTGTTCAACAGCGCCTACACCTACCAGGACAGCCTGGATGGCCTGAGCGTCGCCACCATGCTGGCGAACTGGGGCACGGTGGGCTACCAGATCAGCCGCTGGCAAGTGCTGGGCTGCCTGGACACCACCCTGCCGGTCAAAGGCTGCAGCCAGATCCGCGCAGCCGCCCTGGTCCGTGACGGTGCGGGCGGCGTGCAGGGCGTTTTCAGCATGGTGGTCAACTACGCGACCGCCACCGGCTGGACCTTGCTGGGCAACGGGCGGCAGACCCCTTGGGCCATCTACCCCGTCACCTGGGCGGTGTGGACGCCTGTGGGCGTGCTCGACAGCAGCGCGACACCCCACCTGGGGCAGGGTGTGCAGGTGGTCATTGGCTCCACGGCCTTCATGGGCGCCACCCTGCAACTGCCCAATGGCTACTCTCTGCCCTTTTACTATTGCAACACCAGCGTCATGTGTGCCTCGGGCAGCGGCACCACCGGCGTGCTCACAGGCGACTTGATCGCTGATCAGGTGCTCACTTCCGCCACCACGGCCAATTCAGTGGGCTGGATCGGCAACTCAGACGCGGTGCCCGGGGCCCGCTACGGCCTGAAGACCCTCACCCTGGTGGCAGGCAACGAAGACAACAGCACCGTGCTGACCACCGACATGCCGTCCACCACGGACGCTGCGGCCTACCCCTTGCCCGACGGGCTTTCCAGCACCACACCGCTGACCATCAATGACTTCACGGCCGGCCTGACCCTGAGCTGGAACACCTGGGCCGCCGCCAACCCGGACAAGCGCATGGTCGAAGTCCGCGCCGTGATCACGTCCACCGCCACCGCCCCGGTGATCCATGCGGTCACCGTGCAACCCCTGGCGGCGCACACCCTGACCTTGTCGGCTTTCAGCAGCGTCCCTGGCGACGCCGTGGCCTACACGCTGTGGCTGGTTGCGCAAGACGACCAGGGTCGGCGCTACATCAGCAAGATCAGCGCGTCCTGAGCGGCTTGGGCGCAGTGGGGAAGACCAGCGTGCGTGCGGTTTTCCAAAGGGATACATTGCTGCCTGAGTGAGCGGATCGCACAGCAGACGCCTTCACCCTTGGCAAGGGTTGATGCAGAAGTTCCTGCGTGTTGGATCCAGACGCAAGCCTGGCAGCAAAGGGAATCGGATGCCGGCCAATCTGACGTGCAGCACTGGTGCGCGCGCCCGCCTCTGGCTGGCCGCGTTGCTCGTGCTTGCCTGCATGCCCGCGTGGGCAGTGCAGCACCTCCAAATGGCCTGGCGTGCCCAGCAGGGCTGGCCAGGCACCACGGTGTCCGGGCCTTTCCTGTCTCCTGGTCACCCGTTGCCGCTGCCGGCGGTCTCGGGCATGGGCCCGCCCGATGAGCCGGCCTGGTCACCGGTGACCTTGCCTGACGCCGATGCGCACGACCTGCAGGCCGATGTGCATGCCCCCAGGGGCGTCGAATGGGTCTGGTACCGCGTGGCCATCGACTGTGTGGCCTGGGCGAGTGACCGCCGCGCTCAAGCGCATGGCCTTGACGACCCGATGGTTGTTTACGTGCCGCGTGCGCCCAACGGCGGCCTGCACCTGTTCTGGCAGGCGGCCTCGGACCACTGGACGTTGTTGCACGACCAGCGCGGCCAGGGGGCCGGGGTCTGGAACCAGCCCGTGTGGTGGGCCCTGCCCGATGCGCAGGCGCAGCAGACCGATCAGGCCTGTGCCAGGGTGGCCGCAAGCCCGGCCCAGGCTGGCTCACCGGCGGTGCAACTGGCCCTGGCGCTGCCCCATGCCCAGGGCACACCACGTGCCTTGTCCAGCATCTGGCTGGGCCCCAGCCGCGCGCTGATGCCACGCTGGGCCGCACGGGTGGGCTTGCAACAAACCTTGCCGCAGGTGGTGAGCCTCACCATCGTCGTGCTGGGCCTGTTCTCGCTGGGTGCCTGGCTGCGCCAGCGCCAGGAGACCAGCTACCTGCTGTTCACCCTGTGCGCGCTGGTGTGGGCCTTGCGCAACCTGCACCTGTGGTGGCCCGTGCCCGATGACGCCGTGTGGGCGGGATGGTTCTGGTGGCTGGCCAAGGCCACGCCGCCCTGGTTCCTGGTGCTGACCTTCTGCTTTGCCTACCGCTTCATGCCCTGGCTTTACCCGCGCGTGGAGCGCGCCCTGCTGGGACTGGCCGTGGCCTTGACCGTGGTGGCCATGCCCTGGCTGCAGTGGCCGGTCGAGACCACGCTGGTGGAGTATGGCCTGGTGCTGGGCGTCGCGGCCGTGAGCACCTCGGTGATGACGCGCGATGCCTGGCGCGCCCAGGCCAGCCGCGAGTTCAGGCTGCTCACGCTGCTGTTCTGGCTGGGCCTGGCCTTCGGGCTGCACGACGTGCTGATGCTGCTGACGGTGGCGCCGGTTGAAAGCGTCATGCTGGTGCCGCTGATCACCCTGGGCTTCACGGGCGCTTACCTGTATGCCTTGCACCGGCGCCATCTGGGCACCCTGGACGAGCTGGCTGCGCTCAACCAGGATCTGGCGCAGCGCGTGGCCTTGCAGCGCCAGGACATCGAGCGCAGCCATGCCCGCCTGCGAGATGCCGAGCAGGCTGAGACCCGCATGAACGAGCGCCAGCGCCTGATGCGCGACATGCACGATGGCGTGGGCTCATCGCTGATCACCGCCTTGGCCATGGTCGAGCGCCGGCCCATGCCGCCGCAAGAGGTGGCGCAGATGCTGCGGGAGTGCCTCGATGACCTGCGCATGGTCATCGAGTCCATGGAGCCCTCAGGGCAGGACCTGGGCCTCTTGCTGGGCAGCTTGCGTCACCGCCTGGGCAAGCGCCTGGTGCTGGCCGGTTTGCAGGTCGACTGGGACGTGGGCCCATTGCCGCAACTCGCCTGGTTGCAGCCGACAGACGCCTTGCAGTTCCTGCGCCTGTTGCAGGAAGCCCTGACCAATGTGATCAAGCATGCCCAGGCCACCCAGTTGCGCGTGGGCATTCACCACCATGACAAGGACATCATCGTGCGTGTCGAAGACAACGGCCGCGGCATGGATGTGCGCCACCGCGGCAATGGCCACGGCCTGCTGAACATGGCGTCGCGGGCGCGCCGCATGGGCGGCCGCCTGGCGGTGGACAGTGCACCCGGCCTGGGCACCCGCGTCATCTTGCGGCTGTCGGTGGAGCGTGAAGTGGCCACGGAATTGGCCTGGCGCAAGGCTTCGTGAAGCCTGTGCCTCAGTGTTGCAGGGTCTGCAGGCGCTGCACCGCCCAGGCGTGTTCGACGAACTCCACCACGTGCTGGTCCACGGCCTTGCGGTAGTAGCTCAGCGCCTGGCGCGTGTCGCCCTCCAGCAGGGCGCGCTCACCCAGGTAGTAGTAGGCCTCGCACAGGTGCTCGCTGGGTGTCTTGCCGTTGCGAGCGGCCTGCAACAGGGCGTCGCCATCGCTGCGGCCACGCGCCCAGTCCACCAGCGGGCGAGGCCAGTCGGTGGCCAGCTGGTCGTCGGGGATGGCTTTCAGGTCCACGGTGCGGCCAGCCTGTGCAGGCAGCAGCGACAGCCAGATCAGCGGGTAGCCCAGGCGCACCTGTGACGGGTCTTGCAACATGCGCTCCAGGTCCTGGCGGGCGGCGTCGAACTCCTTGCTGTAGACCTCGGCCATGGCGCGGGTGAAGCGCACGT
Source organism: Burkholderiales bacterium (assembly GCA_947371645.1). The sequence continues at coordinate 1,984 of CANBQJ010000052.1, read as the reverse complement.
CGTGGTCGCCCTCATTGCGCGCCAGCATCTGGCTGGCCATCAGCTTGCCTTCGCTCAAGTGGCCCGCGAGCACGGCGTTGCGGGCGGCGGCGGCCTGGGCTTCGCTGGCGTCCGGGTCCAGCTTGAGGGCCTGGGCAAAGTCCTGAGCGCCTTCAGCCAGGTGGCCCAGGTGGTCTTGTTGCGTGCCACGGCTGTACAGGGCCTGCGCCAGCAACTTGGGCGGCAGGCGGCCTTCGTCGATCTGCGCGTTCAGCAGCTTGAGCTTGACCAGGGCCTGCACCTGCGTGGCGGTGCTGGCGTCCACGCGCTTGCGCTGCACGGCCTCGTCCAGCTGGTTGAGCTCGGTGCGCAGCTTGTCCAGGCGCGGCGGTGAAACGGCCGGCACGTTCACCGTCAGCCCGAAGTAGGGGATCAGCTTGTTGAACTGGTTCTGGTAGGCGGCCAGCTGGCTGGCGGGCAGCTCGGCCTGGCCCAGCACGACCTCGCTGTCCAGCTGCAGGCTGCGCGGCGTCACGTGCAGGTTGCGGCGCATGGTCAGGCGTGCATCCTTGTCTTCGAAGTGGTTGTCGGCCGGCTGGTTGACGTCGACGGGGTAGTCGATGCGCACCGCGTGGCGGTGGATGCCGGGGTAGGCCAGGGCCAGGTCGTCCACGCGGGTGTTCTCGCGGCCCACGCGTGTAGCTTCCACGAGCGCCCACTGGAAGGTGTCGCCCACCAGCATCTTCTGCTCTGGGAAGCGCCAGAAGTCAGGCACGGTGAAGTGCAGCACGGCGGTGACCGCGTCTTCGCCCTCCACCGGCTCCAGCGTCATCGCACCCACCTTCTGGATCTTGGGGTAGCTGCGCTGGTAGGGCTGCATCAGGTTGGTTTCGATGTCGGCCAGGGCCAGCGTCGCCAGGGATTCGCGCAGGCCTTCGGCCAGGTCGCCGCGGTAGGTGATGCGGGCTTCCAGCTGCACGTCGTCCTTGAACTGGGTGACGGTGAAGTGGTCCTTCACGTCAAAGCGCAGCTGGTCAAACGGCTGGGGCAGGGTGGCCAGGGCGGTGGTGTCGGCGTTGAGCGGCAGGCCTTGCATCAGGCCAATGGCCTGGCGCGCCGCCAGCTTGCCCGTCTGGTGGGCGCGGGTGCCGTCCAGGAAGTAGCTCTGGCCATCCAGACGCACCTGCGCGATGACGTGGTCGAAGGCCAGCGGCGAGGGCAGCACGCGGCCCAGGTTCTGGCGGAACTGGGTGGACACCAGCACCGGCTGGGCATCGATACCCAGCTTGCGCATCAGCGTGACCAGCAGCAAGGTCTTGTCCTTGCAGTCGCCAAAGCGCTGGGCCAGCACCTTTTCGGGTGAGGTGGGCTTGTGGCTGCCCACACCGAACTCATTGCCAAAGTAGCGCACCTCGGTCTGCACCAGCTTGAGCGCGGCCAGCACCTGGTCGGCGGGGGCGGCATTGGCTGTGCGGATGTCGGCCACCTGCTTGTCCAGCAAGGGCGTGGCGCCTTCGGGTGGCGCAAACATGCGGGTGCCCCAGCGGGCCACGTCGCCCCAGTCGGCGAATTCGCTGAGCTGGATCTGGTGCGGCAGCACGGCGGCAAAGCTGGCGTTGGGGTCGAAGTGCAGCATGGGCACCTTGCTGCGCCGGATCAGCAGCTCGCGCTGCTTGCCCACATCGCGCTGGGTGACCTGGGCATCGGCCGGGCCGGCGCGCAGCTGCAGCTTGCGGTCTGCGGGGTAGAGCACGCGGTACTGCACGACTGCCGCGGGGCCACGCATGGCGGCCAGCCAGTCGACATCCGAGTAGCGGCCATCGAACACCGGGTTGTCGCCATCGATGGTGTAGGCGTAGTCGATCAGGTCACCGGCGCGCACGTCATCGAGCACCAGCGAGGCGGTCACCCGGCCGTCGTACATGCGGCGCTCCAGCTGGGTTTCGCGCTGCAGCAGCTGCACCTTCTTGCGGTCCAGGCGGTTGAGGCGCTGGCCGTTGCGGAT
>CANBQJ010000051.1 GCA_947371645.1 Burkholderiales bacterium | reverse complement strand
TCGTGTCGCGTGGGGGCTCGATCCTGGCCAAGTGGTGCATCTCTCACCACAAAGAGAACTTCCTGTACACGCACTTCGAAGAGATCTGCGAGATCATGAAGGCCTATGACGTGAGCTTCTCGCTGGGCGATGGCCTGCGCCCGGGCTGCTTGTCTGACGCCAACGACGAGGCCCAGTTCGCCGAGCTGCACACCCTGGGTGAGCTCACGCAGATCGCCTGGAAGCACGATGTGCAGACCATGATCGAAGGCCCTGGCCACGTGCCCATGCACATGATCCAGGCCAACATGACCGAGCAGCTCAAGGTCTGCCACGAAGCGCCCTTCTACACGCTGGGCCCCTTGACCATCGACATCGCACCCGGCTATGACCACATCGCCAGCGCCATCGGTGCGGCCATGATCGGCTGGATGGGCACGGCCATGCTCTGCTACGTCACCCCGAAGGAGCACCTGGGCCTGCCCAACCGCGACGACGTCAAGCAAGGCCTGATCGCCTACAAGATCGCGGCGCACGCGGCCGACGTGGCCAAGGGCCACCCGGGCTCTCGCGCCCGCGACGACGCGCTGTCGCAAGCGCGCTTCGACTTCCGCTGGCAGGACCAGTTCAACCTGGGGCTGGACCCGGAAACCGCCCGCGACTTCCACGACGAGACGCTGCCCAAGGATGCCTCCAAGGTGGCGCACTTCTGCTCGATGTGCGGCCCCAAGTTCTGCTCGATGAAGATCACACAAGAGGTGCGCGACTTTGCCGCGGCACAAGGCGTGGGTGAGTCGGACGCGCTGACCCAGGGCATGGCCGCCAAGTCGCAAGAGTTCAAGCAGGTGGGCGGCGAGCTCTACATCCCCATCAAGCCGGCCTGAGGCCAGCGGAGGTCCGACCATGGCCCGAGCTGACATCGGCATCGCTGGCGCCGGCCTTCTGGGCCGGCTGCTGGCCTGGCACCTGAGCCGCCAGGGCTGGCGGGTGGCCGTCTTCGACCCCGCCCCGCAGGCCACGCCGCTGTGGGATGGGCTGGGCGCCGCCGGCTTCACCGCCGCCGGCATGCTCAGCCCCCTGGCCGAACTGGACAACGCCGAGCCCGACGTGGCCGCGCGCGGCTGGTCAGGCATCGCCTGCTGGGCCGCCGTGACCGAGGCCCTGGGCCAGCCCGCGCTGTGCCAGCGCCAGGGCAGCCTGCTGGTGGCCCATGGCAGCGACCTGGGCGCGGCCCAGCGCGTGCTGGCCCGCTTGCAAAAGGCTGCGCTGGACCGGGGCTTCCAGGCAGCAGCCCATGCTTTGCACGTCGAAGCGGGCGGCGCCGTCAACGCCCAGCCCCTGCAGGAGGCCGCCCTGGTCCAGCTGGAGCCCGACCTGCACGGCAGCCAGGGCCCGCTGCACGCCTGGTGGCTGCCCGGCGAGGCCCACATCGACACGGCCGGCACGCTCATGGGCCTGCACGATGGGGCCCCCAACGTGCGCTGGCACTGGTCCACCCCGGTGGACGAGCTGACGCCGGGGCGCCTGCGCACCCACGACGGCCAGACCCACGAGTTCGACACCGTGATCGACACCCGCGGCGTGGGCGCACGCCCCGCCATGGACGTGCGCGGCGTGCGTGGCGAGGTGGTGTGGCTGCACGCCCCCGAACTGCGTCTGCAGCGGCCCGTGCGCCTGCTGCACCCGCGCCACCGCGTCTACATCGTGCCCCGGGGCGATGGCCGCGTGCTCATCGGCGCCAGCGAGATCGAAAGCGAAGACCGCTCGCCGGTGTCGCTGCGCAGCGCCGTGGAACTCATGGCCGCCGCCCACAGCATCTTCCCGGCCCTGGCCGAGGCCCGCATCCTCAAGCTGGACGTGAACCTGCGCCCGGCCCTGCCCGACCACCGCCCCCTGTGCCAGGCCGAAAGCGGCCTGCTGCGCCTCAATGGCCTGTACCGCCACGGCTGGCTGCTGGGGCCCTCGCTGGCGCAAGAAGGCCTGGCCGCCATGGGGTGGCCGGCCCTGCCCGGCCTGAGCGCCGGCTTGCCGCGCGAGGCCGCCTGAAGCCGCCAGAACCGCATCCTTGACCACCGCCAACATGGCCACGCCAGACACCTTCATCATCCACACCGAGCAAGGCGATGTGCAACTGCCCGCCGGCTGCACCCTGAGCGACGCGGTGGCCCGCATCCTGAACGGCCGCGAGACCACACCCGAGCAGGTGGCCACCGCCGTCAACGGCCAGTTCGTGGCCCGCAGCGCGCGCGCCGGCCTGGCCCTGAACCCAGGCGACACCGTGCTGTGCTTTTCACCGATCACCGGAGGCTGAGGCCCATGAATTCGGCAGACACCACGCCAGACACCTGGCAAGTAGGTGACGTCACCCTCGCCAGCCGCTTTTTGCTGGGCACGGCTGGCTACCCCTCCCCCGCCGTGCTGCGCCAGGCCATCGAAGCTTCCGGCAGCCAGGTGCTGACCCTGGGCCTCAAGCGCACCCTGGCGGTGGGCGGCGACAACGGCTTCGTGCAGATCATCCGCGACACCGCCCGCGAACGCGGCGCCCACCTGCTGCCCAACACTGCAGGCTGCCGCAGCGCGCAAGAAGCCATCACCCTGGCCCACATGGCGCGTGAACTGCTGGACACCAGCTGGATCAAGCTCGAAGTGGTGGGTGACGAGCAGACCCTGCAGCCCGACCCCTTCGAGCTGGTCGAAGCCGCGCGCCAGCTCAACCGCGACGGCTTCACCGTGCTGCCCTATTGCACCGATGACCTGGTCAGCGCCCAGCGCCTGGTCGACGCCGGCTGCCAGATCCTCATGCCCTGGGCCGCGCCCATCGGCTCCGGCCTGGGCCTGCTCAACCCCTGGGCGCTGCGCACCCTGCGCGCCCGCCTGCCCCACATCACCCTGATCGTCGATGCGGGCCTGGGCGCGCCCTCGCATGCCGCCGCGGCCATGGAGCTGGGCATGGACGCCGTGCTGCTCAACTCGGCCGTGTCGCAGTCTGCCGACCCGGTGCGCATGGCGCGCGCCTTCGCGCAAGCCGTCGAGGGCGGTCGACAGGGGCGCCTGGCAGGCCTGATGCCTACCAGCGATGTGGCCGTGGCTTCCACGCCAGTGGGCGGTCAACCCTTCGTGCTGCTGTGAGCCAGGCCCCCCTGTCGGCGGCCCCTCGGCCGGTCATCTGGAGCATCGCCGGGCTGGACCCGGCAGGTGGCGCCGGCCTGAGTGCCGACCAGCGCGCCGCCGACGCCCTGGGCCTGCACCTGTGCCCCGTGGCCGCCTGCCTCACCGCGCAGAACTCGCAGGGTGTGGTGGCCATTCACCCGGTGGCGCCAGAGGTGCTGCACGCCCAGCTGCAAGCCCTGTCCACCGACCTGCCGCCGCGCGCCATCAAGACCGGCCTGCTGGGCAGCGTCGAGCTGATCCAGGTCGTGGCGCAATGGGTAGACCGCCTGCGCGCCCATGCCCCACCCGGCATCGGCCCGCACCAGCACCTGCCCCTGGTCGTGGACCCGGTGCTCAAAGCCAGCGCTGGCGGCGCCCCCTTTGCCAGCGAGGCCGTCGTGCAGGCCTACCGCGACTGGCTGCTGCCCCGCGCCACGGTGATCACCCCCAACCGCCGCGAGGCCCTGGCCCTGGCCGGCTTGCGCACCGACGATGTCACCCAGGACTGGGCCTCGCTGGCGGCCCAACCCCGCGGGCAAGGCACCCAGGCCGTGCTGATCACCGGCGGCGACGACCCCCAAGGCCGCTGGTGCATGGACTGGCTGGACACCCCTCACGCCCAGGGCTGGCTGGTGGCCCCGCGCGTGGACACGCCTCACCACCACGGCACCGGCTGCACCCATGCCACCGCCGTGGCCTGCGCCCTGGCGCTGGGCCATGTGGCCGCCGACGCGGCCGTGCTGGCCAATGTGCTCACGCGCCAGGCCTTGTCACAGGGCCACCCGGCGGGCCAGGGGCGGGGCCCGGTGAAGACCCCCGTGCTGCGCCTGTGGCAGACGCCCGCCCAAGGCGGCCTGCCCTGGCCCTGGCTGGGCATCGGCACCGCCCTGCCCTGGGCGTGCGAGCCCGGCCACCAGGCCTTTGCCCCCTACACCCCACCCGCCGATGGCCTCTACGCCATCGTGCCCGACACCGACCGCCTGGCCGATGCCCTGGCTGTGGGCCTGCGCTGCGTGCAGTGGCGCGACAAGCGTGACCTCTCCGCCCTGCCGGCCGCCGAACGCGAGGCCTTGCTCGACGGGGTGCTTGCCCTGGCACGCACCGACGGCACCCAGCTTGTCGTCAACGACCATGGCGAAGCGCTGCTGGACGCCATCGGGCGGCAAGGCACAGGCACAGGCATCGGCCTGCACCTGGGCCAGGAAGACCTGTCGACGCTGCCAACGGCATTCCTCCAGCGCTTGCGCACCGCCGCTCCGCGTCTGATGCTGGGCCTGAGCTCGCACAGCCTGTGGGAGCTGGCGCGTGCCGCCGGCTGCGGCGCCAGCTACATCGCCTGTGGCCCGGTGCAGGCCACCACCACCAAGGACATGCCCTGGCTGCCCCAGGGCACGGACAACCTGCGCTGGTGGGTGGCCCACAGCCCCGTGCCCGTGGTGGCCATCGGCGGCCTGCTCACCCCGGCCGACGTGGCCCAGGCCGCGGCCTGTGGCCCCGCGGCCGTGTGTGTGGTGCGCGGCCTGGGCAGCACCCGCGACGCCATGCGCGAGGCGCTGCCCGCCTTGCAAGTGGCCATCCGGACGGCCAGGGCGGCACAAGCCGACCAGGCCGGCCCAGCCACCGGCCCGATGACCTTGCCCCACGCCGTGCTGCCCCGGCCTTGCCCCTGAAGTCCTGACGCGACCATCAGGGGGGGCAAAGTTCAGGCAAAGTGCCACAGCAGGCACGGCATGGACGACAGGTCAGGGTGGTTACCCACTTGACCCACCGGGCCAGAGCGCCAACCATGCCGGACATCGACCTGGATGACAAAGGGGACGTAGCCCACATGGCTGAGGATGACCCGCACCAGCCCCCGCCACGGCTGCCACTGCGCGTGCTGGTGCCTACGCTGGTGGTGCTGGGCGCGCTGACCTTGCTGGCCACGGCCAGCATCTACGTCCTGGGCGCCGTGCGGGCCTACGTTGGCGGTGAAAGCCTGTGGTCCAAGGGCCGCGCCACGGCCGTGCAGCACCTGCGTGACTTCTCGGTGAGCCGCAACCCGCTGGATTACGCCGAGTTTGAAGCCGCCCTGGCCGTGCCCGAAGGCGACCGCCAGGCCCGCGAAGCCCTCATGCTGCCCACGCCCGACCGCTCACGCGCCCGGGCCGGCCTGCTTTTTGGGGGCAACCACCCCGATGACATCGACAGCATGATCCGGCTCTTCCTGTGGTTCGGCGACCGCTGGCTCTTCCGTGACGCGCTGCAGGCCTGGACCGAAGGCGACGCCCTGATCCAGTTGCTGCGTCAGGAAGCAGCCCGCATGCGCCCGATGGTCATGGCGCAGCTGCCGCCCCAGCAACTGGAGCCCGGCCTGCAACGCGTGAACCAGCTGGGCCTCGCCCTGCAGACGCAGGAGCTGCGCTTCAGCAGCCACCTGGGCCGTGCGGCACGCCAGACCGAGTTGATCCTGATGGGTGGCTTGGGCGGGGCCTTTGTGCTCATGACCCTGGCCTTTGCCTGGTGGATGCGGCAGGTGCTGCACCAGCTGCGGCGCCACGAGCACCATGCCCGCGAGGCCCACCGCCAGTGGGAACTGGCCGCCCAGACGGCGCAGCTGGGCCTCTACCAGTTCGACATGCTCAAAAACGAAGTGCACATGGACGCGCGCACCGCCCTCATGCACGACCTGGGGCCCCTGCCTGTGACCGTCAACCGGCGCCTGCTGCATGAACGCATGGTGCCACCCGATGGCGATCAGGTGGGGCATCGCGTGGACGCGGCCGTGCGAGGCGGCGACATCTTCCAGGTGCGTTACCGGCTGGTCACCGGCGACGGCGAGGTGCGCCACCTGGAGAGCATCGGCCGCATCGACCTGCGCTCGGGCCTGGCCGCGGGCCGTGGCGTGGGCGTGGTGCGCGACGTCAGCGAAGAGGTGCTGCGCGCCGAGCACGCCAGCCAGCGCGATGCCGCCCAGCGCGTGGCCGAGGCCCAGCGGGCCTTCCTGTCGCGCCTGAGCCACGAGCTGCGCACGCCACTGAACGCGGTGCTGGGCTTCGCGCAACTGCTGCAGCTGGACCACCAGGCCCCCATGTCGCCCCAGCAGCGCCAACAGGTGCAATGGATCCTGGGCGCGGGCCAGCAGCTGCTGCGCCTGGTGGAAGACGTGATGGACCTCAGCAAGGTCGAATCCGGCGTGATCGACCTCAAGCTCCTGCCCACCGACGTCAACGCCTGCATCGCCGCCTGCCTGCCGCTGGTCGAAGGCGCGCGGCAGCAAGCCGGCGTGCACATCGAGCACCAGCGCCCCCACGACACACCGCTGGCGCTGGCGGATGGGCAGCGGCTGCAGCAGGTGGTGGTCAACCTCTTGAGCAACGCCTGCAAGTACAACCGTCCGGGCGGGCGGGTCACGGTGCTGGCCCGCGCCGAAGACGAGGGGGCCGAGGCCTGCGTGCTGATCGAGGTGTCCGACACCGGGGCCGGCATGGGGCCGCAAGACCTCCAGGAGCTGTTTCAACCCTTCAAACGCCTGGAAGCGGCCACCCTGGGCAGTGTGGAAGGCACCGGTCTGGGGCTGTACATCGTGCAGCAGCTGGTCACCCGCATGCAAGGCAGCGTCGGCGTTCACAGCGAGCCGGGGGTGGGTTCACGCTTCTCCGTGCGCCTGCCCGCATGCGCCGTCCGCAGTGATCAAGCCCCCCGCAAGGAGGCCACCGCCGCCCTCAGGGTGTGAGCCCGCCTTCGACCAGCCACTGGCGCAGGGTGCGCACGGTGTCGCGGTCGTGGGCCAGCCAGGCGCTGTAGCGGTAGTCGTTGAAGTAGGCCTCTTCCGCGCTTTGCGCCCCCACCGCCTCGTAGACATAGCGCAGCAGCAGCTGGGCGTCGTTGGGCGCCTCGATGGTGACCGTCAGCTGGATGGGCGTGGTGTCGCCGTGGGCCTCGGGCGTGAACTGCAGGGCGCGCTGCGGCGTCACGCGGATGTGGTCGACCAGGGTGTGCGGGCCGTAGACCTGCTCGCGCCGCAACAGGCCATCGCCTTCGTCCTGCACGGTGCAGCGCTCAGGCCCCATGGGGAAGCGCTGCGGCTCGCGCACCTTCAGCATCAGGCCCTGCCAGAGCTGTTCTGGGGTGAAGGTGGGCACCACCACGCCCATGGCACCCGGGGCGGCATTGATTTCGATGAGGTGTTCAAAACGCATGCGCCTAGCTTACCGCCCTCGCCTCGCACCCAGCTTGACGCAAACAAGCCCACACGTCATCAGGCTGATCTTTGCGTCACACAGGTCCGGGGCCACACGGACTACACTGGCGCTTGCTTGAACGACCCTCGCTGCGCCCGGTTTGCCCTGGTGCGGCCGCTGCCCATGTCCCAGAGTTCGACCACCGCACCGGTTGCGGCCCAACCCATCCACATCGTGAGCAAGAAGCCGGTGCTCAACGCCCACGGCTGCGGTGGCGACTGCACACCGCCAGATGAAAGCCAGCTGCGCTGGCCCCGCGCCCGGGTGCTGGACCTCTTCAACCTGCCCTTCAACGACCTGCTGTGGCAGGCCCAGCAGGTGCACCGCCAGCATTGGGACGCCAACGAGGTGGAGCACGCCACCCTGCTGTCGGTCAAGACCGGCGGCTGCCCCGAAGACTGCGGCTACTGCCCGCAATCGGCCAGCCACGATACCGGCGTGGAAGCCAGCAAGCTGATGTCGCCAGACGAGGTGCGCGAAGCCGTGGTGGCCGCGCGCGAGGCCGGTGCCAGCCGCTTCTGCATGGGCGCCGCCTGGCGCGCCCCCAAAGACCGCGACATCGAGAAGGTGGCTGAACTGATCGGCGTGATCAAGCAAGAAGGCCTGGAGGCCTGCTGCACGCTGGGCATGCTGACCGACACGCAAGCCGTGTCGCTCAAACAGGCCGGCCTGGACTACTACAACCACAACCTGGACACCGCACCCGAGCTGTATGGCGACATCGTCAGCACCCGCGACATGCAGGACCGCCTGGACACCCTGAGCCATGTGCGCGACGCGAACATCAAGGTCTGCAGCGGCGGCATCGTGGGCATGGGCGAGACGCGTGAAGGCCGCGCCGGCTTGATCGCCCAGCTGGCCAACCTGCCCGTGTTCCCGGAGTCGGTGCCCATCAACGACCTGGTGCGCGTGCCCGGCACGCCCCTGGCCGACACCCCGCCGCTGGACCCTTTGGAGTTCGTGCGCACGATCGCGGTGGCCCGCATCACCATGCCCACGGCGCGCGTGCGCCTGTCGGCCGGTCGCCAGGGCATGCCCGAATCGGTGCAGGCGCTGTGCTTCCTGGCGGGCGCCAACTCCATCTTCTATGGCGACAAGCTGCTGACCACCGGCAACCCCGAGGTCGAGCGTGACCGCACCCTGATGGCCAAGCTGGGCTTGAAGAGCGGCAAGGCGGTGACCGCCAAGGTGCAGGCGGCCTGAGGCCGAGGCCCGACAGGTCGGGTTGCAATGCCTCAGCGCCTCGGCGCCATGGGGCGCCCACGAAAAAGGCCGCCAGAGGGCAACCCTGGCGGCCTTGTCGTTTCTGCCTGGTGCGAGCCAGGCCAACGATGCGGGATCGGTCAGTAGCGGTAGCCGACGTACAGACCCACTGTCACCGGGTCGAGCTTGACGTCGATGGTCTGGCCGGTGCTCAGGGTGCTGGTGGTTTTGAGCCAGGTCTTGTAGGCCACCGCATCCACAAACCACCGATCGGACAGGGCCGCCGTGGCCCCAACCTGCGCGGTCAGGCCGAGCTTGTTCTTGATCTTGAGCGTGGTGGACGCGCTGCCCGTGTTGGTCAATCCCGTCAACGCGCCATTGCCGGTGGTGCCGAAGAAATACGCGAAGGTCGGGCCAGCCCCCAGGTAGGGGCGGATGCTCGACGATGGGCTGCCAAACCGGTACTGGGCAAAGGCGGTGGCCGGCAAGGCCTTGGTGTGCCCGATCTCGCCAGAACTCTTGATGGCGCCATCGCCCATGATTCGGCTGTGCACCGGCATGGCCAGGGGCAGGTCCACAGAGAAGTTGTCGGTGAGCATGTAAGAGACGCCGCCACCGATGACGGTGTCGGGCGTCACGTCGATGCGGGTGTCAGGCACGGTCGGCGCGCTGAGTTCTCCGCTTTTGACTTGAGGCTTCACGGAGGTGAAGCCGCCACGGAACAGCCACTGGCCTTGGGATTGCGCCTGTGCGGGCAGGGCCGAGCACAGTGCTGCGCCGATGGCCAGGGTCAGCGAGGTGTATTGGATACGGTTGTTCATGTCATTTCCCTTCATCACAGCCAGCCGGCTTCGGTCAGACGCTTGGCCACGAGGCGGGCCAGCAGCAGGTGGCCGTAGGGCGTGGGGTGGAAGTTGTCTGCAAAGAGGTAACTGTTCCACCAGCCTGTGCCGTTCGCGTTTTGATGCGGCGTGATGGCCGACGCTGCGGTGGCTGTGCATGCACCTACGGTCGACAAGTCGGCCAACGAGGTGGTGCCTGCGGTGGCGATCGAGGTGACGGTACTGTTGTTGACCACCTCGTCACAGACCGTGTTGGCAGAGTTGCTCAAGCTGTATTGGGCAAGGTCGTTCAACTCGTCCGTGAAGCTGGTGTAGAAGTCCACGATGGCCACTTTGCTGCTGTAGGCAGCCAGGTCGCTGCTCAGCTGGGCGTTGTAGGCCTGAACCCAGGCTTGCACCATTTGACGGAAGGCCGGGCCGTTGCCGCCCAGGCTTGCCACGACCGCCTGGAACTTGGGCGTCAGCGTCACGTCCAGGCAGTTGAGCACAGCCACGCGAGTGGCGCCGTGGGCCAGCAAACTGACGTTGATGGCGTCGCGCTGCATGTCTGCCACCTTCTGCATGTACAAAACACCCAGTGTCGCGCGGCCTTGTGCGGTGCCCATGTTGGCGGAGACGGTGCCCGAGTCCAGCAGGGTCAGCAACATGGTTTGGAAATCGGTGCCCCCGGTGGACAAGCCCGAATAGGCGGTGACCAGGTCCTTGACGTCGTTGGCGGCGAACTCACCGACGATCACCAGATCGCTGCTGGTGAAACCGCCTGCTGCGCTGGCCGCCGCCGTGGCGGCCATGTCCGACAGCTGCTTGACCGCTGAGGTGGGGATCGTGGGCAGTGCGGCGTGGTAAGTGAAGTTGTAGCTGTTGACCGACGCCCCGGCCACCGCATAGTTGGTGCAGCCGGCTTGTGGATTGGCCACGAAGGTCGTACCGTTGTAGAGGTACTTGGGGCACAAGTTGGCCGCAATGCCGTAGGTGGCCGCGACGCGCTCGGTGTAGACCAGCGGGTAGGTCGACGACTGCACGGTGAACTTGTAGCCGAACGTGCCGGAGTCAGCCAGGCTGGCGCCTGCCACCTTCACCGAGGTGATGCTGACCTTGGTCGTGCCACTGTTGCCACCACCGCCACCGCAGGCGGTCAGGGCGCAGGCCAGGGCAATGGCTGCGTACTTGATGAGTTTCATGTCTGGGTCTCCTCAGGGCGCCGCTGGGCGGCACCAGTTGACTGGTCTTTCACACGAAGTGAAATTCTGGCCAGTCTAGGAGGGGCCGCCCTTGCTCAAAGACGCAAAAGTGACACTTCGCGGCCCTAAATCACGCGCTTGTTGTTTTCCGCACCTTGGGCACCCAGGCCCAGGTCATCTCGCACTGGATGGGGGACAGACCGGAGTCGTCGGTGATGGTGACGGGCACCGTGACCTCGCCTTTGTCCTGCGTGAGGATCTGCTGCACCTGCTCGGGCCGCAGCTGGGCCACGGCCTTCATGTCGCCCGAAGCGCGCTTGAGGTAGTCCACCTTCATGGTCTTGATCAGGGGCAGCTTGTCGTCGGGCAGGTTCATGCCCACGCAAAAGCCCGTGGCGGTTTCGGCCAGCAGGGCCATGGTGGCGGCGTGCAGGCCCTTGATGTGGTTTTGCACCTTGCGCCGGTTGCGCACGGTGACGACCACCCGCTCTGGGCCGATTTCTTCAAAGCGCAGGCCGGCCGTGCCCACCAGCGGCACCACGCTGCCCAGCAGCTTGCTGATGAGCCAGGGTTGCAGGGGCGCCGGCACCTTCTTCATCGAGGCGACGCGCTGGGCCAGCTGGTTGGGGCGGCGGGTGGTCATGGGCACTCCTTGCACGGCAAAAATGGTTCACAAGCGAAATATCTCTGGGCGCGATGGTAGCCCAGCCGGAGGCAGATCACCAGGCGTCCACGAAGGGGCGTTTGCGGCCGTTGCGGGGTGCCGGCAGCGGCATGGCAGCCAGGCCACGCAGCAGCCAGCGGCGGGTGTCGGCGGGGTCAATGACGTCGTCCAGCTCCAGGTGGGCGGCCATGTTCAGGGCCTTGCCACGTTTGTAGGCTTCGGCCACCAGCTGGTCGAACACCTGCTGGCGCTGCACCGGGTCTTCGATGCTTTGCAGCTGCTTGCCAAAGCCCAGCTTGACGGCGCCTTCAAAGCCCATGGGGCCAAATTCACCCGTGGGCCAGGCGATGGTGAACTCCGGCGCCAGCAGGCTGCCAGCCGTCATGGCCTGCGCACCCAGGCCATAACCCTTGCGCAGCACCACGGTGAAGTAGGGCACGGTGAGGCTGGCTGCGGCCAGGAACATGCGCGAGAAGTGCCGCACGGTGGCGGTCTGCTCAGAATCCGGCCCGACCATGAAGCCGGGCGTGTCGCACAAGGCAATCAACGGGATGTCATAGGCGTCGCACAGCTGCATGAAGCGCGCGGCCTTGTCGGCGCCTGGCGCGTCGATGGCGCCGCCCAGGTGGCGCGGGTCATTGGCGATCAGGCCCACAGCGCGCCCTTCCAGGCGCGCCAGCACGGTGATGAGGCCGGGCGCGAAGTCGCGGCGCAGCTCCAGCACGCTGCCCGTGTCGCACAGGGTGTGCAGCACCTCGCGCACGTCGTAGACGCGGGTGCGCTGCTCGGGCACCACATGGCGCAGGGGGCGTTGGTCGGCGCATTGCCAGCTGGTGCTGCGGCCCTGGAAGTAGCCCATGTACTGCTGGGCCACGCGCACGGCATCCAGCTCGTCGTCCACCACGATGTCGATGACGCCATTGGGCGCTTGCATGCTCACCGGGCCCACCTCTTCTGGCGTGAAGCTGCCCAGGCCCCCGCCTTCGATCATGGCGGGGCCGGCCATGCCGATGGTGGTGTCGCGGGTGGCGATGATGACGTCGCAGCAACCGGCCAAGGACGCGTTGCCCGCAAAGCAGCGGCCGTTGACGATCGCCACGGTGGGCGCCTGGCCGCTCAGGCGCGCCATGCCCAGAAAGGTCATGTTGTCCAGCAGGCTGACGCCGGGGTATTCGTCGTTGGGGCGGCCACCGCCGCCTTCGGCCCACAGGATGAGCGGCAGCTGGCGTTGCAGGGCCAGGTGCAGCATGCGGTCGGTCTTCTTGTGGTTGACGATGCCCTGCGTGCCGGCGAACACCGTGTAGTCGTAGGCCAGCACCATGCAGCGCGCGGCCTGCTCGCCAAACTGCGCGGCGTTGACGGTGCCCAGGCCGGTGACCAGGCCGTCGGCGGGGCTGCGGGTGATGAGCTCGGCCTCGGTGTGGCGGCGGCGTTGCGAGGCCAGGGCCAGGGCGCCGTATTCGATGAAGCTGCCCTCATCGAGGAAGGCATCGACGTTTTCGCGGGCGGTGCGGTGGCCTTTGGCGTGGCGCCTGGCCACGGCCTCGGGGCGGCGGGCGTCCAGCGTCACCGAGTGGCGCTCGATGACGTCGGCCAGGTCAGGGCGGATGTGGTCGGGGTCGGGGCGCTGGGTGCGCACGGCCGCCAGGTGGTCGGCATCTTGAGAAGGCACGATGGCCACGATGAGCTGGCCTTCCTGCACCACGGTGCCTGGTTCCACCAACCAGGCCACCACGCGGCCACCTTGTGGGGCCAGCAGCTCGAACTCCATTTTCATGGCTTCGATGAGGCCCACGCGCTGGCCCGGGGCCACCAGCTCGCCCACGGGCACGCACAACTGCACCAGCGAGCCGGGCACGTGGGCGCGCAGGGGGATGCTGCCTTCGGGCAAGGCGGCTTCCTGTGCGCGCTCACCGGCTGGCGATGCGCTGGCATGCCAGGCATGCGTCAGCTCACGCGGCCTGGGTTGCTGAGCGGCACTGGCCAGCAAGGCGGCACCGTGCAGACCGAGCCAGCGGGTGCTCACGTCGTAAGGGGCGAAGTCGGCGTGGGCCAGCACGGCCTGCAGGAAGGCGATGTTGTTGTCGACGCCATCGAGGCGGAACTCGGCCAGGGCGCGTTGCGCGCGAGGCAGGGCCTGAGCCCAGCCCAGCGGGTGGTGCACGATGACCTTGGCCAGCAGCGTGTCGAAGCCCGGGTGAGGCTGCAGGCCAATGTGGCCACAGCCGTCCACCCGGATGCCGGGGCCGGCCGGCGGCTCGTAGGCACGCACGGTGCCGCCTGCGGGCAAGGCCTGGCCATCGGGGCCCATGCGCTCGACGTTGATGCGCAGCTGCACGGCACAACCTTGGGGCTGCGGGATGTCGGGCTGGGTGAGGCCAAGCGCGGCCAAAGTGGCGCCTTCAGACAGCTGCAGCTGGGCCCGCACCAGGTCCAGGCCGGTGATGGCCTCGGTCACGGTGTGCTCCACCTGCAGGCGGGGGTTGGCTTCCATGAAGTACCAGGCCGGGCTGCCCTGGTGAGCACCGGCGCTGTCCAGGTCCAGCAGGAACTCGAAGGTGCACAGGCCGCGCAGCTTCACCGCCTGGGCCAGGCGCACCGCCGCGTCGAGCAGGTGGCGGCGCAGCGCCGGGTCCAGCCTGGGGGCAGGTGCGAGCTCCACCAGCTTTTGATGGTTGCGCTGCACAGTGCAGTCGCGCTCCCACACGTGGCTGGCCGCGCCGCTGCCATCGCCCAGCACCTGCACCTCCACGTGGCGGGCACGCTGCACCAGCTGCTCCACATACAAGTCGCCTCGGCCAAAGGCGGCCAGGGCTTCGGCGGTGCAGCGGGCAAAGGCCTCGGGCAGCTGCTCTGCATGCGTGACGATGCGCATGCCGCGCCCGCCGCCACCGGCCAGGGCCTTGACCATGAGGGCGGCATGCGGCTGACGGCCCTGCAGATCGGCCATGAAGTGCTGGGCTTGGGCCAAGGTCGTGGCCTGGTCGATGCCAAGCGTGAGGGGCACCTTCAGCTCGCGGGCCAAGGCGCGGGCGCGGGCCTTGTCGCCCAGCAGGTCCAGCACCTCAGGAGAGGGGCCCACGAAAGTGAGGCCGGTTTGCGCGCAAGCACGTGCGAAGTCGGCGTTCTCGCTGAGCAGCCCATAGCCGGGGTGCACGTGCGTGCAGCCTTCGGCCAGCGCGGCGGCCACCACCTGCGCGATGTTCAAAAACGCCGCCACACCCTTGCCAGGCAGGGTGTGGGCCGCGTCCATGTGGCTGGCGTGCTGGGCCTGGGCATCGTCTTGCGCCAGCAAGCCAACAGTGCGCCAGCCCAGCTCGGCGGCGGCGCGCGCAATGCGGATGGCGATCTCGCCTCGGTTGGCGATCAGCAGTGCGGGCGTGGCGGCAATGGGCATGGCTCAGGGGTTCGACAGCCGCCTGACGTGCGGCCAACACCGGATCCTAGCCCGAGATGCCCTGGGCGCAGCGCCTTCAGGGCGACGGGCGACATCACCTGCAGATGGGGAGCAAGGGCAAGACACGGCACAATGGCATCCCCATCATCGGAAGGAATTTCATGACGCCCACACCGCTGCACGCAGGCCCTCGTCTGGCCTTGTCCGCCTGGATGTTGCTGTGCGTGGCGGCCGCCCACGCCGCCCCGGCCACCTACACGCTGGACCCGACCCACACCTTCCCCAGCTTCGAGGCCGACCACATGGCCGGCATGTCGGTGTGGCGGGGCAAGTTCAACAAGAACAGCGGCAAGGTGGTGCTGGACAAAGCGGCACAGACCGGCGAGCTGGACGTCACGATCGACGTGGCCAGCATCGACTACGGCCTGGAGGCCATGAACGACAAGGCACGCAGCCCTGAGTTCTTCGACACGGCCAGGTACCCGACTGCCAGCTACAAGGGCAAGCTGGAGGGCTGGGTCAAGGGGGTGCCCACGCAGGTCACCGGTGTGCTGACCCTGCATGGCGTGAGCAAGCCCTTGACGCTGCAGGTCAACACCTTCAAGTGCATGCCCCATCCCATGCTCAAGCGCGACTGGTGCGGCGCCGATGCCCAGGCCACGCTCAACCGCGAAGACTATGGGATCAGTGCGGGCAAGGACTGGGGCTTCAACATGGCCGTGACGTTGCGCATCCAGGTCGAGGCCGTGGCCGCCGACTGAGGCTTCGCGCGCGACGCCGGCTTGGCGTCTGCACGCGCCATGCGAACGGCGCGCAACCGACAACGGGTGACCAGGCCCACGGGCCCCTGAATGCGGGGTTGGCGCAAGCAGGCGAAACACCGGCGCCGGCGGCGCCACGCCTGTCTGCGCCCTTGCCCAGGGCCTTGCGACGCATGTCAGGCCCCACACAGTCCTTTCAGGCTGTTACAGCGCCGGCCAGCAAATGGGTATGGTCCGTCACCCGCTGCGGATGCGCCGCAGCCACACCAACCAAAAAACAGGACCTTCAATGACCACATCTGCGCGCCTGCCCCAGGGGCCATGGACGCTGATCGCCAGCCTGGCCGCCACGGTGGCGCTGTCAGCCTGCGGCGGCGGCGGTGACAGCACCCCGGCGAACGCCACGCCAAGCAACGCCGCCTCGGCTTCGCTGACCGCAGCCTCTTCGACCCCTCTGTACTGGCAGACCGACACGGCCGTGCAGGTGGGCCTGAAAGACAAGGATGGCCGCGAGGTGCCGCACAGCACGCTGACCTGCACCGTGCAAGACAGCGACCAGGCCGTGGTGAGCGCAGACTGCACCCTCATCCGCCCCCTGCGCGTGGGCAACATCCACGTGACGGTCAGTGGCCAGGGCGTCAGCGCCACCTTGACCGTTCAAGGCCAGCCCGTGCCCCATTGGACGGGCATCCATGGCGCCAGCAGCTCGCAAGGCAGTGGCGACTATTGCCTGACACGGCTGGGCGATGGCCGCGTGCTGGCCTGGGGTGCCAACCCCTCCGGCGTGCTGGGGCAGAACAAGGGCATCCTGGACCTGAGCTTCCTGGCCCAGGCCTCTGCGGTGCTGGACGCCGATGGCCAGCTCGCCCTCCAGGGCGTGGCCCGCGTCAGCGCAGGCGAGACCTCGGCCGCCGCCCTGACGGTCGATGGCCAGGTGCGGGCCTGGGGCAGCAATGACCAGTTTGCGCTGGGCCTCAAGGCCATCCTCAATGCGGCGCTGTTGCCGGTGTACGTGCCCGACCTGAGCGCACGTGCCAACCTGGACCACGTGGTGCAAGTGGAAATGGGCAGCCAGGGCAGCGTGGCCCTGAAGGACGATGGCACCGTGGTGGGCTGGGGCGAGTGGCCAGCCGACCTGGTCGCCAGCAGTGCCAGCCTGCCCACGCAGATCGTGACCCCCGATGGCAAGGGCCCTTTGCGCGACATCGTGGCCGTGTCGGCCGGCCGCACCTTCTACCTGGCGCTGGGCGCAGAAGGCAAGGTCTACGCCTGGGGCAACGACATGGCCCTCACGGGCAACCTCGGCTCCGGCTCGGTGTTGACCGTTCAGGTGAAGACCCCCGTGGTGGTCAAGAAGCAGGACGGCAGCGAGCTGACGGACATCGTCCAGATCTCGGCCGGCTACAACTTCAGCCTGGCGCTGGACAAGAACGGTCAGGTCTGGGCCTGGGGCGACAACAGCTCGGGCCAGATGGGCCAGGGCAACCAGACTTTTGTGGGCACGCCTTACGCCGTCCCCGTCAAGGGCAGCGATGGGGTGAGCCTGCTGGGCAAGGTGACCATGGTGGTGGCCGGCGGCCGCCATGCCCTGGCCTTGCAGGCCGATGGCAGCGTGGTGGCCTGGGGCCTGGCCACCGGTGGCCAACTGGGTGACGGGGCCAACCGGCCTGCGGGCAACCAGGCCGTGCTGCCCAGGTTGGTGGTGTCGGAGACCGGTGGCATCAGCCTGACGGGTGTGGTGTCGATCGCTGCGGGCTACACCCACAGCCAGGCCCTGCTTCAGGACGGCCGCGTGGTCTCATGGGGCCACAACTTCCGCAATGCGCTGGGCCGCGCGACCGTCAAGTCAGACGACCCGGTGCCGGGCGTGGTGCTGGGCGAGCATGGCGTGGGCACCCTGAAGCTCACACTGTCGGACTACCCGCGCCTCACGAACCACTGGCGTTGAGCGGTGCCGGCGCCTGCACGTGGCTTTGCAGGCGCTGTTGCAGCGTCGCTTGAACGTGTGGCCAGTCCAGGTCGGTGATGGCGTAAATCACGCTGTCGCGGATGTGGCCCGTCCACGTGATGCGGTCGCGGCGCAGCACACCTTCGCGCACCGCGCCCAGCTTGGCGATCGCGGCCTGGCTGCGCAGGTTGCGGGCGTCGGTCAACAACTCGATGCGGCGGGCGCCGTGGCCAAAGGCATGTTGCAACATCAGCAGCTTGGCCGCCGGGTTGACGTGGCTGGCCCGCACGCCGGGGTGCAAAAAGGTGCCGCCGATCTCGGCGCTTTGCCGGCCCGGCTTGATGTTCAAGAAGCTGCTGGTGCCCACCACGCGGCCAGAGGCCTCGTCGACGATGGCGTAGGCCTGCCAGTTGCCGGCAGCCGTCTCGCGCTCGATCATGGCCCACCAGTTGGCAAAGTGCCCGCCCTGCCCGCTCAGGGCGAACAGGTCCCAGCCTTCGGCGTCGCAGTCCAGGGCCTGGCGCACAGGCTCGTGGAGCTCGGGGGCATAGGGCAGCAGGCGGATGCCCCAGCCTTGCAAGGGCACATGGGGCAGGGTCAACGGTGCGGGCTTCATGCGGTGGCGGGCAGCGGTTGGGGGACGCCCATCATAGGGCGCCGCCTCACTTCAGCTCGGCCGATGTCTTGCCCAGCAATCGCCGCGCGATGATCAACAGCTGGATCTGCTGCGTGCCCTCGAAGATGTCCAGGATCTTGGCGTCGCGGGCCCACTTCTCCAGCAGCGAGGTTTCGCTGTAGCCCATCGCGCCGGCCAGCTCGACGCACTTCAATGCCACGTCCACGCAGGTGCGGCCGGCCTTGGCCTTGGCCAGCGAGGCCTCCAGCGAGTTGGGGCGGGCGTTGTCGGCCATCCAGGCGGCCTGCAAGGTGAGCAGGCGGGCGGCCTCGTAGTCGGCCTGCATGCCGATGAACGCCGATGCGGCGGCCGTCTGGCGGTGGGCGGGGCGCTTGTAGTCTGGGGCCATGCCGCAAGCCGTGAGGATCTTGCCCATCTCTTCGATGCAGGCGCGGGTCAGGCCCACGGCCATGGCGGCCACCAGGGGGCGCGTGTTGTCGAAGGTCTGCATCACGCCGGCGAAGCTCTTCTCCGGGTTGATGGACGGGTCGCCCAGCAAGTTGGCTTTGGGGACGCGGCAGTCTTTCAGCAGGAAGGCGGCGGTGTCCGACGCCCGGATGCCCAGCTTGTGCTCCAGGCGGGCCAGCTCGAAGCCGGGCGTGCCCTTCTCGACCACGAAGGACTTGATGGCGGCGCGGCCCAGGCTCTTGTCCAAGGTGGCCCAGACCACCACCAGGTCGGCGCGGTCGCCGGCGGTCACGTAGATTTTTTCGCCGTTGAGCACGTAGTGGTCGCCGTCCAGACGGGCCGTCGTGCGGATGGCGGCCGAGTCGGACCCGCAGCCGGGCTCGGTGATGGCCATGGCGGCCCAGCGGCCCTTGAAGCGCTTGAGCTGCTCGTC
>CANBQJ010000050.1 GCA_947371645.1 Burkholderiales bacterium | reverse complement strand
GGGCCACACGCTGCTGCTGCCCGCCCGACATCTCGGCCGGCTTGCGTTGCGCCAGGTGGCCCAGCGAGACGCGCTCCAGCAGGCTCTGGGCCTTGGCCAGGCGTTCGGCCTTGCCCATGCCGCGCATCTTCAAACTGAAGGCGACGTTTTCCACCGCCGTGAGGTGAGGAAAGAGCGCGTAGCTCTGGAACATCATGGCCGTGCCGCGCGCCGAGGCCGGCAGGCGGGTGATGTTGCGGCCACCCAGCACGATGTCGCCGCTGCTGGCTTCTTCATGGCCGGCGATCATGCGCAGCGTCGAGGTCTTGCCGCAGCCCGATGGCCCCAGCAGGCAGCAGTAATGGCCGGACTGGATGTTCAGGTCGATGGCGTCCACGGCCACCGGGGCGCCCGGGCCATCACCGTAGCGCTTGACGAGCTGCACCAGCTCCAGGTCCGGTTGCGCGGCCATGGTGGCCAGGCGCTGGTCATGCAAGGACGGGGCAGCGGACATCGGGTGAACCTCCTGCGGGCGACGCTGCCCGCGGGTTCACACAGTGCAATGCATGTGCCAGGTCCAAATCAGGCCGTCAAGCCAGACAAAGACGTCAAAAAGCGCACTGATGCCGTGATTTGGCGCAGGTCGTGCGCCGAGCCTGGGCGCGCCAGACTGGCGCACGCACCAGATTGCATACAAAAACGCCCCAAAATTGCATACAAAGTGCGCAAGGTCG
The DNA here is from genome assembly GCA_947371645.1 of Burkholderiales bacterium. Next base: position 18,452 of record CANBQJ010000050.1, on the reverse strand, counting down.
GGGCATGACAGGCCTCCCGGCCCGTCGATTCAAGCCGTCACTGCTTGATGGCTTCCACCGAGATCGTCAGCGTCACGTCGTCGCCCACACCGGGGGCGTACTTGCCGGCGTTGAATTCGGTGCGCTTGATCACCGTGGTGGCGTTGGCGCCGATGGCGTCCTTCTTGGCCATGGGGTGTTCCATGTTCACGAAGTGGGTCACGGTCAGCGTCACGGGCTTGGTGATGCCCTTGATCGTCAGGTTGCCTTCGATGCTGGCGGGCTTGTCACCGCTGAACACCACCTTGGTCGACTTGAAGGTCGCGGTGGGGAACTTCTCGGTGTCCAGGAAATCGGCGCCCTGGATGTGGCCGTTGAACAGGTTGGAGCCCGTGTCCACCGACTTCATGTCGATGGTGACGTCCACCGCGCCGGTCTTGGCTGCCTTGTCGAAGGTGACGGTGCCCGTGGTCTTGCTGAACTTGCTGATCTGCGTCGACAGGCCCATGTGGGTGTACGAGAAATTGGCGAAGGTGTGGTTGGGCTCCACGCCATAGGTCTCGGGGGCGGCAAAGGCCGAGGTGGCGAAGGCCGAAGCCAGGGCGGCGGCGGCAAAGATGCGGGTCAACTTGGTCATGAGGAGGCTCCGTTGGTGACTGATGTTCAGTCTGTGGGGGTGAACTGCGGTGGGAAACAAGAAGGGGTGGACACGGAAGGCGACCACTCACTGCGCGGGCACGCCCTGCAGCACGAGCTTGAACTTGACCTGGACTTCATTGGCCACCACCGAGGTGTCGGCCCAGTCGCCATCGCCCACCTTGAAGTCCAGGCGCTTGAGGGTGAAGGCGCCGGTGGCGGTGCTGGCGCCAGGCGGGTTGCCGCCGGCCTGGGCCAGCTGGAAGGGCACGACCAGCTCGCGGGCGATGCCCTTGATGGCCAGCTTGCCGGTGGCTTCGAACTTGCCGCCGCCCAGGGCCTTGACGCCCGTGGACTGGAAGGTGGCCTGCGGGAATTTGCCCGTGTTGAACCAGTCCGGCTTGGCCAGCTCGCCATCGGTTTCTGCGTTGATGGCCACGCTGCCCAGGTCGATGCTGAACGCGATCTGGCTGGTCTGCGGCGACTTCGGGCTGAAGTTGGTCTGCACCGTGAAGCGCTTGAAGTGGCCGTTGAGTGCCACGCCCAGCTGCTTGGCGCTGAACGCCACGTCGCTTTGAGCGGGCACCAGGGTGACGGCGGGGTCGGCGGCGTGGGCAGGCAGGGTGGTGCCCAGGTACAGCCCGGTGAACAGGCTGGCGGCGGTCAGGGCAGAGCTCAGGGTGCGGCGCATGGGGCGGTCCTCGGCAACATCGTTTGGATCAAAGGGGAACAAGGCGGGCGGGTGGTCAGCGGCCGCCGGGGCGCATGCGCTCCAGCAGGCCGTCCTTGTCGACGAACTGGTGCTTGAGGGCGGCGGCCACGTGCAGGCCCACCAGGCCGATCAAGCCCCAGGCGGCCAGGCCATGGGCCTCTTCCAGCACCTCGGCCAGCGCCTTGTTGGGGGCGACCAGGTCGGGCAGGGGCAAGACGCCAAACCACACGATGGGAAAGCCCTTGGCCGAGCTGTAGGCCCAGCCCAGCAGCGGCACCACGAAGAACATCAGGTACATCAGGTGGTGGGTGCCGTGAAAGGCTTTCAGCTGCCAGGCGGGCATGGCCTGCTCGATCTTCGGAGGCAGCGCGGGCGGGCGGTGCGTCAGACGCCACAGCAGGCGCAGGGCCGACAGCGCCAGGATCGTCACCCCGGCCCACTTGTGCCAGTTGATGTACTTGAGCTTGGCCGGCGAGAACGGCATCTCGTCCAGCGTGAGGCCCACGGCGAAGGCGGTGAGGATGGCGATGGCCAGCACCCAGTGCAGGAGGATGGCCACCAGGCCATAGCGTTGATCAGAGGGAATCTTTGACGACGACATGTGGGCTCCTTGTGTGCAGAAGGGATCGGGCCGTCCAGTGCAAGCAGGTTAACGGTCTCACCTGGTGGGAAGGATGAGGGCAGTTCACCCCTCAGTTCGAAAAATTTGAACGTAAGTCCCGCCTGAACGTCAACGGCCATGCCGCAAGTGCGCCTCAAGCTCGCCAACATTCCTGCCGAAACCACCAGCATCCGCGCCACACAGCCCCATGAGTCGCCGCACCTCCACCCTCCTGAGCACCGTGCTGTTCTCCGACGACCGGAAGCAGCGCTTGCGCATCCAGCGCTCGCTGATGGCGGCGACGGTGTTCATCGCCTGCTGCTTCCTGCAGATGTACGCCTGCTGGATGGGCTACATGGTGGCCGGCGACGTGTGGCACCTCAGCGGTGCCATCATGTTCAACGTGGTCTTCTGGTATGCGGTGTTGCGCAGCGGCTTCAACCTGCGCTTTGCCGACCCCGCCCTCACCCTGCCGCAGATCATGGCGGCCCAGACCATCATCATCGGTGCCTACTCGGTGACCGGCCCGGTGCACGGCGCCACGATGATGCTGCTGTCCCTGGTGCTGGTCTTCGGCGTGTTCAACATGCGCAAAGAGGCCTCTACCGTTGCCAGCATCTACACGGTGGGCCTGATGGCCATGGCCAACATCTTCAAGAGCCAGACCGACCCGGTGAACTACCCCGTCAAGCTGGAGGTGGCGCACTTTGTGTTGACGGCCGCCATCGTCCCCACCATTTCTTCGCTGGCCGCCCAGTTGGCCAGCCTGCGGGCGAGGCTGCAGTCCCAGAAGGAAGAGCTGGCCCTGGCGCTCAACCGCATCCAGGAGCTCGCCACCCGCGACGAGCTCACCGGCCTGGTCAACCGCCGCTACATGATGGACGTGCTCAACCAGCACCAAAAGCGCCTGGAGCGCTCCGGCCATCACCAGTTCTGCGTGGCCTTGATCGACCTGGACCACTTCAAGCGCATCAACGACACCTACGGCCATGGCGTGGGCGACGAGGTCTTGCGCCACTTTGCCCGCGAAATGAGCCTGGCCCTGAGGGAAACCGACGTGCTGGCGCGCTGGGGCGGTGAAGAGTTCCTGCTGCTGCTCAACGACACCTCCACCGATGAGGCCTTTGCCGGGCTGGAGCGCGTGCGCGACATCGTCAACGGCGCCGTGCTGGCCCCCTCGACGCCAGGCCTGCAACCCACCTTTTCGGCCGGGCTGACCCGCTTCCACGACAGCGAGCGGCTGGACGTCTGCATCGAGCGCGCCGACCGCGCGCTCTACGAAGCCAAGGCCCAGGGCCGCAATCGCACCGCCGTGCACCCTCACCCGCTGGACGAAGCCGCCGCCCCGCATGCACCTTCGCCCGCCATCGCGCCAGCCGCCCCGGCCACCTTGCAGGTCAGCACAGCCTTGCAACCTTGAGCACCCCCTGTGGAGGGAGGTGCACACCGCGTGTGGCGCATTGCCGCGGCAAGTGCCAGAAAAGCACTGGCCTGAAGACGCGAGATGTGAGAAAGTTACTGCACAGTCACGGACGCGTCACCGCCGTGACGGTCGTGTCAGGCATCCGAAGCCCGGGTCAGGGAGGCCGGGGCTGCGCCTATCTGGTGGCGTCAGTATCCGCAGTGCTCCATGACTTCCTTGCCAACAGTGCATTGGCCGACTGCCGTCCCTCATGACACGGCAGCGCCCCCTGTTCACCACCACCACGAGCGTCCCACGCTGGCGGCGCCCGTTCAACAGCTGGTGGACGCGGCCGGCGTCGGGCTGGCGCTCGTGCGCCCCGACGGCTGCCTGCAGTTCGTCAACCCCCGCGCCGCCGACATGCTGGGCCGCTCGCCCAAGGAATTGCTGGGCCTGTACCTGGCCGACCTCGTCCACCCCGACGACGCGGCCAGCCTGCAAGCGGGCGCCGAGCAGGTGCTGCAAGGGCAACTGGCCGGGCACCACCGTGAATCGCGCTGGATGCTGCCGGGCGGCCATGTGGCCCACCTGAGCCTGCACCTGCACCCCACGCGCGCCGCGACCGAAACCGGTGAGCCCATCACCGGCCTGGCCCTGGTGCTGGACGACATCGGCGAACGCCTGCACATGGCCGACCTGCTGGGCACAGCCCGCGAAGCCGAACAGGCCAGCAAGGCCAAAACCGAATTCCTCTCGCGCATGAGCCACGAGTTGCGCACGCCGCTCAACGCCATGCTGGGCTTTGCGCAGCTGCTGCGCGTGGACCCGCGCCACCCCCTCAACGACACGCAGCGCCAGAAGGTGGCGCACATCGAGCGCGCGGGCGCCCACCTGCTGGCCATGATGAGCGACGTGCTCGACCTCTCCCGCATCGAAGCCGGCAGCCTGCCCATGAACCTGCAGGTGGTGCCGGTGGCCAGTGCGGTGGAAGAAGCGCTGTCTCTGATCAGCCACCAGGCCACCGATGCCCAGTTGCAGATCGGCGCCCACGTGGCCGAAGCCGTGGTGGTGCACCCTGGCCTGGCCGCGCCTCTGCTGTCGGTTCAGGCCGACCCGCTGCGCCTGCGCCAGGTCCTGGTCAACCTGCTGTCCAACGCCATCAAGTACAACCGGCCAGGTGGCCGCGTGCTGATCGAGGCCATGCCCATGGACGGCGAGGTGCTCTTCAACGTCAGCGACACCGGCCCCGGCATGAGCCCCATCCAGCTGTCCCACCTGTTCGAGCCCTTCAACCGCCTGGGGGCCGAGCGCACCTCCGTCGAAGGCACAGGCATTGGCCTGGTCATCGTCAAGCGCCTGCTCGACCTGATGCACGGCAGGGTCAACGTGAGCAGCGCGCCCGGCACGGGCAGCAGCTTCAAGGTCTGGCTGCCGCAGGCGGTGGGCGTGGGCGGCACCGCCATGGGGGGCGAAGCGCCGTCGGTGCCGGCCAGCGGCTCACCGGCCACGGGCGCGGCCGCGACCAGCTCTGGGCCGCAGGCCGGCGGCCGGTCAGACCTGCGCACCGTGCTGTACGCCGAAGACAACATGATCAACGTCGAGCTGGTGCGCCAGGTCATGCGCATGCGGCCGCACTGGCATCTGGAGGTGGCCCTGTGCGGCCGCCAGGCCATCGACATGGCCCGCAATCGCCCGCCCGACCTGCTGCTGCTGGACATGCACCTGGGCGACATGAGCGGGCTGGACGTCTCTGACGCGCTGGCCAGCCACCCGCCCACCACCGCCGTGCCGCGCGTGGCGCTGTCGGCCGACGCGATGCCGGACCAGATCAACGAAGCCCGCGCACGCGGCTTTGTGGACTACCTGACCAAGCCCCTGGACGTGAGCCGTTTCCTGGCCCTGCTGGACCAGCTGGCCTTCCCCCCCGCACCGCCAGAGAACCCGCGGCCCTGAAGGCCAGGCGGGCCAGGGCATTTCCCGCCCTTCAGTGTCCCGCCCTTCAGATGGGCAACTCCGAGAAAAAGCGCCCACCATGGAACACCAGCGGTGTGGCGCCCACGCGGCGCTGGCAATGCTCGACCTGGCCGATGAGGATGAGGTGATCGCCCTCGCGGTGTTGCTGCCGGTGTGAGCACTCGAACACCGCCACGGCGCCATCGATGACGGGTGCGCCGCTCAGGCCCGGCCGCCAGGTCACGCCGTCAAAGCGGTCCAGGCCCTTGCGCGCGAAGCGCTCCGCCAGGTTGCGCTGGTCCGCGGCCAGCACGTTGATGGCGTAGTGGCCCGACTGCAAAAAACCTTCCAGCGAGGTGGAGTGGGCAGAGATGCTCCACAGCACCAGAGGCGGGGTCAGCGACACCGAATTGAACGAGTTGGCCGTGAGCCCCACCATGGGCCCTTCGGGGGGCGCGGCGGTGATGATGGTGACCCCGGTGGCGAACTGGCCCAGCGCAGCGCGCAGGTCATCGGTGCTGAACGGGGGGGCCGCCTGGGCGGGCGTCGCTGGGCTCATCTGTGGCTTTCTTATGGATGACCTCAGTGTAATGGCGGGGTTTGCCCCTGGATGCCATCAGATGTGCCTCAAAAAGGGGGCATGCCGCCGACTTGAGGGGGCATCAAGGCAGGCGATACAGCCAGACCGGCTTGCCGCCGTCGGCCTGCCACCGCGCATGGGGCCTGAGCCGATGGCCCTGCGCGTCGGTGGCCTCGAACTCCAGGCTCATGAGCCAGCTGCCCGGGCGCATCTCGGCGCGGGCCTTGGCCCAGGCCCGGGGCATGGTCTCTGGCCGTTGAAACAGGTAGACCAGGTCATGGCCCTGCCAGCTGCCGGCCCACATGTCGCCGCGGCGCACGCGCGCCCAGCCCCGGCAGCGCCATGCGGCCACGGCCCACCACAACCAGCTGTGCTCCACCCCTTGCAAGCGCGCCTGCGGGCAGGCCTGGCGCAAGGCGATCAGGCCATCACCCGCGCCACAGCCGGCGTCGAACACGCTGGCGCCATCGGGCAGCTGCACATGGCCGGGCAGCTCGCGCAGGGCGCCAGGCGGTGTGGGGAAGACGGGGGCATCACGCCAGGCGCGCACGGGATAGGCCAGCAGCAAGAGGCCCAGGGGCAGCAACCAGGCCCAGGCTGGCCATGACAGCCCCAGCCCCGCGCCCTGCCCTGCGGCCAGCATGCTCAGCGGGAAGCCCATGGCCACGAAGACCTGGCGCCAGCCCGTGGCCGCCACGCGGGGCCACAGGGCCAGCAAGGCGCCCAAGGCCAGGGGCAGCCCCCAGGTGGCCCACGGGGGGGCAAGCACTGTCTGCAAGGCGATGACCAGCGCCCAACAGGCGGCCCAGGTCAGCAAGGCAGGCAAGGGCCAGCGGAGCATGGGCCTGAGCGTTGGCGGGTTGCGCGGAGCGGGGGCGGTTTGGGCCTCAGCCGGGTCAGCCGGCTGCGCCTGCGCCACCGCGCAGCTTGTCGATCAGGCCTTGCAGCTCGTCGAGGCTGCCAAAACCAATGGTGACCTCGCCGCGTTCGCCCTTGAGCGACTTGCGCAGGATCTGGATGTGCACGGTGGCGGTCAGCAGGTCGGAGAGCTCTTCTTCCAGGCGCAGCACGTCACGCGATTTTTCGGACTGGATGCGCATCAGCGGGGCCTGGCGGCCGTTGCCCTGCACCTTGGTGACCAGCTTTTCGGCTTCACGCACGTTGAGCTTTTTGGCCACCACCTCGTGGGCGGTGGTGATCTGCAAGGCCTTGTCCAGCGGCAGCAAGGCCCGGGCGTGGCCCATGTCCAAGTCGCCGGCCATGAGCATGCCCTGCACGGGTTCGGCCAGGTTGAGCAGGCGCAGCAGGTTGCTGGCGGCGCTGCGCGAGCGGCCCACGGCCTGCGCGGCCTGCTCGTGCGTGAGGCCGAACTCGCTGGTCAGGCGCTGCAGGCCCTGGGCTTCTTCCAGCGGGTTGAGGTCTTCGCGCTGGATGTTCTCGATGAGCGCCATGGCGGCGGCGGCTTCATCGGGCACGTCCTTGACCAGCACGGGCACCTCGTCCAGCCCGGCCAGTTTGGCGGCGCGCGAGCGGCGCTCACCGGCGATGATCTCGTAGCGGCCCGCAGCCGGGTCACCCACCGGGCGCACAAGTATGGGCTGCATGACGCCTTGGGCCTTGATGCTTTCGGCCAGCTCATACAGCGAGCCCTCGTCCATGCGGGTGCGGGGCTGGTACTTGCCGGGCTGCAGCAGGTCCAGACGCAGCACGTGGGGCGCGCCCTCAGGGGCCGCCGCAGCGGGGGTGTCGTTCACTTTGGGGCCCAGCAGGGCCTCCAGGCCCATCCCCAGGCCTTTGGATCGTTTGGTCGCCATAGGGCGTGATTGTCGCCCAAGCCAGCGTGAGCGGCCCACCTAGTCTGGACCGCTCCTTGCGCAAGCCCCACAGATTGAGGATGGCCCCCGGTTTGCAATTCAGAAACAATTGCGCAACAGGAATTCACAAAAACATTCAGGGATGTGCCGATCGCGCGTGTGGCCGCGGGAAGACCCGCGACCGCGCCCTGGGATGTGCCTGCCTTCAGTCCCCATGTTGGGCTACACACCACCAGGAAAATCGTCATGTTGTCTTTTGCCGTGCGTCTGCACACCCCTCTCGTCCGTCTGCTTGCCTTGAGCGCTGTCCTGGGCACGGCCCTCGTTGTCAGCGCGTGTGGCGGCGGCGGTGGTGGTGGCGACGAGCCCCGCGTCAACCCCAGCAGCACCGCCAGTGCCTATGCAGGCTCCTGGTTGACGGACTGCCAGCCATGGAACGGTGCCAGCTACCGATCCAGGCTCGACGTCACGGGCATCAACAGCACCAACTTCAGCGTCGTCTGGACCGACTACGACTACACCACGACCAATTGCGGCGGTACGCCGACGACCTCGCCAGGTCCAACGATCCCCGTTGCCTTGCAAGGCACCAAGACGGTTGACGGCAAGGTCGTGGACAAAGGCATAGCGACACCCGCCGGCAGCACGACTTTCAAGGACATTTTCTACACCGACGGGCGCACGCTGTTGCTGTCCCAGGACGGCGGCACGCTGGACGAGCAAGGCTACCCGGAGCACCTGGACACGACCTTGGTGTTCAGGTTGCAGTGAAGCGCGGAGACGGTCAGCCCACCTGGGCTGGCTTGGCGGCTGCCTGGGGGAGCTTGAGGCCCTGCTCCACCCGCAGCACCACCTCGCGGGCAAAGGCCACGAAGGCCTGGGCGCCCTTGGACGACGGGTCAAAGACCACGCCTGGCAGGCCGTAGCTGGGCGCTTCGGCCAGTCGCACATTGCGCGGAATGACGGTGTCGAACACCTTCTCGCCAAAGTGCTCCTTGAGCTGGTCGCTGACCTGCTGCTGCAAGGTGATGCGCGGGTCAAACATGACGCGCAGCAGGCCAATGAGCTGCAGGTCGCGGTTGAGGTTGGCGTGCACCTGCTTGACGGTGTTGACCAGGTCGGTCAGGCCCTCGAGGGCGAAGTACTCGCACTGCATGGGCACGATGACGCCGTGGGCGCAGGTCAGGCCGTTGAGCGTGAGCAGGCTCAGCGAGGGCGGGCAGTCGATGATGACGAAGTCGTACTCGCTGGCCACGGCCTCGATGGCGGTTTTCAGGCGGCGGTCGCGGCGCTCCAGGTTGACGAGCTCGATTTCGGCGCCCGCCAGTTCGCGGTTGGCGCCCAGCACGTCGTAGCCGGCCTTCTCGCTGCGGATGCGCGCCTCGGCGATGCCCACGTCTTCCAGCAGCACGTCATAGACGCTGTGGGTGAGCACGCGCTTGTCCACGCCCGAGCCCATGGTGGCATTGCCTTGGGGGTCCAGGTCGACGATGAGGGTGCGCTGGCCGACTTTGGCCAGGCCCGCCGCCAGGTTGACTGTGGTGGTCGTCTTGCCGACCCCGCCCTTTTGGTTCGCGATGCAGAAGATGTGGGGCATGGCGAGATTATCCATGGGGCGGAGGCCGGACCGCCACCGGCCGTGCCGCGAAGCAGCCGAATTGCGCTGCCGCCAGCTGGCGATCAGGTGGTGGCGGCCCGGTGGACCGGCTTGGGCGATGGGGTGACCGTGGCGGGGTGCGCGGGCGCGGCTTTGGGATGGGCCTTGGCGTGGCTTGGGCTGCGGGGCGCTTTGGACATGGGCGCGTGTTCAGCGGTGTGGCCCGCCTGGTGCTGGGCCTGCGCCGCCGCCTTGCCGTGTTGCTTGCGCACGCTGGGCGCGGCGGCCGCATGGGCCGCTTTGGCCGCGTGGGGCCCCGCCTTCCTGCTCGTGTCTTTGGCTCCGTTTTTGCCATGCGAAGCAGAGGCAGCATGGGGAACGCCCATTTTGGCCTCGGCCACGGCTGGCTTATGGCGGGCCGCGACAGCCGGCTTGGTGGGCGACGCCGCCTGGCTTGCCTTGCGGTGCTTGCCCGGGGACGCGCCCTGCCCCGCTTTGGCGTGGCTGGATGCGCTGGCCGAGGAGGGCTTGGCGGCGTGGGCCGTGGCAGGCATGGCGTGGCCAGCCTTGCCTGGGTGCTTGGACTTGCCTGTGGCGGCGGCGTTCACGGCCGCTTGGGCATGGCGCCCCGGCTTGACTGGCGCCACCGCATCGGCCCCGGTTGCCACCGGGGCTCGCTGCCGGCGGGTGGCCGGCATCGCCTCGGGGGCCGCCGGCTGGGCCGGCGCGGCGGCGGGGGCGAGGCCGGCCGCCGTGGGTGTCGTTGAGGTCGTCGTTGGTGGTGTCGCTGCGGTGGTGGAAGCCGGCATCAGGCCACGGGTGTCGCGCGACGAAGCCAGGGGTGCAGGCGCGGCAGCACTGGGTGGCAGGTCTTGCCAGTCCTTGGGCGCCGGCACCTCGCGTGCGCCCGACAAGCTGGCCGCGGGTGAGGCAACGCGCTCCACCTCCACCTGCCCCGTCACAGGGGCGGGGCGCCCCGTCTGGCCCGGCGTGCGGCTGCCCTGGGCGGGGCTGGCCGCGGGTGCCAGGGCCCAGCACAAGGCCAAGGCACACAGGGCGTGCCGAGTAACGGGCGGGGTGCCAGAGGCGGAAGGTGTGCAGCGGGGTGAGCGTGTGGGCATGGCGGTCTCCTGCCCTTGCAGACCGGGTCGCAAGGGTGTTCGCATCATCGCCCTTGCAGGGTCGGCGGTCACCCTGCTGCGCTCAAGGCGAGCCAATTACGCCGCACGATGATGTGATCACGCCACAGGCCCAGGCCCGCGGGGCCGCATCCAGATCAGGCATCGCTCGGCATCCAGTCCTGGCACCTCGATGTGTTCCACGTGAAACACGTCGACGTCAGCCGGCAATGCAGCGATTTCATCATCGGGCCGCTTGCCCTTCATGGCCAGCCAGATGCCGCCAGGGGCAAGGCGCGCACGTGTCCAGGTGACGAAGTCGGGCAGCGCGGCGAAGGCGCGGCAAGTCACGATGTCGAACTCGCCGGCCATGGCCTCCACCCGGGCGTGCTCGCCTTTGAGGCGGGGCAGCTTGAGTTCGGCCGCCACCTGGCGAATGAACGCCGCCTTCTTGCCAACCGTGTCCACGCAACTGACCTGCAGGCCCGGCAAGCAGATGGCCAGCACCACGCCGGGCAAACCACCGCCACTGCCCACGTCCAGCAGGCGAACGGGCCGGTCCTGCCCCAGGCCGGCCACATGGCGCTGCAAAGCGGGCAAGATGGCCAGGCAGTCCATCAGGTGGTGGCTGAGCATGTCCTGCGGGTCACGCAGCGAGGTGAGGTTGAAGGTCGCGTTCCAGTGGGCCAGCAGCCCCATGTAGCGGGCCAGGGGCGGCACCAGCTCATCGCTCAGGTTCAGCGCCAAGGCAGAGGCACGCAGCCGCGCCAGGACGTCGGCCACACCCGCCTGCCAGGCCTCAGGCGCCCAATGCACGGGGCGGGAGCCACCGGGTCCACCCTGGGCTTTGGGGCGGCTCACAGGCTGGCTTGAGGTGGTGGGGCCGGGGCGGCGGGCGGCGGGCTTCTGCGTCATGGGGGTGGAGTGTAGTGGCTGGCTGACTGCCGGCCGAGGCGGTGTGGACCTCAACGGGCGCCGCAAGAAGGGCACGATGTGGCGCAGCGTGGGCGCGGCGTGCGTGGCGGCAAGGGCCGAAATTGGCACGCACCGCCGGCCACGCCTCAGGCCAGATCGCGCTGCACCAGGGGCGCATCCCCCGCAGCCGGGCTGTCACCCGCGCCGGCAAAGCCCTTGAAGCGCCCCTTTTTCAAGTGGATCAGCAACAAGGACATGGTCGCTGGCGTGATGCCGGACAGGCGCGAAGCCTGGCCCAGCGTCTCCGGCCGGTGCTTGGCCAGCCTCTGGCGCGCCTCGAAACTCAGGGCGCTGACTTGGGCGTAGTCCAGCTCATCGGGCAGGCGCAGGTGCTCGAAATGGCTGGCGCGCGCCACCTCGTCCACCTGCTTGTCGATGTAGCCCGCGTACTTGATGGAGATCTCCACCTGCTCGACCACCGCCGGAAACAGCCCCTCGCCCAGTTCCGCAGCCAGGGCTGCCTGAGCGCCCTCCCCGCCAGCCTGGGTCAAGGGCACACTTGCGTTGCTGGCCGTGTCGCGCAAGGCCGCCTGGTGATGGGCCGCGATGTCGCCCGCCTCACACACGGCGGCGTGGCTCACGCCGGGTCTGCGCAACAGCTCGGCCAGGTTGTACTCATGCTCCAGGGCCTTGCCGACCAGGCGCTCGGCGTCGCCGGCCGGCAAGGTGGCCGGCCGCACCCAGGTGCTGCGCAGGCGCTGTGTTTCACGTGAAACAGCATCGCGCTTGCGGTTGAAGGCCGCCCAGCGCGTGTCGTCCACCAGGCCCAGCTCGCGGCCCCGCTCGGTCAGGCGCATGTCGGCGTTGTCTTCGCGCAGCTGCAGGCGAAACTCGGCCCGGCTGGTGAACATGCGATAGGGCTCGGTCACGCCCTTGGTGATGAGGTCGTCGACCAGCACGCCCAGGTAAGCCTGGTCCCGACCCAAGGTGAAAGCGTCACGCCCTTGGGCCTGCAAGGCGGCATTCACCCCCGCGAACAGGCCCTGGGCCGCCGCCTCTTCGTAACCTGTGGTGCCGTTGATCTGGCCGGCAAAGAACAGCCCGCCAATGGCCCGCGTCTCGAAGGTGGCCTTGAGCTCGCGCGGGTCGAAGTAGTCGTACTCGATGGCGTAGCCTGGCCGCAGGATGTGCGCGCCCTCCAGCCCAGGCATGGTGCGCAAGGCGGCCAGCTGGATGTCAAAGGGCAACGAGGTGCTGATGCCATTGGGGTAGAACTCGTTGGTCGTCAGGCCTTCTGGCTCCAGGAAGATCTGGTGCGAGTCCTTGTCGGCGAACCGGTTGATTTTGTCTTCGATGGACGGGCAGTAGCGCGGCCCCACCCCTTCGATCACGCCGGTGAACATGGGGCTGCGGTCGAACCCGGACCGGATGATGTCGTGCGTCTGCTGGTTGGTGTGCGTGATCCAGCAGGGCAGCTGGCGCGGGTGCTGAGCAGGGTTGCCCATGAAGCTGAACACCGGCACCTCAGGCCCGGTGGGCGCCGAAGCGCCCCACTGCCCCACCAGGCCCACACCATCGCCGGGCTGTTCGGTGAGCTTGGTGAAGTCGATGCTGCGGCCGTCGATGCGCGGCGGCGTGCCGGTTTTCAGGCGGCCCTGGGGCAGCTTGAGCTCCTTGAGTCGCGCCGACAGCGACACCGCAGGCGGGTCACCGGCACGCCCGGCGCTGTAGTTGTTCAGCCCCACATGGATTTTGCCGTCCAGGAAAGTCCCGGCAGTCAGCACCACGGTGCGGGCGCGGAAGCGGATGCCCACCTGGGTGACGGCACCCACCACCCTGGCGCCATCACCGTCGCCGGCCACCATCAGGTCGTCCACCGCCTGCTGGAACAGCCAGAGATTGGGCTGGTTTTCGAGGCGCTGGCGGATGGCCGCCTTGTAGAGGATGCGGTCGGCCTGGGCGCGCGTGGCACGCACGGCCGGGCCCTTGCTGGAGTTAAGGATGCGGAACTGGATGCCGCCTTCGTCGGTGGCCGCGGCCATGGCGCCGCCCAGGGCGTCCACCTCTTTGACCAGGTGGCCCTTGCCAATGCCGCCGATCGAGGGGTTGCAGCTCATCTGACCCAGGGTCTCGATGTTGTGGGTGAGCAGCAGCGTGGTGCAGCCCATGCGGGCCGCTGCCAGCGCAGCCTCTGTCCCGGCATGGCCACCGCCAACCACGATCACGTCAAATTCTTGGGGATACAGCATTCGCTCTGCCACTTTTTTGTGCAACCCGGCATTCTATCGAGAAGGGCCTCCCGCGTGGGGATCACGCCACGCCAGAACGAGGGTTGTCCGCCATCCGGGGCTGCCGCTGGGCCGCTCAGAATCGTCCCCGCACCCTCGACGGTGCACCACACACCACACAAACAGGAGCCCTCCATGAACCAGCTCGCCCTCCGGCGTTCCGCCCGCCTGCTCGCCCTCGCCTCCACCCTTGCCTGTGCCGCCCTGGCCGCTCACGCGGTGGTCCTGGATGGCCACATCCGCGGCGGCAACACCAGCCCGTCCAACCCACAAAACGTTGGCGGCAACCTGGCGCTGTACATCGACCAGACCCCCGAGGGCGACTACACCGGCGTGTGGTTCATCCACGAACAGGGCTACATCAAAGAAACCACCTTCAACACCGACGAGGGTTCGCTGTGGTTCCTGGTGAAACCCGGAGAACTCATCAGCGCCCAGATGCTGGCCCCAGGCTCGGGTGCCAAACCGGTCCAGCTGGGCTACAACCCGAAGGTGGCGCTCCAGAAGCAGAGCCCGCTCAAGGTCGGCAACGACTTCTACCTCGCCGGCCTCACCCGCAAGACCTACGCGGACTACACCATCTTCGGCTGGGTGCACATCCGCAAGGACATCTGGGGGCGCTTCAAGCTGCTCGACAGCGCCGTGGCCTATGGCGAGCAAGGGATCCTGGCTGGCACCCGGCTGAGCGCCGTGCCGGCACCTTGAGGCCCCGCCGCGCACCAGACGTGGCAGCATCCTGCCCATGAACTGTCGCCCCGGCTGCGCCGCCTGCTGCATCGCTCCCTCCATCAGCTCACCCATGCCCGGCCTGCCCCGGGGCAAGCCGGCCGGGGTGCCCTGCCCCCACCTCGATGAGGTGCTGCGCTGCAAGCTGTTTGGCCAGCCTGAGCGACCCGCGGTGTGCGGCTCGCTGCAGCCGTCGGCCCAGATGTGCGGCGACAACCGGGAGCAGGCCATGCGCTGGTTGGGCCATCTGGAAGCGGTGACGAGCCCCCATTCGCCCCCCTGACCCGAGAGACCCCCGATCCCGCTCCGTGGAATCGGCCTCACAATGGGCTGGCACGGCAGCAGGTGGGCAAGCACCACCGCCGCCGCACCTCACAACATCAAAACAGGGAATGAACATGACAGCACACGCACGCCTGGCCGCCGCCGCGGCCTTCCTCGTCTCCAGCATGGCCGCGCAGGCGGTGGTGCAAACCGGTGGGTGGAGCTACGGGCTCGACACCTCCGGTGTCAACCGCTTGACGGTTCAGCAAAGCCCGTCCGGTGCCGGCGGCTTCTACAGCGTCCAGACCACCTATGACGCCCTGGCCGGCACGCTGACCTTCGGCTCGCCCACACTGGGCGCGCCAGCCGACTTCTTCGTGGTCACGCCAGGACAGGTCATCTCAGGCAGCACCCTGGCCGATCTGAAGAAGCAAGGCACTTTCGCCAACAGCGTGGCGTCAGGCCTCTTTGTCACCAAAGACTTCTACCTGGGCACCGCCACCATCAACGTCACCGACCCTGAGTTCAGCTGGGCCACCGCAGCCACCACGCGCACCATCTATGGCTGGGCCCATTTGCAGGTTCAAGCCAACGGCACGCTGCAGATCGTGGACAGCGCCATGGCCTTCCATGAACCCGGCATCAAGGTGGGCACCCTGCAGGCCATCCCTGAGCCTGGCACTTGGGCCCTGATGGGCATCGGCCTGGTGGGGCTGGCCGCCGTGCGCCGCCGCGCCCAGGCCTGAACCCCGGCGCCTGCGCGGCAAGCGCGCGCAAAAAAAAGCCGTTGCAGCGCAACGGCCTTGTCGTTTCCAGCCCTGCTCAGGCTGTCATTCTGGCCAGCTTGCCATCCAGCAGCTCTTCCGGCGGCACGCCGGATGGCGAGCCCGTCAGGGCCTGCATCTGCGCACGCAGCTGCTCGGTGGTCAGGCCCTTGCCGTTGGGCGCCCAGCCCGGCGGGCCGAACATGTGGCCCAGGGCATCGCCCACGCGCCCACGCACCAGGTCGCGGCCCACGTCCTTGAAGATGGCGATCCACTCGAACATGCAAATGTAGAGCGCGTTGTAGGTCGTCAGCTGCTTGACCAGGCCGTAGCGGATGGGCACGTCATCCTTCTCGGCCACATAGGTGCCAAACAGGCGATCAAACAACATGATGGTGCCGCCGTAGTTACAGTCCAGGTATTCGACGTTGGCGGCGTGGTGCACGCGGTGAGCCGAAGGCGTGTTGAAGATGCCCTCCATCCAGCCCAGCTTGTTGACCATGTCGGTGTGGATCCAGAACTGGTAGACCAGGTTCAGGCCGTAGGCGATGAGCACCGTGTCTGGCCGAAAGCCGAAGAAGCACTGCGGCGCGAAGAACACGAAGCCGCCCGAGATCTTGCCGGTGATCGACTGCCGAAAGGCCGCCGCCAGGTTGTACTGGTTGCCGCTGTGGTGGATGGCATGAGAGGCCCAGTACCAGCGGACGCGGTGGCCGGCGCGGTGCAGCCAGTAATAGAAGAACTCCAGGCAGAAGAACATGGCCACCCAGCCCCACCAGGTGTCCATCGGCACCGTCCACAGGCGGTGTGAGTAGACCCAGTCGCCGAAAGGCAGGGCCACGCCCAGCACGGCGCCCATGGGGATGGACTCGGCGGCGGCACGCCACAGGTTGATGCGCACCGTGGTCCAGAAGGCGCGCCAGTCATAGGGCTGACCGGATCGGTCGCCCTTGCGGCCAATGGCCAGGCCCTCCACGGCGGTGATGCCCACGGCCAGCAGGCCCAGGATCAGCATCATGGTCTGCACGGCACCCAGCTGGGCGATGTGGGCTTGCACCCCGGACAACAGGTCGATGAACTTCTCAGGCATGGTCTCACATGGTGTCTGGCGGCACGACCGCCCGTCGAGCCGCAACGATAGATCCCCGCCTTGTTCTTGTCGCCCGGGGAAGCCCTTTCGGCGGGCGTTCAACCCCACGCATGAGGGCCCCGAGCCACGCAATTTTCGCCGGCGTTTGCGACAGGTCAATCGGCGTCTGCCCTTGTGAACCCGGGGTGTCCTGCCTTCATTTGGGCAGGGCGCACACGTACAGCCAATGGCCGCCTTGCTGCACGAAGCCGCTGTGTTCGGCCAGGCGGTGGGCCCGACCGCCCACTTTGTAGCGCGCGACAAAGCGCACCTCGCCCCAGGCCTGCAGCGGCGGACCCGACAGGCTGGCGGCCCAGGCAGGTGGCAAGGCGCCCTGCGCCAGCGGGTGTGCGGCCGCCTGCGACACCGTCAGCCCCAACCACTTCAAACCCGCCTCGGGGGGCTCGATGGCGGCCGGCCGCACGTCCGGGTGCCAGGTGGCCATCAGGTGGGGCCGAAGGTCCAGCACAAAGGCGCTGTAGCGGGACCGCATCAGGGCTTCGGGTGTGGGCGCGACCAGGGCAGGCACCGCACCCTCACCCAAGCGGCCCAGGTCACCCAGGCCCAGGAAGTAGCGACCACAGCAAGCCGCCAAAGCCGGTGCTGCCACCGGTGCGCGTCCTGCCGGATGGGTCTGCGCGCCGCCACAAGGGCAAGCCCCGTTCACGCCCGGGGCTCCAGGGGCACCATCAGGTCCGTGGACCGGGCAGCAGACGGCAGCAAACCGGCCTCCACCTCGTCGGCGGCCATCAGCGCCAGGTAGATCTCGCACACCCCCCGCAGGTACACCACCGTGGGCATGACCAGGGCCAGCGCGAACACCACGCCGCCGCCGATCGTGGCGGCCGTGATGTAGGGCACGGCCTCCGGCGGGATGCCTGCCGCGCTGATGTTGTGCAGGCCATAGCCAAACAGCCCGGCCATCAGCACCTCGGGCTGCACGTCCACACCCAGCATATAGACCGAGGCCTGGGCCATGACCCAGCCGCCCACCCACACGAACAGCGAACAGGCCAGGCCCACCGCCGCGGTGGCCAGGCTCAAACCTGCCGACAACACCGCCGCCTGCAGCAGGCGCTGGCGCATCAGGCGCAGCAAGGTGCGGATGCTGGCCCAGGCCGAAGCCCCCGCCCAGACGGTGGGGCCCGTGAGCGGCGCCACGATGGCAGCCATGGCCATCAGGCTCAGGCCAATGATGATGACGGTGGCGGGCACCACCACCACGAACAGCCAATGGCCCACCTTGGGCAGGCCACACAGTGCGTACAGGCCCAGCAGGGCAGCGCCCACCGCCAGCAAGAGGGCGAGCATGGCGCCCAGGCACAGCAAAACCCGGTGGCCGATGCCCAGCGCATCTTCCATGGCGTCAAAGACGTCGCGGCTGGGGCGGCCCAAGGCTCGGTCCATCAGGATGAGCCCGGCGGCGTTGGCCCCGTAAAAGGCGATGAACAGCGCCAGGGCGCCCTGCGCGATCGCCCAGCGGGGCTCACCCCGCGCCACCGAAGCCTGGGCCACGCCCAAGGCCAGGCCGGCGCCGGTGACGGCCGCCAGCATCACGTACAGGGCCCGGCCATCGCGCACCGCCTCGATGCTGGAAAGCACCCGAACCAGGGCCCGCCACCAGTCGAATCGGGGGATGGGCAAGCGGTCTTCAGCGGGAGACATGCGGTTTTCCATGCAATAGGCAGGGGCGAACACAACCCGTTCGGGTGGTGTCACGCCAGGGCGCCTGTGGGGGTAAATTCGGGCCGATGATAGGGGCAAGCCCGTAGCAATCGGTGAAGCCTTCCGACAACACCCGAGCCTGACGGTTGACAGACTCGCGCATATAAGGGTTGAAAACGCTAGCCCATTGTGGCTGCTTCACGGATAATGGTTCGGTCTGTGTCTGGTAGCGGCACCGTCAATGGAATGGGTCCGGATGGGTTGAAGCTCCACATGGTTACTTTGTACTTTGAAAGGGGCTCTCTCGTG
>CANBQJ010000049.1 GCA_947371645.1 Burkholderiales bacterium | reverse complement strand
CGCAGCCTGGATGCCCAGCTGATTCAGCGCCTCACCCAGGCGCAGGCGCGCGCCCGTGCCCACCAGCAAGCCGTCTTGCGTGGTCGCGTGGCCACCGAACGCACCCTGGACGTCTTGTTGCCCCGAGAGGCCGACAGCACCTACCAGGCCCTGGGTGGTGGCGCGGGGCGGGTCGCAGCGGCCTACCGCTGACGCCTTTCGCCCCGGACCAGACTAGGCAGGCAGATCAGCTGCCGTCCGGCGCCATGGCTTCGATCATCAACTGCACCCGCTGACGGCCCTGGTATTCGTCCAGGTTGAGCCTGAAGGCCAGGTGCGCGCGCGTGGGCAGGGGCTCTGTGCGCCCGAACCAGATCGCGTCACGCGCGTGGCCACCCACCTTCAGGTTGAGCTTGAGGTGGCGCTCGCCCACCAGGCGCTGGCTCAGCACCTCCACCACGTCGTCGAACACCGGGGCTTCAAAGCCCGGGCCCCACACGACGTGGTCCAGCAGGGCCACGGTGTCAGCGTTGTAACTCTCTGCGTCCAGGGGGCCGTCGGTGAGCTTCTGGCGGCGCAGCAGGGCCGGGTCCAGCAGGCTCAGGGCGATGTCTTGCAGGCCTTGCTCGAACTCACCCAGGCCTGACTCGGCGATGGTGCAGCCGGCCGCCATGGCGTGGCCGCCAAAGCGCTTGAGCAACTGGGGGTGGCGCTTGGCCAGCAGGTCCAGCGCGTCGCGCAGGTGAAAGCCGGGGATGGAGCGGCCCGAACCCTTGAGCAGCCCGTCCTGGCCGCGCGCAAAGACGAAGGTCGGTCGGTGCAGTTTGTCTTTGAGGCGCGAGGCCACGATGCCCACCACGCCTTCGTGGAAGTCGGGGTCGAAGACGGTGAGGGCGCAGGGCAGGGACTGCGCTTCGTCGGCTTCGGCATCGGGCATGAAGCGGGCCAGCAGCAGCTCGGCTTGCTCGCGCATGCCGGATTCGAGCTCGCGGCGGTCGCGGTTGATGGCGTCGAGTTGCAGCGCCAGCTGGCGCGCTTGCGCCGGGTCGTCGGTGCTCAGGCAGACGATGCCCAGGCCCATCTCGGCCAGGCGGCCGGCGGCGTTGACGCGCGGGCCGATCGCAAAGCCCAGGTCTTGCGCCGAAGCGCGGTGCAGCGGGCGACCTGCGGCTTCGAACAGCGCGGCCATGCCGGCTTGTGCACGGCCGGCGCGCATGCGCTCCAGACCCAGGGCGACCAGGCGGCGGTTGTTGGGGTCCATGCGGCCCACGTCGGCCACGGTGCCCAGGGCCACCAGGTCCAGCAGGCCATCCAGCCGGGGTTGTTGGCCTGGCGCAAAGTGGCCACGTTCGCGCAGCACCGCGCGCAGGGCCAGCAGCACGTAGAACATCACGCCGACGCCCACCAGGGCTTTGCTGGCGAAGCCGCAGGCCGGCTGGTTGGGGTTCACGATGACGTCTGCCTCGGGCAGGCTGACGGCTCCGGTGTCGGTGACCACGGGCAGGTGGTGGTCGGTGATCAGCACCTTCATGCCTTGGGCGCGCGCGATGCGCACAGCCTCGTGGCTGGCCATGCCGTTGTCCACGGTGATCAGCACCTGGGCGCCCGTTCGGGCCACCAGCTCGACGATGGGCGGGGTCAGGCCGTAGCCGTGCACGGCGCGGTCGGGCACCACGTGCTGCAGCTGGTGCGGCTGAGCACCCAGCATGCGCAGGCCGCGCAGGCCCACGGCGCAGGCGGTGGCGCCGTCGCAGTCGTAGTCGGCCACGATGCACAGGGTCTGGCCTGCGGCGATGGCGTCGGCCAGCAGCTCGGCAGCCTGGCGTGCACCCAGCAGGGTGTCGGGGGGCAGCAATCTGGCGGCGGCGGTGTCCAGTTCGTCGGCGCTGCGCACGCCCCGGGCGGCATACAGGCGCGCCAGCAGGGGGGGCACGCCGGCCTGTTCCAGGGTCCAGGCGGTGCGGGGCAGGGTGTCGCGGACGATGAATTGCATGGGGGGTGCCAAAAGGGGGATCAGGCCGGGATCAGAGTGCGGTCAGCGCATCGACCACGGTCAGGGCCGGCTCGCGTCGCCAGCCTGGGGTGAACTTGCGCAGTGTGGCCCAAAGGCCGCCAGACCGGGCGGGCTCGGGTGGGCGGCCCCAGGTTCGGGCCAGGCGCTCGCCGCACAAGGTCAGGCGCAGGTCCTGGCCATCGTCCAGCGCCTGCACGGCCTGGGCCATCGGGCCCTGGTCCAGCTGTGTCCAGGCCTCGGCCCAGGCGGGCATGTCGTCGGCCAGCAGGGGCGCGCGCAGGCTGGCTTCCAGCAGGAAGTCGCCTGCAGCCGGGGCCTGCACCACCCCGCAGCCACTCACCCAGAACGAATTGACCGGCAGCTGGCCCTGCAACTGGCGCTCGTCGTGCAGCGGGTGCTGGTACCAGAGCATCTGCGCCTCCGCCTGCAGGCGGCGCAGCACGCGGGCCTGGGGGTGCTCGGTCAGCCAGACATCCGGGTTGCGTCCGATCACCCGGTCCAGCGAGGCGGTGGGCAGGCCGGTCAGCGAGGGGTGAGACAGGTACCAGCGCGTTGGGGCGCCGTAGCGCAGCGACCAGCCGTCGCTTTCGAAAAAAGGCAGGATGGCATCGAACAGCGCGCGCGATTGGGCATCGCCCAGGTGCAGCTGTTCCGGGTCGATGAGGGTGAGGTGGTCGCGGCCCATGAGCCAGTGGCCGGGGCTGAGCAGGGCCCAGGTTTCACCAAGTGGCAGCGCCACCCCGTCTTGCGCCGCCCACCAGCCCGCCCAGGGCAGGGTGCCATCGGCCAGGTCCACTGGCCAGCCCCAGCTGCGGGCCAGCACCCGTTCGTGCGGCATGCTCAGGGCGTACTCGTCGCCATCCAGGGTGTCGACCGGCTGCAGGCGGCTCAGCAGGGATTGCAGGTGGGGCAAGGGGGGGAGCGATCCGAGCGCGTGCTGGCAAGGTTCCGACAAGCTGGCCGCAAACGGGATGATCAGGTGCATGAGCGGGATTATCCAGTGGGTACACTGCCAGCACCATGAACGTGCCTTTTGAATGGCTGATTGGCTGGCGCTACACCCGCGCTGGCCGGGCCGCCCGCCGCAACGGCTTCATTTCCTTCATCTCCGGGGTGTCTGTGCTGGGCATCGCGCTCGGGGTGGCCGCGCTCATCATCGTGCTGTCGGTGATGAACGGCTTCCAGAAAGAGGTGCGCGACCGCATGCTCTCGGTGGTGGCCCACGTCGAGTTGTACGACGCCCGTGGCGGCGCGCTGGACGACTGGCAGGCCCTGGCACGGCGTGCGCGCCAGAACCCGGCGGTGGTGGGCACGGCGCCCTTCGTGCCGGCACAGGCCCTGATCGCCCGGGGTGACGACATGCGCGGCGCCATGGTGCGTGGCATCCAGCCGGAGCAGGAAGTCAACGTCACTCCCCTGGCCGCCAGCATGAAAGACACCTTTGCCCGCCTGGTGCCTGGGCAGTGGGGTGTGCTCATCGGCATCGAGCTGGCGCATGGCCTGGGCGTGCAGGTGGGCGATGCGCTCACGGTGGTGGCACCCGGAGGGCAAATGACTCCGGCCGGCGTGGTGCCCCGCCTCAAACAGGTGACCGTGGTGGGCGTGTTCAACGCCGGCCACTATGAATACGACTCCGGTCTGGTGCTGATGCACGCTGCCGACGCCGCCAAGTTGTTCCGCACGGGGGGCATCACCGGCGTGCAGCTGCGCCTGAAGGACGCCCAGATGGCCCGTGCCGTGGGCGATCAGCTGGCCGATGAACTGGGTGCCAGCGTCGTCGTGCGCGACTGGACGCGCACCAACCGCAACTGGTTCGACGCCGTGCAGGTTGAAAAACGCATGATGTTCATCATCCTCACCCTGATCGTGGCCGTGGCCGCTTTCAACCTCGTGTCCACCCTGGTGATGACGGTGACCGACAAGCGCGCCGACATCGCCATCCTGCGCACCCTGGGCGCCAGCCCCCGCTCCATCATGGGCATCTTCATGATCCAGGGCGCGACATCGGGCATCCTGGGCACACTGGCAGGCCTGGGCCTGGGCCTGCTGATCGCCTTCAACGTCGACCCCATCGTGCGCTTCATCGAGCACCTGCTGGGCGTGAGCTTCCTGCCGGGCAGCATCTACCTCATCAGCCGCATGCCCTCTGATCCGCAGTCAGCCGACATCGTGCCGATTGCCCTCATCGCCATGCTGCTGTCCTTGCTGGCCACCCTCTACCCCAGCTGGCGTGCCAGCCGTGTTCAACCTGCCGAGGCCTTGCGATATGAGTGAGCTGCGACCCGAAGAGGAACACGCCCTGCACGTGCGCAAGGTGCACTCCCTGCGCACCCTGACCTGGCTGGCCAAAGGCTGGGAAGACTTCATGGACGCCCCGCTGATCGGCCTGGCACACGGCACGGTCATGGCCGCCTTCGGTGGGCTGCTGCTGTGGCTGGCCTGGGACAAGTTCTGGGTGCTGGCCGGGGCGTTCTCGGGCTTCCTGCTGGTGGCGCCCATCCTGTCGACCGGGCTGTATGCGGCCAGCCGCGAGCTCAGCCACGACCGTGCGCCCACCTTCCACACCGTCTGGCAGGTCTGGGCATCGCTGGACGGCCGGCTGGTGCGCCTGGGCCTGCTGCTGGGCGGCCTGGGCAGTGGGTGGGTGATGAGCTCTGCCGCCCTGATCACCCTGGGCGTGAAGCCTGCGGTGACCACCCCGAGTGATTTTCTGCACCGCGTGGTGCTGGCCCAGCAGCCCGGCGTCTTCGAGATCTGGCTGATCATGGGCGGCATCATGGCCGCGCCCGTGCTGGCCACCGGCCTGGTGGCCATTCCCTTGCTGGTCGACCGCCAGGTGAGCGTACACAAGGCCGTCTACACCAGCTTTCGTTCGGTGATGGCCAACCCCATCTGCACCAGCCTGTGGGGCGGCATCGTGATGTCGCTGTGCCTGCTGGGGCTGGGTACCATGATGTTCGGTTTGATTCTGGTGATCCCGGTTCTGGGCCATGCCACCTGGCATGCCTACCGCGATCTCGTGGTCCGGGAAGTGCGTTGATATGTTTGGTTTGACCGAGGAGCAGATCGCCCAGCTGGGTCTGACCGTGGGCATCGGTGCCTTCATCCTCTACATGTTGTTCATCATCTTGCAGCTGGCACGTGAATCCAAGGCCGGCAAGTTCGGTACCTTCGTGCTCTTTCTGGTGCTGGGCTTCGGGGTGCTGGGCTTCGTGGCCAAGAACATCATTGCCTGGCTGCTGAACATCTGAGCATGAACACCCCTTTGATTCTGCAGGCCCAGGGCCTGGTCAAGCGCTTCCTGGAAGGGCCGCTGGACGTGACGGTGCTGCACGGTGTGGACCTGTCGGTGGCCGCGGGCGAGACCGTGGCCATCGTGGGTGCCTCGGGTTCGGGCAAGAGCACGCTGTTGCACCTGCTGGGCGGGCTCGATTCACCCACCCAGGGCGAGGTGAGCCTGATGGGCCGCCGGCTGGCCAGCATGGATGCGGCCGCGGTGGGCGCCTGGCGCAACCAGCACCTGGGCTTCATCTACCAGTTCCATCACCTCTTGCCCGAGTTCACGGCGCTGGACAACGTGGCCATGCCGCTGCTGATCCGCCGCCTGCCGCGTGAGCAGGCCCGCCAGCAGGCGCGAGAAGCCCTGCAGCGCGTGGGCATGGGGCAGCGCACCGCGCACCGCCCGGCTGAACTCTCCGGCGGCGAACGCCAGCGCGTGGCGGTGGCGCGCGCCCTGGTCACGCAGCCGGCCTGCATCCTGGCCGACGAGCCCACTGGCAACCTGGACCGCAACACCGCCGACACCGTCTTCGCGCAACTGATGGACCTGGCCCAGGCTCAGAAGACCGCCGTGGTGATGGTGACCCACGATGCCGAGCTGGCACGCCGTTGCAGCCGCCAGCTCAAGCTGGTGGGCGGGCGCTTCGAGGCCTGATGGCCAGGGCGTGGCCATGTGGATCGACACCCACTGCCACCTGGATGCCGCCGAATTCGACGCCGACCGCCTTGAGGTGATCGACCGAGCCCGCCTGGCCGGCGTGACCTGCCTGGTGGTGCCGGCTGTGAGCTGCACCAGCTTCGACGCTGCGCGTGACGCGGCCCAGGCGGCGCAAGGTGCCTATGCGCTGGGCGTCCACCCGCTCTACGTCCACGACACCCCGCTGAACGAGGCCATGCAGCACCTGGACCAGGCCTTGCACCGCCACCGCACCGACCCTCGCCTGGTGGCCGTGGGCGAAATCGGCCTGGACCACTTCGTACCCGAGCTGAACGACGAGGCCAGCCGGGCCTTGCAGCAGCAGTTCTACCTGGCGCAGCTCAAGTTGGCCCAGGCCCACGACCTGCCCGTGATCCTGCACGTGCGCCGCAGCGCCGACGCCCTGCTCGCGGGCCTGAGGCAGATGGCCCGCTCAGGCAAGCCTGTGAAAGGCGGCATCGCCCACGCCTTCAATGGCAGCGACCAGCAGGCCCGGGCCTTCATCGAGCTGGGCTTCAAGCTGGGCTTTGGCGGCGCCATGACTTTTGAGCGCGCCCTGCAGATTCGCCGGTTGGCGGCCACCTTGCCGCGCGAAGCCATCGTGCTGGAAACCGATGCGCCCGACATCCCGCCGCAATGGCGCTACGCCACGGCGCAAGCCCGTGCACAGGGTGCGCGCACCCGCAATGAGCCGGCCGAGCTGCCGCGCATCGCGCAGACGCTGGCCACGCTGTGGCAGGTGCCGCTGGACGAGGTCGCCCGCCTCACCACGCTCAACGCGCAGGCGGTGTTGCGCATCCCGCCCGCGTGAAGACGTCCCGCCAGGCTTGCAGCTTGCGATCGAAAGACCACGAGGCGTTGGCCGGGCTGGTGGACGGCAGCTTGTAGACCGGCAGCCCCAGTGCTTGCGTCACCCGCATGTGCCTGGCCGATTCGCCGCCATTGTGGGCGATGGCGCACAGCCTGGGGCAGGCGCGCACCAGGCCGGCCAGGTCATTGAGCTCGGCGTCGCGGATGGCGCTGTCCAGGCTGCCGGTGCGCTCGCAGCCGGCGTACACATCCCAGATGGCCAGGCCGTGCGCCCGCGCCACGGGCAGCCTCTCGGCATAAGGCAGATTCTGAAGCGCCGCCTCGCCGTGCAGGCCCCAGATCGCCGACAGGATGGGCCAGAACTGGTTGCGCGGGTGGGCGTAGTACTGCTGATGGGTCAGCGAGGCCACGCTGGGGAAGCTGCCCAGGACCAGGATGCGTGCCTGGGCATCGGCCATGGCGGCCAGGCCCGACAGCCTGACTGACAAGCTGCCCACGGCCAGGTCAGCCGGGGCGGCAGCATCTTCGGGCGGGGGCAGGCGGGCGACCATGGCGGGCACTGTGCCACACTGCCCGGCGTGAGTACCGCCCGCAACACCGTCCGCAAGAACAAGGCCGTCTGGCCTGAAGTCACCCTCTCCGAAGCCGATGGCGTGCGCCACCTGCACCTCGGCACGCCCTGGATCCAGGGCGCCATGCGCATCCGCAAGCCGCTCAAGCTGGAGCTGGACTACATCCAGCGCATGATGGCCTGGCTGCTGCTGCGCGAGCCGGAAGACCTGCCCGAGACCCGCTGCCTGCAGCTGGGCCTAGGCGCGGCCGCCATCACCAAGTACTGCCACAGCGTGCTGCAGCTGCCCACCGCGGTGGTGGAGATCAACCCCGGCGTGATCCGCATCTGCCGCATGTACTTCCACCTGCCGCCCGACGGAGAGCGCCTGCAGGTGATCGAAGGCGATGCCGCCGCCCACGTGGCCGACCCCGCCCAGGCCGACAGCGTGGACGCACTGTGCGTCGACCTCTACGACCACGAGGCCGCCAGCCCGGTGCTGGACGACGAGGGCTTCTACCGGGACTGCTGGCGCACCCTGGCCCCTCGCGGTGTGATGACGGTGAACCTCTTTGGCCGCGACAGCAGCTTCGACCGCAGCGCGGCGCGCATCGCCGCCGCCTTCGGAGCCGAGTGCGTGGCCGTGTTCAAGCCCACCACGGAAGGCAACACCATCGTCATGGCCTGGAAGGGCATGGCCCTGCCAGAACGTGAAGTGCTGGCCCAACGTGCCGAAACTTTACAGACCCAGTGGGCCCTGCCTGCGCGAAAATGGGTCAAGTTGCTGTCGGCCTACCAGCCGGCGCGACGTGCCTGATCGCCTCGGTCAGCACCTGCCTCGCCCCGTCTTCAGCCCGCCCCACATGACCGCCTCCGCCCACCACAGAGCCCGCAGCGTCAACCACAAAGGCCCGCTGGAGTGGAAGCTGCTGCTGGCCTGGCTCACGGAAGACCGCGTGCTGAGTGCGCAAGACGGTGAAACGGTGGCCCAGCGTTTTGCCGCCGGCAACAGCGCCCAGCACCCGCTGGTGCGCATCGCCGGCATGGGCCTGCGCCGCGCCGACACCGGTGCCGCGCTGGAGCTGGAACCGCTCACCGAATGGCTGGCCAAGCGTGTGGGCTTGCCCTACCTGCGCATCGACCCGCTCAAGGTGGACGTGGCCCGCGTGGCCGAGGTCATGTCCATCAGCTACGCGGAGCGGCGCAAGTCCCTGCCTGTGCAGGTCAGCCTCACCGACATCACCATCGCCACGTGCGAGCCGCTGGACGTCGACTGGCTGGACGAAATCCTGGCCCACACCAAGACCACGGTGAAGCTGGTGGTGTCCAGCCCGCTGGACCTGCAGCGCTACCGCACCGAGTTCTACACCCTGGCCAAGTCGGTGCGCGACGCCAACAAGAAGACGGGTGACAGCGTTGCCCACAACTTCGAGCAGCTGGTGGAGCTGGGCAAGACCAACCGCCAGCTCGATGCCAACGACCAGGGCATCATCCAGGTGGTCGATTGGCTGTGGCAGTACGCGTTCGATCAGCGCTCATCCGACATCCACCTGGAGCCCCGCCGCGAGATGGGCGCCATCCGCTTCCGCATCGACGGGGTGCTGCACACGGTCTACCAGGTGCCGCTGTCTGTGATGCAGGCGATGACCGCGCGCATCAAGCTGCTGGGCCGCATGGACGTGGTCGAGCGCCGCCGCCCGCTGGACGGCCGCATCAAGACGCGCAACCCGGCGGGCGAAGAAATCGAAATGCGCCTGTCCACCATGCCCACTGCGTTTGGCGAGAAGATGGTGATGCGCATTTTCGACCCGGACAACACGCTCAAGTCCTTCGACGCCCTGGGCTTTGCCCCCAGCGAGACGGCGATCTGGGAGCAACTGGTCAACCGCCCCCACGGCATCATCCTGGTCACCGGGCCCACCGGTTCGGGCAAGACCACCACGCTGTACTCCACGCTCAAGCGCGTGGCCACCGACGAGGTCAACGTCTGCACGATCGAGGACCCGATCGAAATGATCGAGGCCTCTTTCAACCAGACGCAGGTGCAACCGGCGATTGACCTGAACTTCGCCGAAGGCGTGCGCGCCCTGATGCGGCAGGACCCGGACATCATCATGGTGGGCGAAATCCGCGACCTGGAAACCGCCGACATGGCGATCCAGTCCTCGCTGACGGGCCACCTGGTGTTCTCCACCCTGCACACCAACGACGCAGCTTCGGCCATCACCCGACTGACCGACCTGGGCGTGGCCAGCTACCTCATCAGCGCCACCGTCATCGGTGTGCTGGCCCAGCGCCTGGTGCGCACCCTGTGCCCGGCCTGCAAGCAGCCCGACGACCAGCTCGACCCGGAGACCCTGGCCGAGGCCATCCGCCCCTGGCGCATGAACGGGCGCATGACGCCTTACAAGCCCGTGGGCTGCCTGGACTGCCGCATGACGGGCTTCAAGGGCCGTGTGGGCCTCTACGAGCTGCTGCCGGTCAACGAGGCCATCCGCGCCGCCATGCACCCGGTGGTGGACATGGCCCGCCTGCGCAAATCCGCCGCCAAGGACGGCTTGCGGCCGCTGCGCCTCTCCGGTGTGATGAAGGTGGCCGAAGGCATCACCACGCTGGATGAGGTGCTGCGCAACACGCCTCAGTGGGAAAGCTGACCCTCAGACCCGGCCTGGCCCTGGCCCTGACCCGGGTGGGTGCCTGCACCTTGCTGGCTGCTCTGCGTGGCCGTGGGGTGGGCCGATGTGGAGAAGGGCTCCACCACCACCTCACAGCGGATGCCGCGGGGCTCGGCCTCCAGCCAGCGCACGCTGCCGCCCAGCTGCTTGACCCGCTTGCGCACACCGCCCAGGCCCAGGCCGTGTGACCAGGTGGCCGGCTCGCGGCCCAGGCCGTTGTCTTCCACCGTCAGGCTCAGGCGGTCGTCGGCCAGCACCAGCGAGACATGCACCCGGCTGGACCGCGCGTGGCTGATGGCGTTGCTGACCAGTTCGCGCAGGATGCGCGTCAGTGCCGACCACTGCACCATCGTCAGCGTGACCTCGTCGTCCACACTCATGTGCCAGTCCAGCTCGCAGCGGGCGGCACTCAGGCGCTGGTGCAGGTCGCGCTTCCATTCGCCGGCGGCTTCAACCAGGCCGTGCGACTGCGCCGCCAGGCCGCGCGTGAGCGTTTTGAGGTCCTGGATGGTGTGGCGGATGTACTCCTCGATCTCGGCGTTGGGGGCCTGGTACATCAAGGTGAGCAGGCGCGCGCCGATGTCGTCGTGCAGGTCTTGTGCGATGCGCAGGCGCTCTTCGCTGCGGCCTTGCTCCACGGCCTGGTCGAAGCTCAGGGCGCGGTGCAGCTGCTCCATCACGCGATCGGCCAGCCGGGCGTCTTCCGATGTGAACAGGCGCTGGCCTTTGGCGGCGTGCTTGAGCAGCATCACCCCGGGGCCCGCGCGACCGTGGGCTTGCGCCGCCGGCCCATGGGGCGGGCCGTGGGGCACGGGCACCAGCAGCACCGAGCCGTTGCCCCGCAGCGTGGCGTGGCGCAAATCACCCTGGATGAGCTGCACCTCCAGGGGGTCGAACATCTCGCGCATCAGGCGCAGCAGGGAGGCGTCCAGGCTGTCGGGGCGGCGCTCCACCTCGCGGGCAATGCGGTAGAGGCGCTGGAAGAGTCGCTCCATGGTGATGGGGTCGCGGCCGGGCAGGCGGTGAAGCAGCCAGCGCCGCACGATCAGGTAGACGCCAAACGACAGGAACAGCGACAGCGTCATGGAGCTGAACTGGCCCAGCGAGAACACCGCCACGAAAAGCAGGTCGAGCGAAGCGGCCACCGTGCTGGAGGCCGCCAGCATCGAGAACTCCAGCAGGATGGGTCGGGTGCGCGACAGGTAAGGGCTCATGCCGGCCGTGAGCCCGGCGTACAGGTGCCACACCATGACGCCATACAGGCTCACCTGCAGCCGCATGTCGGGCCGGGCGGCGCCCAGGCCCAGCACGGCCACCAGCAGCGCCCAGCTCAAGGTGCCCACCAGCACGAAGCGGCGCACCACCAGGGTCACCGGGTGCTGGCTGAACTTGAAGGCGTAGCCAAAAGCCAGCACCGCCGCGCAACTCAGGCTCAGGCACACGGCCTGCAGGCCCCACCAGCTCAATGCGGTGGATTGCTCGTGTGCCCAGCCCCAGGTCAGCAGCGCCAGGCCCCAGGCGCCGATCGCCAACTTGGGCGCATGGGGCAGGTCACGGGGGTAGCTCACCGCCAGCTGCACCATGGCGGCCGTGCCGACCAGGTCGAAGGTGGTGCGCAGGTGGATGTCCCACTGCAGCATCCACGCCGGTGACATCCAGCCCCAGCCCGTGCCCACGCACAGCAGCCAGAGCTGAATCGACTGGCTGAGTGTCATCAGCGCAAAGGCCAGGTTGCGCCAGCGGAAGTCGCTCATGGCCACCACCACGGCCACCGCGTACACCCCCAAGGCCATCAACGCCAGCAACCAGAACAGGGGGGTCAGGCCGCGCCAACCTTGAGGCGCCACCACCACGGTTTCGTCCGCCTGGTTCTGGAAATGCAGCACCACCGCGCGGTCGGCCGTCATCGCCGTGTTCACCACATCGACGATGCGCTGGTGCGTCCTCATCAAGGCCTCACGCTGGACAGGCGAGGACAGCCACCGCGCGGAGCGTTGCAAGGCACTGGCGTCCAATGTCGCATTCAGCGGCATGACACCGGGCGCACCGGGCCGGCTGATGCCCAGGAGCACGCGGCCTTCAAGGTGCTGCAGTGGCGGGTAGTCCACGGACTGGATGCGCACTTGGCCTTGGGGCGTGGCTTGCAGCTCGAAGGGCAGGCGTGCCTGGCTGGCCAGGACATGCGCCAGCGCGAACAGGCCCATGCAGGCCGCCAGCACCAGGACCACCAGCGCTTTGAAGCGCCAGCCCATCCAGCGCGGCGACTGCAGGCCACGCAGCGCAGCCTCCACCTGGGCGCCCAGGTGCCGATCAGCCCCGGTGCCGTCCAGCGTCGATGGTTGAAAGACCGACGAAGGGCCCGACGGCGGCGCGCGCATGGCGGCTCAGACCAGGCCTTGCTTGCTGGCCAGCACGGCCGCTTCCGCGCGGCTGGACACGTTGAGCTTCTTGTAGATGGACTTGATGTGGTCGTTCACCGTGAACCACTTGATGCCCATGAGCGAGGCAATCTCCTTGATGGTGAAACCTTTGCTCAGGTAGGTCAGGACCTCGCTCTCCCGGGGCGTGAGGCGTTCGTGGTCCAGCGGGGCAGGGGGCTGGGCGGGCGCGGGGGCGAAGCCAGCATGGTTCAGCCCTGCGCCCATGGCCGCGCCATCACCGGTGCGGAAGTGGGTCAGCAGCCGCCGGGCGATCGCGGGCGACAACGGCGGCTGACCCCGCACGATCTTCTGCAGTTCTTCCACCAGCACCTCGAAGCGGTCTTCCTTCAGCAGGTAGCCGTCCGCGCCACATTGCAAGGCGGGAAAGAGGTGATCGTCATCGGAGTACAGCGTGGTGACGATGCGGGTGGCCGGGTAAGCCGCCAGCTCGGTGAGCAGCTCCAGGCCACTGCCATCGGGCAGCTCAAGGTCCACCAGGATCAGCTGAAAAGGGTCGGTGCTGGGGGCCGCACGGCCGCCTGGCGCATGGCCCAGGGTGCGCCGGGCAGCGTCGAGGTCACTGGCCTCGACAATGGAGCTGACGTCGCTGAAGCTCTCCCGGACCACGCGGCAAAGGAAGCCACGGGCCACTGGGTTGTCTTCCAGAATCAAGACCTTGACAGACATGGTTCTCCTCCCGCGGTGGGCTCTACCCCCAGTCGGGTGATTCAAAAGGTGTTCGCCCCGCATTATGAGACGCGCAACGGGCCCGGGACACCACCCCAGGGCAAGGGAGCTGCTCGCCGAATTGAAACCGCCTTTTACAATCTGCCCATGCGCATCCTGATCGCCAACGACGACGGCTACCTCGCCCCCGGCCTCCGTGCCCTGGTTGAGGCCTGTGCCGGCCTGGGTCATGTGGACGTTTTCGCCCCCGAGCGCAACGCCAGTGGCACCTCCAACGCCCTGAGCCTGCACCAGCCCCTGGCCCTGCACACGGCGGCCAATGGCTACCGCTACGTGTCGGGCACACCTTCAGACTGCGTGCACCTGGCCTTGACCGCCGGCATCATCCCCAAACCGGACCTGGTGCTGTCGGGCATCAACAACGGTGCCAACATGGGCGACGACACGCTTTACTCCGGCACCGTGGCCGCCGCCACCGAGGGGTACCTGTTCGGCGTGCCGGCCATCGCGTTCTCGCTGACCGACAAGGGCTGGTCCCACCTCGATGTCGCCGCCCGCGTGGCCAGGCGCGTGATCGAGCAGGTGCTGAGCCAGGCCCACGAGGTGAGCCAGCACGTGGGTGCCCATGGCGGTGATCGCCCCTGGCTGCTCAATGTGAACATCCCTGCGCGGGCCGATGCCGACCAGGCGCCCTGGCAGGTGACCCGCCTGGGCCGCCGCCATGCCAGCTTCCCCGCCGTACCGCAGACCAACCCCCGTGGCGACCTGTTTTACTGGATCGGGTCGGCCGGTGAGGCCGTGCCAGAGGGCGAGGGCACCGATTTCCATGCGGTGAGCCAGGGCGCCGTGTCCATCACCCCGCTGCAGGTCGACATGACCCATCACCAGGCCCTGGCTGCCTGGCGCGCGCAACTGGCGGACTGACTTGCGCCAGACGCCCCGCGACCGCTCACACCGCGCACACCGCCCATGACCGGCAAGCCGCCCACCCCCAGCGACAAGCCCAGGCGCTTTCCGCTGAGCCTGGACAAGATGGCCGCGCGCCCGTCCGGCCCTGCCGCGTCATCTGCCGTGCCAGTGGCCGGGTCGCGCACCCTCTTGCGCCCCCAGGCCCCGCTGCACCAGGCTGCGCGGGACGGCCTGCGCCAGGCCGCACCCCAAGGCGTGGGCCTGGACTCGGCCCAGGTGCGCCGGCGCATGGTGGAGCGCCTGATGGCCGACGGCATCTCTCACCCGGCCGTGCTGCAGGCCATGGCCACCGTGCCCCGCCACCTCTTTGTGGACACCGCCCTGGTCAACCAGGCCTACGAAGACACCAGCCTGCCCATCGGCCTGGGCCAGACCATCTCCAAACCCTCGGTGGTGGCCAGCATGATCCAGATGCTGTGCGAGCGCCCCGGCCTCACGGGGGGCAAAGCCCCGACCGCAGACGACCCGGCCGTGGCCAGGCCCCTGGGCAACTGCCTGGAAATCGGCACGGGGTGTGGCTACCAGGCGGCGGTGCTGGCCTGCCTGGCCAAACGCGTGCTGTCCATCGAGCGCCTCAAGGACCTGCACCTCAAGGCGCGCGGCCACCTCGATACCCTGCGCCAGCTCGACCGCACGGGGCACAACGTGCGCGATGTGCGCCTGGTCTATGGCGACGGCATGCTGGGCCATGCACCGGGCGGTCCTTATGACACCATCATCGCGGCCGCAGGAGGTTCGGCCTTGCCGGATGCCTGGTTGACGCAACTGGCCCCGGGCGGCCGCCTGGTGGCGCCCATGTCCCACGGCGAGGGCCGCAAACAGGTGCTGACGGTGGTCGATCGGCTGGCCGATGGCAGCCTCGTGCACAGCCGTTTCGGAGCGGTGCACTTTGTCCCACTAAAATCGGGCATCACTTGATTCCACCACGCGGGACGCTGTCGCCTCCCGAGCTGGCAGTACCACCGCGTGTCTTGCATGTACATGACTCACCCTATCCGGTTGGCTGCTGCTGTGGCTGCCTTGCTCATCATGGCGGGCTGTGCCTCGCCCACCCACCGGGCGCCCGTCGACGACCGCTCTCGCGGTGGCAGTGGCAGCAGTGGCAATGCAGGCGTTGGTGCGGGCGCGGGCGCCAGCACGACACCCAAGGTCCTGCCTGGCGCCGAGAACGCCGGCAAACCGGGCTTCTACACGGTGAAGTCGGGCGACACCCTCATCCGCATCAGCCTGGACTCCGGTCAGAACTGGCGTGACATCGCGGCCTGGAACAACCTGGAGAACCCCAACCTCATTGAAGTGGGTCAGGTCTTGCGCGTGGTGCCGCCAGGCACCGACCCGGCCACGATCACCTCCGGCGTGTCCACCAAGCCGGTGAGCAGCGCCAAGCTGGACGTCAAGCCACTGGACGCCAAGGGCGGCGGCAAGCCAGCCACGGCCTCCGGGGCCACGGCGTCTGCAGCGTCTGCGGCGGGCGCCGCCGGCGGGGTCGCTGGTGCGGGTGCCGCAGCCACCAAGGGTGCCGCGGGTGCGGCGGCCTCTGCGGCAGCGCCAGGTGCCTCGACAGAAGACCGCGACGCCGGCAAAGACAGCAAGGACGCCAAGGATGCCGACGAGCCCAACTGGATCTGGCCCGCCAATGGCCCGACCATCGCCGCCTTCGAAGAAGGCAAGCACAAGGGGCTGTCGATCGGCGGCAAGGCGGGCGACCCGGTCGTGGCCGCCGCCGATGGCCGTGTGGTCTACGCCGGCTCTGGCCTGCGCGGCTACGGCAACCTGATCATCCTCAAGCACGGCGGCGACTACCTCACGGCCTATGCCCACAACCAGACGCTGCTGGTCAAGGAAGAGCAGACGGTGCGCAAGGGCCAGAAGATTGCCGAAATGGGCTCGACCGATGCCGACCGCGTGCAGCTGCACTTCGAGATCCGCAAGCAAGGCAAGCCCATCGACCCGGCGCGCCAGCTGCCCAGCCGGTGAGCGGCCTTCAGGGCTGAGACAATACGGGGCATGAGTGCCCCACAGATCCCCGAAACCCTCACAGCCGAAGACCCGGCCGCCCACCAGGCCACCCACCTGGCCGCAGCCGCGCCTCTGGCCATCCCGGCTCCCGCCCCCGTGCTCCCCAGCCAGGAATGGTTGAGCGTCGAGTCCCTGGACCTGGAAGCGCAGGGGGTGGCCCACCGGGCTGACGGCAAGGTCGTGTTCATCGAAGACGCGCTGCCTGGCGAAGAGGTGCAGGTCAGCGTGCAGCGCAAGAAGAACAACTGGGAGCAGGCCACGTTCACGGCCCTGCGCCGCGAGAGTTCACAGCGCGTGAAGCCCGGCTGCCCGCACTTCGGTTTGTGCGGTGGCTGCAAGATGCAGCACCTGCACACCTCGGCGCAGGTGGCCATCAAGCAGCGCGTGCTGGAAGACAACCTCTGGCACCTGGGCAAGGCCAGGCCCGAAACGCTTTTGCGCCCCATCGAAGGCCCGAGCTGGGCATACCGCTTCCGCGCCCGCTTGTCGGTGCGTCACTTGCCCAAAAAGGGCAAGGTGCTGGTGGGCTTCCACGAGCGCAAGTCACGTTATGTGGCCGACATGCAGGTCTGCCACATCCTGCCGCAGCACGTCAGCGACTGGCTCATGCCCCTGCGCGAACTCATCGCCAGCATGGACCAGCGCGACCGCCTGCCCCAGATCGAGGTGGCCGTCGGCTCAGAGGTGACCGTGCTGGTGCTGCGCCACCTGGAGCCCTTGAGCGACGCCGACCAGCGCCGCCTGCTGGCCTTCGCCGCGCAGCACAACGCAGGCGCCGAGGGCATGCAGCGCCTGTCCTGGTGGTTGCAGCCCAAGGGCCCGGACACCGTGCACCCGCTGGACCCGTCCGCCCCGGGCCTGGACTACCGGCTGCCCGAGTTCGGCATCCACATGCCCTTCAAGCCCACGGACTTCACCCAGGTCAACCATGCCATCAACCAGGTGCTGGTGGGCCGGGCCTTGCGCCTGCTGCAGGTGCAGGCCGATGACAACGTGATCGACTGGTTCTGTGGGCTGGGCAACTTCACCCTGCCGCTGGCCACGCAGGCCCGATCGGTGCTGGGCATCGAGGGCAGCGAGACCCTGGTGGCCCGCTCGCGCGAGAACGCCGCGCACAACGGCCTGGCGGAGCGCACGCGCTTCGTGGCGCGCAACCTCTTCGAGATCACGCCGCAAGAGCTGGCCTCATACGGCAACGCCGACAAGTGGCTGGTGGACCCACCCCGCGAAGGCGCTTTCGCGCTGGCCAAGGCCATGGCCGACCTGCACCAGGACCCGAGCCTGGTGCCCGGCTGGGTGCCGCCGCAGCGCATCGTCTACGTGAGCTGCAACCCGGCCACCCTGGCCCGTGACGCCGGCTTGTTGGTGCACCAGGGCGGCTACCGCTGTGTGGCCGCAGGGGCGGTCAACATGTTCCCGCACACGGCCCACGTGGAAAGCATGGCCGTGTTCGAACGCGCCTGAGAGGGCGTCCCGCCGGCTCAGGCCAGGCCAGGACGTGCCTGGGGGCGCATGATGACGGAAATGGGCGGCGCCTTGATGTCCTCCACCACCAGGGTGCGGCCCCGGCCGCTGGCCTTGGCCAGGTAAAGCGCGCGGTCGGCGCGGTCCATGGCGCGGGTCAACAGCTCTTCGGGCTTGAAGGTCGTCAGGCCTGCTGAAAAGCTCAGGCTGAGGTCGGGCACGCTGGCCGACACCATGCTGCGGGACATCTCCTGGCGGATGCGGTCCACCACCACCTGGGCGCTGGCACAGTCCGTGTCGGTGAACACCACCAGGAACTCTTCGCCGCCCCAGCGTGCAATCAGGTCGGTCTCGCGCAGGCCTTTGGCCAGCGCGTGCGCTGCATGCGTCAGGGCCTCGTCGCCCACCGCATGGCCATGGCGGTCGTTGATGTTCTTGAAGTGATCCAGGTCGATGAGCCCCAGGCAGAAGGTGCGGCCCTGGCGTTGGCAGCGCTGCTTTTCGGTGTGCAGCCACTCCAGCATGTGACGGCGGTTGAACAGGCCTGTCAGCTCATCGCGCGTGGCCATCTCACCGATGCGCGACAGGGCCAGCAGCAACTCCTGCTTGCGCTCACGCGACTTGCGGCGCAGTTTGTCCAGCTGCTGGATCATGACGGTCAAGCACAGCAGCATCACCATGAGCACCATGAAATAGACCAGCTGCAGCGCAGGCCCCAGGCGGGTGGCTTCCTCGTTGACCGCCACCCGGACCATGGCCAGGCCAAAAACCACGGCTGAGGTCAGGCCCAGCCGCCGCATGAGGGCCGCGTCGGCCAGGAAGGCGTTGAAGCTCAGCATGAGCAGCAGCAAGAGCAGCGCCACCGGTCGGCCTTCGCCTCCAATCACATAGCCCCAGGCCACGAAGACCAGGCAGACGTGCAGGTGCCAGGTCAGCAAGGCCCTGTCGTTCACGCTGCGGCCCCACTTGCTGCGCAACAAGCCATAGGTGCCGGCGCAGTAGACCAGGGCGGTGGCCGTCAGCCCGTTCGCCTGTGTCGCCTCCACGATGCCCAGCCCCACGCCAAACTGCAGCGCCGACAGGCCGGTCACGCAGGCGGTCGCGCCCACGAGAAAGTGGAGGCACTGCATGCGCTGCCGCGGGTTGGCAGACAGCAGCGCACCGGTGCTCGCGCGCAGCCAGGCTCGGGGCCCGAATGCGGTGGCGGCCTGGATCCTGTCGGTTTGCATCGTCCACCAGCCCATCAGGCCCAGTGCGGCGCTCATGATGACGGCGACCGCGAGCAGCAAGGCTCCGGCGTGCGGTGTGAGCAGGTCTGGCGGCATGGCGTCTGGGCCGACATGGGCATGCCGGCAAGAAAAAGGGCGATGTCCGCATTGTCTGCAGCATCGCCCTTTCATACATCTGCCCTGGCCTCACGGGGCCAGGCTGCCCGTCAACTATGCACAGCCAGACATCCCCCGATCAGGCGGGTAGGCGGCTGCCGGCACGTCAAGCAGCCTCACAGCACCTCGGATGCGAAGTCCGCCAGGCGTGAACGCTCGCCGCGCGCCAAGGTCACGTGGCCACTGTGTGGCCAGCCCTTGAACTTGTCCACGGCGTAGGTCAGGCCGGAGCTGCCTTCGGTCAGGTAGGGTGTGTCGATCTGCGCCAGGTTGCCCAGGCAGATGATCTTGGTGCCCGGGCCCGCCCGCGTGATCAGCGTCTTCATCTGCTTGGGCGTGAGGTTCTGCGCCTCGTCGATGATGAGGAACTTGTTCAGGAAGGTGCGCCCGCGCATGAAGTTCATGCTCTTGATCTTGATCTTGCTGCGCACCAGCTCGTTGGTGGCCGCACGGCCCCA
>CANBQJ010000048.1 GCA_947371645.1 Burkholderiales bacterium | reverse complement strand
TCCCAGGCCCCTTGCGTGGGGCCGCCCAGTTCGGTCTGGTCGTGCCATTGGCTGAGTGCAAGGAAGGCGGGTTCCAGGCCGCTGTCGGCCTGACCTGGCGCCGAGCCGGGCCGCGACAGGCGGCCGATGGTGTGAAACTGATCGAGCAGCACCATGTAGCGCCAGCCGGCCACCTGGCGGTCCATTTGCTGGCCCAGTTGCCACTGGGCCTGGAACTGCAGGCTCAGCACCACGCTCACAGGCAGCGCAAACGTACCGGCCACCAACAGTGACTTGTAGCGGAAGTCCACGTCCCGCATGAAGCGCACCATGGGTGCATACACCCCGTGGTAGCGGAAATAGTCTTGAAACGCCGCCATCCATCCACCCATGGGCAGGTGTTTTCGCATGCTTGTCGGCAAGGTGCCCCAGCTCGTGGGTTTCCAGGTCAGGTTCATGCGGGGTCCGTTGGGGTGACAGGCGTGGCGGGTGCGTGGCTGCATGCCAGGGCCACGACACGGCCCCGGATCTACGCCTTATCGGCGTCACGTTCTCGGAGTTGAGCCGGGGGCAAGGTGAAAAAAATGGCAGCCATTCAGGGCCTTTTTGCACGCTCTGCAATCGGGGGAGCCCTTCACTATCGGCAGCGGAAGTCGAAGACCGTCCAGTCGCCGGGGTTTTGGCCCCTGGCGCCTCCATACACACCTGCCTGAACATGATGAACGTCAAGGAAACAGCCGTTCAGCCCCGCCTTTTCCCTGAAAGGCGCGCGGGCTGGGCCCCGACGGTGGTCGCCGCCAGCCTGGTGCTGTCGGCCCTCGAAGTGGGTGCGTCTGTCTCGCTCAACATCTGGATAAGTGGCACGGTGCTGGTGGTGGTCACGTTCCTGCTGATGCGCCTGCTGACGCGTCAGCCGCTCACCGACGCCGGCCCCTCCGGCACCCAAGCTCCGTTGGTGGGCGAGGTCCTGCCGGTGTGGCAGCGCCACCTCGACAGTGCCCGCCACCATTCCGAGTCGGCCGTGGGCAGCATCCTGGCTTCATTTGGCTCCATCGCCCACCGTCTGGACCAGGCCATCCGCCTGACACAGGACAGCCAGGTGGGCATGGGGCACGGCAGCGTGGAAGACCTGGTGCGGCGCAACGACGAGGCGCTGCAGGAAATGCTCAAACCCATGCGCGCGGCGGTGGACGCACGCAACCATGCCTTTGCCAAGCTGGATGGGCTGGCCGAGTCCATGTCAGAGCTGCGGCAAAGCGCCATACAGATCAAACAGCTGGCCAGGCGAACCAACATGGTGGCGCTCAACGCCTCCGTAGAAGCCAGCCGCGCCGGTGAGCGCGGCTCGGGCTTTGCGGTGGTGGCCCATGAGGTGCGCCAGCTGGCCACCCAGTCCGCCGATGCGGCCAACCGCATGATGAGCCGCACCCATGCCATCGATCTGGACCTGCAGGCTTTGCGCAACGAGGCTGCCGCACACGACAGCAGCGATGAGGCCTTGCATGACCAGGCCGAGCACAGCGCGCGCGCGGTGATCAGCGGCCTGTTGAACAGCCTGGGCGAGCTCAATCGCTCTTCGCGCGAACTCAAGGATGCCGGCGTGGCCGTGCAGGACGAGTACGAACGCGTGTTGATGAGTTTCCAGTCGCAAGACAGGCTCAGCCAGATGCTGAACTGTGTGAGCGAAGACATTGTTCGGCTGGCCGAGTGGCTGCGTGAGGGCAAGGACCTCAGCGCCGCGCAGGCTGGTGAGTGGCTGGCGCGGCTCGACGCCAGCTACACCATGGAAGAGCAACGCTCCGAGCACCACGGTAATACCACCATCCAGCGCGAGACCACGGTCGAATTTTTTTGAAGAGGACTAGCCATGAGCAAGACCATCCTGATTGTTGATGACTCCGGCAGCTTTCGCCAGGTCGTCAAGATGGCACTGCAGAAAGCCAATTACGAAGTCGTCGAAGCCATCGACGGCATGGACGCGTGCGCCAAGCTGGACGGGCGCAAGCTCAACCTGATCGTGTGCGACGTCAACATGCCCCGCATGGACGGCCTGACCTTCGTCAAGCACCTGAAGACGACAAACTACAAGTTCACCCCGGTGATCATGTTGACCACCGAGTCGCAAGAGGCCAAGAAGTCCGAAGGCCGTGCGGCGGGCGTGCGCGCCTGGGTGACCAAGCCCTTCCAGCCTTCGCAGCTGGTGGACGCCGTCGCCAAGCTGTGCGCGGCCTGACGCCCAAGGGACGCCCGACATGAGCGACACCGCCATCCGCTTGGAAGGGGAGTGGACCATCCCCTGCGCGGCCACCTTGCGCGAAGAGCTGCTCAAGCTGGCGGCCGATGGCACGCACCGGCTGGACCTCTCCGGTGTGACCGACATGGACAGCGCGGGCTTGCAGCTGCTGCTGGCGATGCAGCGCAGCTTGGCCAGACAGGGCCATGAACTGGTCTTGACGGCCAGCAGCCCGGTGGTCAAGCAGGTCATGAAGACCTATGGGCTGGATGGGGACCTGCGCAGCGCGGAAGCGCTCACGGGCCCGCAGGGGGAGCATGCATGAGCGCGTCGGACCACGATGACGAGATCCTGGCCGCGGCCAGGGAAGGATTTCTGGACGAGGCGCGCGACATGCTGCGCCAGTTCGAGGACGGCCTGCTGGGTCTGGAAGCCGACCCGGACGATGCCGAGCTCTTGAATTCGGCCTTCCGTGCGGCCCACACCATCAAAGGCACCGCCGGCTTGTTTGGCTGCGAGCGCGTGGTGGCCTTCACCCACGAGGTGGAGACCCTGATGGAGGCCATGCGCTCTGGCGCCCTGGTGCTCAACGACCAGGCCATGGCTTCGCTGCTGGCCAGCCGCGACCAGATCGAAGCCCTGCTGGGCGATGTGGCCTCCGAACTGGGCGATCCGGCCCTGCAGGCCCGCAGCCAGGAGCTGGGGCAGGCCTTGCGTGCCTTGCTGGGCACCAGCGGCGCCACCGATGAGGCTGCCCACCACATCCAAGCGACCGAAGCCCCGGCGCATGGCCAGGACCACGCGGTGTGGCACGTCTGGGTGAGGTTTGGCGTGGACGCCCTGCGCAATGGGCTGGACCCGCTGTCCTTCCTGCGCTACATGGGCACGCAAGGCCGTGTGCAACAGGTGCGCCTGCTGCAAGACCAGCTGCCCGACCTGCAGGCGCTGGATGCCGAAGACTGCCACATGGGCTTCGAAGCCCTGTACGAGCTGGACGGGACACGTGACCAGGTGCTGTCGATCTTCGAGTTCGTGGTCGACGACTGCGAATTGAGGGTCGTGCCCTGGCAGGCTGCCGGGGCCGGCGACACGGTGGATGCCGGGCAGGTGGGCCAGCAGCTCGCGACGCTCACGTCGGCCGAGGCCATCGACGACACCGTGTCATTGGAGCGCCGCACCGGCCGCACCGACCGCCGCCAGACGCAACGCGACCGGCGTTCTGATGAAACCCGCTTTGTGCGCGTGCAGGCCGACAAGCTGGACCACCTCATCGACCTGGTGGGTGAGCTGGTGATCGCCAGCTCCGGTGCTCAGCTGGTGGCACAGCAAGAGGGCTCGGCCACGTTTGCCGAAGCGGCGCAACGCATCCGCGGGCTGGTGGAGTCGGCACGCGATGGGGCTCTGGCCCTGCGCATGGTGCCCATCGGCGAGACCTTCGCACGCTTTCACCGCGTGGTGCGCGACGTCAGCAAGCTGCTGGGCAAACAGGTCGAGCTGCAGATCTCCGGTGCCGACACCGAGCTGGACAAGTCCATGGTGGAGGTCATCGCCGACCCGCTGATGCACCTGGTGCGCAACAGCCTGGACCATGGCCTGGAAACCACCGCAGAGCGCATCGCCGCGGGCAAGCCCGAGCGTGGCGTCATCGCGCTGCACGCCTACCACGAAGGTGGCCAGGTGATGATCGAAGTGACGGACGACGGCCGCGGGCTCAACCGCGAACGCATCTTCAAGAAGGCCGTGGAGCGCGGCCTGGTGGCGGCCGACGCTGCCCTGAGCGAGCACGAAATCGACCAGCTGATCTGCGCGCCGGGGTTCTCCACCGCAGACCAGGTCACCGACATTTCCGGCCG
Source organism: Burkholderiales bacterium (assembly GCA_947371645.1). The sequence continues at coordinate 15,972 of CANBQJ010000048.1, read as the reverse complement.
CGGCGTGGGCATGGACGTGGTCAAGCGAAGCATCGAGCAGCTGCGCGGCCAGATGCAACTCGCCAGTGCCTGGGGCCAGGGCACGACCACCCAGATCCGCCTGCCTTTGACGCTGGCGATCATCGACGGCTTCCTGACCAGCGTGGGTGGCACCTACTACGTGCTGCCCATGGAGATCGTCTCCGAATGCATCGACCTGCCGCCTGAATGCCTGCAGGAGCCCCGCAAGGGTGTGGGCTACTTCAACCTGCGTGGCGAGGTGCTGCCCTACTTTGACGTGGCCCTGTTGCATCGGCTCTCGCCCGACCCGCTGGGCCGGCGCAGCCTGGTCGTGGCCCGTGATGGCATGACCCGCATCGGCCTCATCGTCGACCGCCTGCATGGCGAGTACCAGACCGTGATCAAGCCCCTGAACAGCCTGTTTCGGCACCTGCGTGCCATCGCGGGTTCGACCATCCTGGGCTCGGGCGATGTGGCCCTGGTGCTGGACGTGCCCGCGCTGGTGAGCCATGCCACCGAAGCCACTCGACCTGCCCATGCCATGCGTGCCGAACACTGAATGCCATTGCCCCGCGCTCTGCCCCTTTCTCAACTGCTGAACACGACGTCAACGCCCTAGGGAGTCCACCCCATGAACAAACTGCTTTCCAACCTGCTGCTGTGGCAGAAATTTGCGATTCTTGCCATCCTGGGTGCGGTGATGTGCGCCGTGCCCACGGCCCTGTTCCTGCGGGAAACCTGGGCGCAGATCGATGTGGCCAGGCGAGAAGTCGTGGGCGTGGCGATCGCACAGAAGCTGCAACCGGTGCGACACGCCCTGTTTCAGGCCCGATCGGCCTCCCTGGAGGACGCCGACCGCCGAGCCGACCTGACGTCGACCACGGCCAAGCTGGCTGACCTGCGCGCGCAGGCCGAAGTGGCCAAGGCGGGTGTGGACGTGAGCACCGAGGTGAACGACCTGACGCGCAAGCTGGAGGCGCTGAAGTCCAAGGTGGATGCCCGCGCCCACCTCACTGGCGAAGACTGGCAGGAGGCGGCCAACAACGTCAATGGTTTGCTGTCGACCGTGCTGGACAAGTCTGGCTTGACGCTCGACCCGGACATGGACAGCTTCTACGTGATGTCCGTGGCCTCTGACATCGTGCCTCAGGTCATCGAGAACATGGCCCGCACCCGGGCTGGCGTGCGCGCGCTGGCCAGAAAATCAGACACCAGCGTGGCCTTGAAGTCGTATGCCTACGCGCATTTCGCCATGGTGCACGTGGACGAGGTCAATGAACAGGTTGCCAAAGTCGCATTGGTCAACCCCAAGGCGGCCAGCACCATCAAGGCCGATGGCATCGTGCAGCAGGCGCACAGCGCGCTCAGTGAGGGCATGAAGGCCATCCTCAGCGGCGATGCGCAGGCTCTGCTGCAGTACGACGAAGCCGCAGGCAAGGCGGTGGCCGCGATGGAGGACTACACCGTCCCGGCACTCAACACGCTCAACGACCTGCTGGCTGAACGCATCGAGCGTCAGCACAGCCGCAACAACATGCTGCAGGCACTTCTGGGCGGCATCGTGCTCCTGGCCATGGGCCTGGGCTACGCCGTGGTGCGTTCGGTCACGCTGCCGGTGCAGCGCGCCATCAAGGCTGCCAACGCCGTGAAGGACGGCGACCTCAGCCAGGCCATCGTGGTGCAAGGTCGCGACGAGTCCGCCAGGCTGCTGCAGGCCATCTCCGGCATGCAGACGGGGCTGCGTGACCGCAACGACAAGGACGTGCGCATGCTGGCCGAGACCACACGCATCCGCCTGGCCCTGGACGTGGCCGCGGCCAATGTGCTGGTGGCCAATGCGGACTTCGAGATCGTCTACGCCAACCAGTCGATGCTGAAGATGCTGCGCGCCTGCGAAGCCGAAGTGCGCAAGCACATCCCCGAATTCCAGGTGAGCGAGCTGGTGGGCGGCCGCGTGGACAAGCTGCTGCGCGGGCTCTCGGGCGAATCCGGCTTGCTGGACCAGTTGCAGGGCACCCGCGAGACCCGCCTCAGCGTGGGTGCGTGCAAGTTCGACCTGGCCCTCACCGCCATCCGCGATGGCCAAGGCCAGAGCCTGGGCCTGGTGGCCGAGTGGAAGGACATGACCGAAGAGCTGGCCAGGCGTGCGCAAGAAGCGGTCACGGCAGGTGAGAACGCCCGTGTGCGTCAGGCACTGGATTCCTGCAGCACCAACGTCATGATCGCCGACGCCGACTGCAAGATCGTCTATGCCAACCAGTCGGTCATCGAGATGCTGCGCCGCAATGAAGCGGAGCTGCGCAAGACCCTGCCTCAGTTCTCCACCAATGCCGTGGTCGGCAGCAACATCGACATCTTCCACAAGAACCCGTCTCACCAGCGCAACCTGCTGACCAACCTGCGCGGCGTGCACCGCGCACAGATCAAGGTGGGCCCGCTGAGCTTCGGGCTGTCCACCGCACCCATCCGCGATGCCCAGGGCAATTCACTGGGTGCCGTGGTGGAGTGGCGTGACCGCACCGCCGAGGTGAACGCAGAAGGCGAAATCTCTGCGCTGGTGGACGGTGCCACGCAAGGCGACTTCTCTCGCCGCCTGGCGCTGGCTTCCGAAGAGCCCTTCTACCAGGTGCTGTCCAACAAGTTCAACGAGCTGATCACCACGGTGAGCAAGACCATCATCGAGGTGCGTGTGGCGGCCAGCGAGCTGACCTCGGCGGCCAACCAGGTCTCCGAGACCTCGCAATCGCTGTCCCAGTCGGCCGCCAGCCAGGCTGCCAGCGTGGAGCAGACCAGCGCCTCACTGCAGGAGATGGCCGCGTCCGTCAAGCAAAACGCCGACAACGCCAACGTCACCGACGGCATGGCCACCAAGGCCGCCAAGGAGGCGATGGAAGGCGGCGAGGCCGTGACCCGCACGGTCGAAGCCATGAAGGCCATTGCCACCAAAATTTCGATCATCGACGACATCGCCTACCAGACCAACTTGCTGGCGCTCAACGCTGCCATCGAAGCGGCCCGTGCCGGCGAGCATGGCCGGGGCTTTGCCGTGGTGGCCGCCGAGGTGCGCAAGCTGGCCGAGCGCAGCCAGGTGGCGGCGCAGGAGATCGGCCACCTGGCCGGCTCCAGCGTGGGCCTGGCGGAGAAGGCGGGCGACCTGCTCAAGCACATGGTGCCGTCCATCCACAAGACCAGCGAGCTGGTGCAGGAAATCGCGGCCGCGTCGGGCGAGCAGTCCGACGGGGTGGTGCAGATCAACGGGGCCATGGAACACCTCAACGCGGCGACACAGCAAAACGCCTCTGCCGCCGAGCAACTGTCGGCCACGTCTGAAGAGTTGTCGGCGCAGGCCACTCAGCTGCAGGGCATCATGGGCTTCTTCCGCCTGCGTGAAGAAGCGGGTGGCGAGCACATGGGCGCTCAGGCCCATGCGCATCCAGCGGCCCCACTTGGCCGCCCGGGCATGAGCCGGCCTCAGGCGCGCCCGGGGGCGTTGACCCAGGCCAGGCCAGGCCCGGGCTCCACGCCCAACCTGGCCCAGTCCCATGGCCACGGTGACCCCATCGACGAAACGCATTTCGCGCACTTCTGAACCTCAAGGGATGCACCGTCATGAATGCAGTGATCGCTATGCCTGCGGTCCGTGAGGGCTCAGGCGAAGCCGGTGTCCACCATGGCGAGGTGGTGGCCAGCCGCCAGGTGCTTTGCCTGGCGGTGGGGCGTGAAACCTACGGCATCGGCATCGACATGGTCCGAGAAATCCTGGAGGTGGGGCGACTCACCCCCTTGCCGCTGACCCCACCTTTCGTGCGTGGCGTGATGAACCTGCGTGGCGCGGTCGTTCCCGTCATCGACCTGATGGCCCGCTTTGGCGAGCCCCCGGCCGAGGTGGGTCGGCGCAGTGCCATCGTCATCGTCGAGACCTGTCACCACGACCAGGAAGGCACCCTGGTGGTGGGCGCCCTGGTGGACGGGGTGTCCGAGGTGCTGGACGTGCTGACGCAGGACATCGAGCCGGTGCCACCCCTGGGCACCCGCATCCCGCGGGAATTCATCCAGGGCATGGCCAAGGCCAAAGGCAGCTTGCTGTCCGTGCTGGACATGGACCGTGTGCTGGACCGCGAGACCCTGGCCGCCCTGATCGGTGGCCACATCGAGCAGCTGGGGCAGGCTGGAGGCCGGGCGCCTCAGTTGTCAACGGGGCGTGTGAGCCATGCAGATCTCTGACCGGGCCTTTTCGACCGTTGCAGACGCCTTTCACAAGGTCTCCGGCATCCGCCTGGAAGCGTCCAAGCGGCAGATGGTCATTGGCCGCCTGCAGCGCCTGGCCGGCGAGCGCGGCCTGGACAGCCTGGATGCCTATGTGGATCAGGTCATCAGTGGCGGGGACCAGCGAGAGCTGGTGCGCGTCATCGACCGCTTGACCACCAACGAGACTTACTTCTTTCGCGAGCCCGCGCACTTCGATGTGCTGGCCCAGGTGCAGGCCCACAGCCCGCGTGGCCAGACCTTCAGGGTGTGGAGCGCAGCCAGTTCTTCGGGCGAAGAGGCTTACAGCATCGCCATGCTGATGGCCGACAAGCGCGGCAAGACGGGCTGGGAGGTGGTGGGCACGGACTTGTCTACCGCCATGGTGGACGCGGCGCAGCGCGCCCTCTACCCGATGGACCGGGCCAGGGACACCCCCGCGCCTTACCTCAAGAAATACTGCCTCAAGGGCAGCGGGCCGTACGAAGGCAAGCTGCTCATCGACAAGAGCCTGCGCACCCAGGTGCGCTTCCTGCAGGCCAACCTGACCCAGCCCTTGCCTGACATCGGCCAGTTCGACGTCGTGTTCCTGCGCAATGTGCTGATCTACTTCGACCCGCCGTCCAAGCTGGACATCGTGCGCCGCGTGATCCCGCTCATCAAGAAGGGCGGCTACCTCTTCACGGGGCATTCAGAGTCACTCAGCCAGATCCCCACCGGCCTGGTGAACGTACAGCCCGCTGTGTATGCTCGAACTTGACAGCCAAGCGCCCCGTCGCCCTCGCCGGCATGCTGGCGAGACGGTCTTCCTTCTGCCTGGTCAGTGGTACTTCGGGGCCACTGGCGCCACGGTCAAGACCTTGCTGGGCTCGTGCATTGCCATCACCTTGTGGCACCCGGCCAAAGGCCTGGGCGGCATGTGCCATTTCCTTTTGCCGACCCGGCCTCGCGCCGCCGATGGCTCGCTGGACGGCCGCTTCGGTGACGAGGCCATGACCTTGCTGACCCGCGAAATCCAGCGCTCCCGCACCCGCTGCCAGGACTACGAGGTGCACCTCTACGGTGGCGCCGACACCATGCCTGAAGACGCCAAGGTGAAGTTCGCCATCGGCGAACGCAACGTGGAAAAGGCCTGGGAATTGATCGATCAGCACGGCTTTCAACTGCAGTGCGTGGACGTGGGGGGCAACGAGCCCCGTCACGTCACCGTCGACCTGAGCTCCGGCCAGGTCAGTTTGCGTCGTGGCCACGGCCACGCCCGATGAGGAGTGACGTGTGAGCACAGCCCTGCGAGTGATGGTGGTGGACGATTCGGCCGTGGTGCGCAAGCACCTCGGTGACCTGCTGACCAAGGCGGGCATGGAGGTCGAGGCCGCAGCCGATCCGCTGTTTGCACTCAACCGCCTGCAGACCCGCTGGCCCGATGTCTTCGTGCTGGACGTGGAAATGCCCCGCATGGACGGCATCAGCTTCCTGCGACAGATCATGACGGAGCGGCCCACCCCGGTGGTGATGTGCTCCACCCTCACCGAAAAAGGCGGGCAGACCACGATGCAGGCGCTGGCCGCAGGTGCCGTGGGCTTCGTCACCAAGCCCAAGCTGGGCTTGCGCGACTTCCTGGAAGACGATGGCAACGGCATCGTGCAGGCTGTGCGCGCAGCGGCACGGGCCAACATGGGTGCCTTGCGCCGGGCCCTGCCAGGCGCCACGCCCGCTGCCACCAGCCCCAGGCGCTCTGCCTTTGCAGGCCACCGACCGGCCGCAGGCGGGCAGGGCGCCATGGCCGAAACCACCGACCGGGTCATCGCTGTGGCCGTGTCCACCGGTGGCGTGCAGACCATCGAGGCGGTGCTCAAGCGCCTGCCCCGTACCGTGCCCGGCATGGTCATCGTCCAGCACATGCCACCCAACTTCACGGCCTCGTTTGCCCAGCGCCTGCGCGGCGTCTGCGATCTCGATGTGCTGGAGGCCAAGGACGGTGACCGCGTCATCAACGGCCGCGTGCTCATCGCGCCCGGTGGCCGCCACATGCGCCTCAAGCGCAGCGGCGCCCAGTATGTGGTCGAGGTGTTCGATGGCCCGCTGGTCAGCCACCTGCGGCCCAACGCCGACGTGCTCATGAAGTCGGTGGCGCAATGTGCCGGCGCCAACGCCATCGGCGTGGTCCTGACCGGCATGGGCGACGATGGCGCCAAAGGCCTGCTTGAAATGCGCACGGCCGGTGCCCACACCGCCGCCCAGGACGAAGCCAGTTGCGTGGTGTACGGCATGCCCAAGGAGGCCGCACGCATGGGCGCTGCGCAGCACATCGTGTCTCTGGACGACATGCCCGACTGGCTGATGGCCGCAGCGCGTCAACCCGTGGCGACGGCGGGGGGCGCATGAGCACAAGCTTGCGTGACCGCCTGATGCTGCCAGGCATCCATTTCATGCGCCGCTGGACTTTGGCCGCCCGCTTCGGGCTGCTCAGCGGCACGGCCACGGCGATCGTGGTGATGCTGGCGGTCTATGGCTGCCTGCAGTCTGTCAGCGCCTGGCGTGGCACCCGTGCGGAGGTTGAAGGCGTGAGCCTGGTCAATGACCTCACCGAGGTCTCGTACCGGCTGCAGCTGTTTGACGCGGCCTGGCAGCAGGCGCAAGCGGGGCATGCCGGCACACCGGCCTTGCAGCAAGCCAGGGTGAGCCTGAAAAAGGCCATGGACACCGTGGACGCGGCCCCGGCCGTGCGTGGCACGCCAACCCTGCAAAACGCCTGGCAGCCGCTGGCGAAGAAGATCTCGCTCAGCATGAACGACAGTGAGCATGCTGAAGCCACGCCCGTGGCCGAGGCCATGTCGGCACTGGTGGGCGACATGCGCCGCATGGTGCTGCTGGCCGGTGAGACGTCAACCTTGTTGCTCGACCCCGATCCCGAGGCCTTCACCCTGACGCTGGTGCTGGTGGACAGGTTCCCGCCCTTGCTGGACACCCTGGCGAGGCTGCGTGCGCAGGCGCTCGCGCCCGCGGATGCCGCTTCACCCACGGCGACCGACGGCATGCAACTGGCCATGCTCGGCCACCTGCTGCACACGCAATCCGACGACCTGGCCCATGCCTTTGGCGCCTTGCAACGTGCAGGCAAGCCGGGCGCCAGCGCCTGGACGACCATCGCCGGCGCTTTCAACGGCTATGCGTCTCAGCTGCTGCGCCAGCTGGGCGAAGCCCCGGACGCTCAGGAGCGCCAGGCCTTGTTCTCGCGAGGCGAGGCGGTGATGGGATCGGCCATGTCCTTCAACCACACGCTGCAGGTGCGCTTGCTGACCACGCTTCAGGAACGCGCCAGGTTGCAGCAGATCGCGATCATCACCTACGTGCTGGCTGCGTCCTTCACGGTGCTGGTCATGGGTTACCTCATGATGGCCATGCACACCGCACTCATCCATTCGATGAACGCGATGACGGGCACCATCGACGAGGTCAGTCGCGGTGACCTGACCAACCGCATCGCGGTGGTGGGCGAAGACGAGATTGCACACGTGGGTCATGGGGTCAACGCCATGACCGGGCGGCTGTCGCGCATCGTGGCCAACATCCGTTCCAACGCGGTGCTGGTGGCCAATGGCGCCAGGCTGCTGGGCGACGGTGCGCTGGCCTTGGCCCACCGCACCGAGGCGCAATCGCGCAAGCTCACGGAAACGGCCGATGGCCTGCGCCACGTCCACCACGCGCTGTCAGACAACCAGGCGGCGACCAGCGACCTGCGAGAGCGGGTTGACCGCGTGCAGGCCATGGCCCTGGAGGGCCATGACGCGATGCCGCTCGCCGAGCAAAGCATGCAGCAGATCGCAGCCGGTTCGCAGCGCATGCGCGAGATCGTGGGTGCGATCGAAGACATCGCCTTCCAGACAAACATGCTGGCGCTCAATGCCGCCGTGGAAGCCGCGCGGGCAGGTGAGGCCGGTACCGGCTTTGCGGTGGTGGCCGGTGAGGTTCGCCAGCTGGCCGGCCGGTGCAGCCACGCCGTGGCCGACATCACTTCGCTGATCGAACAGTCCACCCTCCAGGTCACAGAAGGCGGCCACCGCATCGAGGACATCGCGCGCATCCTGCAGCAGCTCGACGAGGGCATGCGCGGCATGAGCCAACAGGTGAACCATGTGTCTGCGGGCACCGTCTTGCAGCAGCAAGCCCTGACCGACGTGCACCGGACCTTGGAAGGCCTGGACGAGATCAACCGTGAAAACAGCCAGGCGGTGGCCATGACCCGTTCGGCCACGGAGCAGCTGATGCTGCGCGCGGCTTCGCTGTCGCGCTCGGTTCAAGGCATACGCCTGTCACAGGCCAGCGCCGACGAAGCCCAGGTCCTGGTGGACAAGGCGGTGGCCCTGATCGCCGAGCGGGGACTGGCCTTGGCGATGCCGCTGTTGCAGGACCCTCAAGGCGCCTTTGTGGACCGGGACTTGTTCCTGGTGGGCGCAAGCCGCGAAGGCATCCAGTGCTTTGTGACCGGTGAGGCCGAGGCTGCCGGGCAGCCCTTGCCTTCGCTGACCACCAAGACGGGGCACATGTTCGCGCAGGCCATCTGGCTGGCTGCAGACGCGGGTGAGAGCTGGGTGGAGTACGAAACCTGCGACCCGGCCACGCTGGAGATGCAGTCCAAACTGGCCTGCGTGGCCAAGGTGGACGACGACCTGCTGGTGTGCGGCATCCTGCACAAGGACCAGTCCTTCGAGCGCCGACTGGACGCGGGCTGATCAGCTGGAGGCCTCGAAGAGCTCGCGGCCGATCAGCATGCGCCTGATCTCCGAGGTGCCGGCGCCGATTTCATAGAGCTTGGCGTCACGCCACAGGCGGCCCACGGGGTAGTCGTGGATATAGCCATTGCCGCCCAGCAGCTGGATGCCGTCACCGGCCATGCGCGTGGCCTGTTCGGCCGCATGCAAGATGAGCGCGGCGCAGTCCTTGCGCAGGTGGCGGGCACCGGCATCACCGGCGGCATCCAGGTTGCGCGCCACGGTGTAGGCCAGGCAGCGGCAGGCCTGCCAGGCCACGTACATGTCGGCCAGCTTGGCCTGCACCAGCTGGAACTCGCCAATGGCCTGGCCAAACTGCTTGCGGCTGTGCACATAGGGCAGCACCTCGTCCATCACCGCCTGCATGATGCCCAGCGGCCCGCCAGAGAGCACGGCGCGCTCGGTGTCCAGACCGCTCATCAGCACGCGCGCACCGCCGTTGACTTCGCCCAGCACGTGGCTGCGCGGCACGAACACGCCCTCGAAGACCAGCTCCCCTGTGGGCGAGCCACGCATGCCCAGCTTGTCCAGGCGCTGGGCCACGCTGAAGCCGCGCATGCTGCGCTCGACGATGAAGGCCGTGATGCCGCGCGCACCGGCTTGTGGATCGGTCTTGGCGTAGACCACCAGGGTGTCGGCCACAGGGCCGTTGGTGATCCACATCTTGCTGCCTTGCAGCACGAAGCCTTGGTTTCCTCCATTGCCTTGCGCGCGGGCTTGCAGCTTCATGCTGACCACGTCGGAGCCTGCATCCGGCTCGCTCATGGCCAGGGCGCCCACGTGTTCGCCGCTGATCAAGGGTGGCAGGAAGCGGCGCTTCTGCTCGGGCGTGCCGTGGCGGTGGATCTGGTTGACGCACAGGTTGCTGTGCGCGCCGTAGCTCAGGGCCACGCTGGCCGAAGCCCGGCTGAGTTCTTCCATGATGACCAGGTGGGCCAGGTAGCCCAGGCCGGCACCGCCCCAGTCTTCGTGCACGGTGGGCCCCAGCAGGCCCATGGCGCCCAGGCGCGGCCACAGGTCTGCAGGGAAGGCGTCTTCGCGGTCGATGCGGGCGGCCTGCGGCGCGATCTCGCGCTGGGCAAAGTCACGCACGGCGTCGCGCAGGGCGTCGATGTCTGCACCCAGTTGGTGTTGCAGGCCGGGCAGGGTCGAGGTGTCCATGTGATGTTCCTCGTGGTGCTGCCCGCGGGTGTCGCGGTCAGCTTTGGGCTGGCGAGTCAGGCTGCAGATCAGCTTCACGTTCGCGCCGGGCCAGCCATGCCCGCGCCACGCGTGAGGCGGTGGGCCGCCCCAAGGCCTGAGAGATGAAGTTGCCGGCGTCCACCAGCCGGTCCAGGTCGATGCCGGTGTGGATGCCCAAGCCCTGCAGCAGGTAGACCACGTCTTCCGTGGCCACGTTGCCCGTCGCCCCCTTGGCATACGGGCAGCCGCCCAGGCCGGCCACGCTGGTGTCGAAGGTGTGGATGCCCATGAGCAGGCAGGCGTGGATGTTGGTCAGGGCCTGGCCGTAGGTGTCGTGGAAGTGGCCGCTGAGTTCGGCGATGGGCACGTGGCGCAGCACGCGGGCCATCACGTCTTGCACACGCCCGGCGGTGCCCACACCGATGGTGTCGGCGATGCCGATGTGGTGGGCGCCGATGTCCAGCAGGCGCAAGGCCACGTCTTCCACCGCGTCGATGCCGACCTCGCCTTGGTAGGGGCAGCCCAGCGCGCAGGACACCGCCGCCCGCACGCGCAGGCCGTGAGCGCGTGCCGCTTGAACGACGGGGCGGAATCGCTCGATGGATTCGGCCATCGAGCAGTTGATGTTGCGCTGGCTGAAGGCCTCGCTGGCAGCGGCAAAGATCACCACCTCATCCGCCCCTGAGGCCAGCGCGCCTTCAAAGCCCTTCATGTTGGGCGTGAGCACCGAATGCCGCACGCCGGTCGGGCGCGGGATGGCCGCCATCACCTGGGCGTTGTCGCCCATCTGCGGCACCCACCTGGGGCTCACAAAGCTGGTGACTTCAATCTGGCGCAATCCCGCCTGTTGCAGGCCTTCGACGAGCGCCACCTTGGTGGCGGTGGGCACAGGCTGGGCTTCGTTTTGCAGGCCGTCGCGGGGGCCGACGTCGACCAGGTCGACATGGGTGGGCAAGGGGGTCGTGGGCATGGTGCAGGCTCAGTCGGGTGTCGCCAGGGTGGGCGACGATTGTGCCTGCCGGGTGGGCGCACCTGCCTCTCGCTTTGGCCCCGCCTGCTCCAGCTGCATCAGTGTGGCGCCTTCGCTGACCTGCTCACCGGCCGCACACAGGCAGTCCGCGATCTGGCCATGGCGGGGGGCGCACAGCGTGTGCTCCATCTTCATGGCCTCCAGCACCAGCAGCGGCTGACCGGCCTCAACGGTGTCGCCTGCCTGGGCCATGACCTTGAGCACACGGCCGGGCATGGGTGCGAGCACGGTGTTGGCGGTGGACGCGCCCGCACCGGCCTGGTCGATCTGCTCGGGGTTCAACAGCCGGCCCTGGGCATGGCCTGCGGCCGTGAACACGTCCACCAGCAGGCCTTGGGGTTCGGCATGCGTGTAGAGGTGGAGGTGAACAGCCTGCGTGTCGTCGATGAGCAGGCTGCGGGCTTCGGCTTGCGTGCGCTGGGCGGTTTGCGGTGGCTGCAGGGTGATGTGGACGGTGTCGCTGGCCGAGGGCCGCACGGCCTGGACGCTCACCGCTGGGCCTTGCCGGGTCACGCGCAGCAAAGCGGCGGGGGCGGGCGGGCTGCCATCTGCAAGGAGCCCTTGCCACCAGGCGTGGCGCACGCTGGGGCCGTGGGCCCGCCAGGCGTCATCGGCCATCCAGGGGGATGTCCAGCCTGCGGCGGGCGGCTGTTCTTGCGCAGGGGCTGGCGCAGCTGCCAGGCAGGCCAGTGCGGCGGCGGCCAGCACCTCATGGGGCGGCACGGGAACCGGCGTTTGCCAGGCGGCGGCTTCGCGGGTGAGCAAGTGGGTGTCCAGCCGGGCTTGCTGGAAGCTGTCGGTGGCCAGCACCTGGCGCAGGAAGTCGACGTTGGTGGCCAGGCCCAGGATGTGCACCTCGCTCAGGGCCTGCTGCAGGCGTTGCAAGGCGGTGTCGCGGTCGGGCCCCCAGGCGATGAGCTTGCCCAAGAGGTTGTCGTAGTGCGGGCCGATGGCATCGCCTTCGCGCACGCCCATGTCCAGGCGCACGGGGCCAGGTGTGAAGGCCGTTGCAGCGGGCAGGCGGCACACACGCAGGGTGCCGGTGGCGGGCAGGAACTGGCGCAAGGGCTGTTCGGCACACAGTCGGGCTTCGATGGCGTGGCCACAGGTCTGCACCTGGTCTTGCGTCAGCGGCAGGGGCTCGCCCATGGCCACTTGCAGTTGCCAGGCCACCAGGTCCAGGCCGGTGATGGCCTCGGTCACCGGGTGCTCTACCTGCAGGCGGGTGTTCATCTCCATGAAATGGAATCGGCCCTGCGCGTCACAAATGAACTCCACGGTGCCGGCGCCCACATAGCCCACGCTGCGGGCGGCTGCCACGGCGGCTTCGCCCATGGCCACGCGGGTGGCGGTGTCCAGGCCCGGCGCGGGGGCTTCTTCCAGCACCTTCTGGTGGCGGCGTTGCACGGAGCAGTCGCGCTCGGCCAGGTGCAGCACGTGGCCGTGTGCATCGGCAAGCACCTGCACCTCGATGTGGCGGGGCTGGTCCAGGTAGCGCTCCAGCAGCACGCGGTCGTCGCCGAAGGCCGACAGGGCTTCTCGCTGGCAGGAGGCCAGTGCGGCAGGCAGATCTGCCGACTGGGGCACCACGCGCATGCCTTTGCCGCCACCGCCCGCGCTGGCCTTGATCAGCACCGGGTAGCCGATGGCATCGGCCTCGCGCTGCAAGGTGGGCAGGTCCTGGGCCTCGCCGTGGTAGCCGGGCACCAGGGGCACGCCGGCTTGCGCCATCAAGGCTTTGGCGCGGGCCTTGTCGCCCATGGCGCGGATGGCCGCAGGAGGCGGGCCCACAAAGACGAGTCCCGCGTCAGCGACGGCCTGGGCAAAATCTGCGTTCTCGCTCAAGAAGCCATAGCCAGGGTGGATGGCCTGGGCGCCACTGTGCAGCGCCGCAGCGATGATCAAATCGCCCCTGAGGTAGCTGTCGCGTGCAGGGGCAGGCCCCAGTCGCACGGCGCTGTCACAGGCGGCCACGTGCGCCGCGTGCTCGTCACCGTCTGCATGGACAGCGATGGTGCGCAAGCCCAGGCGGCGCGCAGTGGCCGCCACCCGGCATGCGATTTCGCCCCGGTTGGCGATCAGCAGGGTGTGGAATGGGCGGGGCGCGCGCGTGGGCATGTCCGGGGCCTTCATTCGCTGGGCCACCAGGCCGGTGGGCGGCGCTGCAAGAAGGCTTGCACGCCTTCGCGGCCTTCGTCGCTCGCCCGCAGGCTGGCGATGCGCTGGGCCGTCCAGTCGCGCGCGGCTTCATCGAAGGGGCGGTCGGCCAGGCCCTGCACCAGCTGCTTGGCGGCACGCAGGGCGGTCGGGCCATTGCGCAGCATCTGCTTGACTGTGGCCTCCAGTTCGGCTGGCAGGTCTGCGGCTGGGCAGCAACGGTGCACCAGGCCCAGCGCCTGGGCGCGCTCGGCGGTGATGCGTTCGCCGGTGAGCATCAGCGCCTGAGCCGCACGCGGGCCGATCGCCTTGATCACATGTGGCCCGATGGTGGCCGGGATCAGGCCCAGCCTCACTTCAGACAGGGCAAAGCCGGCGGTGTCGCAAGCCAGCGCCAGGTCGCAAGCGGCCACCAGGCCCACGCCACCCCCCATGCAGTCGCCTTGCACACAGGCCAGCGTGGGCAAGGGCAGGCGCGCCAGCGCCCACAACATGTCGGCCAGGCCTTGCGCATCGGTCAGGTTGGCCGCGGGGCTGAGGTCGGCCATGGCCCGCATCCAGCGCAGGTCGGCACCGGCGCAGAACACCGGGCCTTCGGCCTGCAGGATGAGCAGGCGCAGGCTGTCGTCCACCGCCACCTGGTCGAAGGCCGCATGCAACTGGGCGACGGTGCCCGCATCGAAGGCATTGCGCCGCTCAGCCCGCGTCAGGGTGATGCGGGCCACACCCTGGTCCACGTCCAGGTGGATGTCGGTGAAGGTGAGCGGGGTCATGCGGGCCTCACATCCGGAAGACGCCAAAGCGCGTCGGCAGGGCTGGTGCCCCCAGGCAGGCTGCCAGGCCCAGGGCCAGCATGCGCCGCGTGTCGGTGGGGCGGATGATGCCGTCGTCCCACAGGCGGGCGCTGGCGTAGAAGGGGTGGCCCTGCCGTTCGTACTGGGCCAGGACGGGCGCCTTGAACGCCGCCTCTTCGGCGTCAGGCCAGGCCTGGCCGCGGGCTTCCAGGCCGTCGCGGTGCACCGTGGCCAGCACGCTGGCGGCCTGTTCGCCGCCCATCACGCCGATGCGCGCGTTGGGCCACATCCACAGGAAGCGCGGGTTGAAGGCCCGGCCGCACATGCCGTAGTTGCCCGCGCCAAACGAGCCGCCGATCACCACGGTCAGCTTGGGCACCTGCGCGCAGGACACTGCGGTCACCAGCTTGGCGCCTGCGCGCGCGATGCCTTCGTGCTCGGCCTTGCGCCCCACCATGAAGCCGGTGATGTTCTGCAGGAAGACCAAGGGGATGCCGCGCTGGCAGCACAGCTCGATGAAGTGCGCACCCTTGTCGGCGCTCTCTGAAAACAGGATGCCGTTGTTGGCCAGGATGCCCACGGGCATGCCGGCGATGTGGGCAAAGCCCGCGACCAGGGTGGCACCGTAGCGGGGCTTGAATGCGTCGAAGTCGCTGCCGTCCACGATGCGGCCGATCACCTCGTGCACATCAAAGGGCTGGCGCGTGTCGGTGGGCACCACGCCCATCAGCTCGGCCTCGTCCAGCAAGGGCGGGCGTGGTGGCAGCAAGGCCAGTTGTGCGCCCACCGTGCCGGCCGTGTGCACCGGGTCGCGGCGGTTGAGCGCGGCCACGGCATCGCGGGCCAGGGCCAGCGCGTGCAGGTCGTCATGCGCCAGCTGGTCGGCCACGCCGGACAGGCGCGTGTGCACATCGCCGCCACCCAGCTCTTCGGCGCTCACGGTCTCGCCAGTGGCAGCCTTCACCAGCGGTGGGCCACCCAGGAAGATGGTGCCTTGTTGCGCCACGATGATGGCCACGTCGCACATGGCAGGCACGTACGCACCGCCTGCCGTGCAAGACCCCATCACCACGGCGATCTGCGGGATGCCGGCAGCGCTCATTTGCGCCTGGTTGTAGAAGATGCGGCCAAAGTGGTCGCGGTCCGGGAAGACCTCGTCCTGATGGGGCAAGTGGGCGCCACCCGAATCGACCAGGTAGATGCAGGGCAGGTGGTTTTGCGCGGCAATCTCTTGCGCGCGCAGGTGCTTCTTCACCGTCATCGGGAAGTAGGTGCCACCTTTGACGGTGGCGTCGTTGCACACCACCATGCAGGCCATGCCGCCCACACGGCCGATGCCCGCCACGATGCCGGCGCCAGGCGCCTGGTCACCGTACAGTCCCATGCCGGCCAGAGGCGACAACTCCAGAAAGGGCGAGCCTGCATCCAGCAGTTGGTCGATGCGTTCACGGGGCAGCAGCTTGCCCCGGGACAGGTGACGGTTGCGGGCCGCGTCACCGCCACCTTGCGCAGCCCGGTCGAGCACCTCCGCCAGTTCGGTCACCAGTGTCTGCATGGCCGCACGTCGCTCGGCAAAGGCCGCGCTGCGCACTTCCAGACGGGACGAGATCACAGGCATGCATGCACCCCATGTGGCCCTCAGGTGTGGCCATGAAGCGGGCAGGCTGAGCGCCTGCCTTCAAACCATGATGCCAGCTTGGGGCGTGGCATGGGGCGGCTTGCCATGAGGGATGTCCCGCATGGGCTGGGCAATCTGCATCGGTGTCCGTGGCATCATCGCCCGCGATGTCCA
>CANBQJ010000047.1 GCA_947371645.1 Burkholderiales bacterium | reverse complement strand
CGGCTGGTGTACTTGAAGGCGTTGGCCGGGTTCTCGACGATCTCTTCGCAGGGGGCAGCGACACCGGGTGAGTACGCCAGCGCCAGGTCGCGCTGGTTGGTGAGTTGCTTGGTGGCGCTGATGGCCAGTTTGCCGGGCGTGGGCAGCTCGTGGTATTCGAGGGCGGCCTGCTTGAGTTCGGCGCGTTTTTGTTCGGGAGTGGTCATGCGGTGCCTTGTTGTGCCTGGGGAGGCTGCTGCGGCAGGGGCAGGGGCGCTTGGCGCGGGCCTGGGCCGGGTCGCTGGTCCCTGATTTTAGGGAGTTCCCCAGGCTTGGGGCTGCGGATGTCCACAACAGGGGTGCCTTCGCCGCCGCGGTGTCGCCAGGATCTGCCCGACAATGCCGCCATGAGCCTGGGTGAATTCGAGCTGATCGAGCGGTTTTTCATGCGCCCTCAGGGCGTGGGCCCCCGCCACGCGGTGGTGGGCAATGGCGACGACTGCGCCATCCTGGCGCCCCGCCCGGGGATGCACTGGGCCGTGTCCACCGACACCCTCGTGGAAGGGCGGCACTTCCTGTCGACCGTGCCGCCGCGGCGCCTGGGGCACAAGGCCCTGGCCGTCAACCTGTCCGACCTGGCTGCTTGTGGCGCCGAGCCCCGCGCCTTCACCCTGGCCCTGACGCTGCCGCGCGTGGACGCCGCCTGGCTGGCCGCCTTCGCCGAGGGCCTGCTGGCCCTGTCCGACGCCTGGGGCTGCGAGCTGGTGGGCGGCGACACCACTGCCGGCCCGCTGGCCATTGGCATCACGGTGATGGGCGAGGTGCCCGCAGGCCAGGCCCTGTTGCGCAGTGGCGCGCGGGTGGGTGACGACATCTGGGTGAGCGGCTGGCCCGGTGAGGCCCGCCTGGCGCTGGAGGCCTTCCGCGGCACGCTGGCCCTGCCCACGGCCACCTGGACGGCGGTGCGCGAACGGCTGGAGGCCCCCGAGCCCCGGGTGGCGCTGGGCCAGGCCCTGCGCGGGGTGGCGCACGCGGCCATCGACGTGTCCGACGGCCTGCTGGGCGACCTGGGCCACATCCTGCGCCGCAGTGGCGTGGGCGCATCCCTGGTGATCGACGCGCTGCCGGTCAGCCCCTGGCTGGCCGACCGGGCCGAGGCCGAGCGCCTGGACTGCATCCTCGCTGGCGGCGACGACTACGAGCTGCTGTTCACCGCCCCGCCTGAGGCGCGCGAGGCCGTGGTGCGCATCGGAGAGCAACTGGGCCTGACGCTCAGCCGCATCGGCCACACCAAGGCCGAACCGGGCCTGAGCCTGTGGCGCGGCGAGCTGGACGCCTGGCCCGACGACGCGCCCCTGACCCCCGTGCCCAACCTTTGGGCATCTTTTGACCACTTCAAGGCCTGAGTCGCATGAACGCTGACCTCGTTCCCGCCTTGCCCCCCCGGCGCGCCTCGGTGGCCCTGAGGTGGGCCCACCCCGCCCACCTGATGGCCGTGGGCTTTGGCAGTGGCCTGAGCCCCAAGGCGCCCGGCACCGTGGGCACGCTGTGGGGCTGGGCCAGCTTCGTGCTCATCTCGCATGTGCTGGGCACCGGTGCCCTGGCCGACCGCGTCTGGGCCGTCTTGCTGCTCGTGGGTTGGTTCGTGGGCTGCTGGGCCTGCACCCGCACCGCCCGTGCCATGGGCGTGGCCGACCCGGGCGCCGTGGTCTGGGACGAAATCTGGGCCTTCTGGTTGATCCTGTGGGTGATGTCGCCGGTGGACTGGCGCGGGCAGGCCCTGGCGTTTGCCGTCTTCCGGTTTTTCGATGCCGTCAAGCCGGGCCCGGTGGCCTGGGCCGATCAGCGCTTCAAGCTGCTGCCTGGCCAGGTCATCGGCTGGCGCCAGGGCTTCGGGATCATGTTCGACGACCTGGTGGCCGCCGGCTGCACCCTGATCGCCCTGGCCCTGCCGGTGGCGGTGCGCCAGGGTGGCGTGGGCGCCAGCCTGCTGGGCTGAGGGCAGTGCGGCATCGGGGCATCTCACAGGGGCAAGACCATGGCTGAACACACCTCCTGGGATGAAGCCGGCCTGGCCGCACGGGTTCGGGCCCTGGCCAGCGCTTTGACGGCGCGCGGCCACTGGCTGGTCACGGCCGAATCGTGCACGGGCGGCCTGATCGCTGGCCGGTGCACCGAGCTGGCGGGCTCCAGCGCCTGGTTCGACGCGGGCCTGGTCACTTACAGCAACGAGGCCAAGTCGGCCTTGCTGGGCGTGCCGCCCGCGCTGCTGGCCGCGCACGGCGCGGTGAGCGAGCCCGTGGCCCGCGCGATGGCCGCAGGGGCGCAAGCCGGGGTGCAGGCGCGCAAGCCCGCTCAGGCCGTGTGGGCGGTGGCCGTCACGGGCGTGGCCGGGCCGGGCGGTGGCAGCCCGGACAAGCCCGTGGGCACGGTCTGGCTGGCCTGGGCCGGGCCGGATGGGGGCGTCGAGGCCCGGCGCTGCCTGTTTGGCGGCGACCGCCATGCCGTGCGCCAGCAGACCGTGGCCGAGGCCCTGGACGGCTTGCTGAGGCACCTGGGCCCTCCGTCGCCCTGAATGCGCTTGGTGTCGCGGTGCCCAGGTGCCTGTGTGGCTTGCTGGCCGCAAATGGGGCCGCAAGTTTGGGCCGGGCAAGCCGATATCGCCCTGATGAGGCCCCTTGCCTGCGGGGGGGGTGGATGAATGTCCGTATGCGGTGGGGCGTGGATCTGTAGCCAAGTGGGGCCAGACTCTGCTTTGATGGGCGACAAGCCCTCGAGGCTTGCCCCGGCCGCGCATGGGTTCGCGCGCGACCGAGGCCTCAATTCCCGGACATGACCCTGCTGCTGCAAAGAACCATCCAAGACACGCCCGCCCGCAAGGTGCTCTGGGCCGTGGCCACCTCGCTGCCGGCCCTGCTGCTGCTGCTGGCGGTGAGCCACGTGGCGGCAGGTGACCCGGCCTTGCGCCTCGGTCTGAACCTGCCGGTGCTGCACCTGCTGCAGGCCCTGGTGGCGACGGCTGTGGTGGTGGAACTGGCGGTCGCGGCCCGCATGTGGATGCGGCGCCAGCACACCCGCCCTGTGCCCGTCGCCGTGCAGACCGTCTGCCTCACCGTGGGCCTGGCCTACACGGGCATGGCGCTGGCTTGCGGCCTCTTCACCGACAGCATCAACATGCCCTTGCTGGGCTTGCTGGCCGTGGGCCTGCTCCTGTTCGAGCGCCGGCCCATGCTCATCACCTTTGCCGTCTGCACCAGCCTGAACTGGGTGCACGACTGGGGCGTGCAGCACCACTGGTGGGCGTATGCGCCGCTGTGGCATGAGCCGGTCTTCGAGGGCCGCAACCCCGTGTGGTGGATGGGGCTGTGGCGCAGCTGCGGCTTCTGGGCGGCCTACACCATCTTGCTGGCGCTGGTGTTGTGGCTGTTCTCCGAGCTGGACCAGATGCACGCGCGATTGCGGGTGCTGTCGCACACCGACCCGCTGACCGAGCTCTTCAACCGCCGCCGCTTCATGGAAGGCCTGGCCCACGAGCTGACCCGCCAGGGCCGCACCGCCCAGCCCCTGAGCCTGGTGCTGATCGATGCCGACCACTTCAAGCGCGTCAACGATGAACACGGCCACGACATGGGCGACGACGTGCTGCGCGCCCTGGCCCGGCTGCTGCAGGACTGCGTGCGCAGCCCCACGGACCTGGCCTGCCGGCTGGGCGGCGAAGAGTTTGCCCTCATCCTGCCCGACACCGACCGCGAACGGGCCATGCGCGTGTGCAACCGGGTGCGAGAGCAGCTGGCCGCCATGCAGTTCGGCGAGCCCGGGCAGCGCTTTCGCCTCACGGTGAGCATGGGCCTGGTCGAGTGCATGGGCGAGCCCATGGCGCACTGCCTCAAGGAAGCCGACGCCCAGCTCTACCGCGCCAAGGCCGGTGGGCGCGACCGCGTCAGCGTGGCGCCTGCACTCTGGGGGCGAGCGCATGGCTGAGGGCATGAGCTGGTTGCAGCGGCTGGAAGGCCGCATCGTGGAGCGGCGAGACGCCACCAGCTGCCTGGTGCTGGTGCAGGTCAGCCTGCCCGGCTTTCTGCTGATCCTGGGCATGCAGCTGCTGTCGCTGGTGCGCGATGGCGGCCCGGCCCTGTACGCGCCCGGGCTGCTGGGCCCCAGCCTGGCGCTGCAGGCCGGCCTGATCGTCTGGCTGGTGGGGGTGGGCGCCGTGGCCGCGCGCCAACAGTCGCGTGAAGACAGCCTGCCCTGGCTGGTGCAGGCCGCCGTGCTGCCCACCTGCGTGGGCATGGCCCTGCTGGCCCTGGCCTATGGCCACAAGGACACGCCGATGCCCGTGGTGCTGGTGGCCCAGATGGTGTTTGCACGTGCGCTGTTCTCGCTGTGGCCATTGCGCTGGGCCTACATGGGCGCCCTGCTCATCCTGATCGTGGCCGAGGTGCTGCAGGCCGCCGACGTGCTGCCCTATGCGCCCCTGCTGCACCTGCCTGTGCGCGGCGACGGCCCCATGAACGGCTGGTGGGCCATCTGGGTGCGGGTGCTGTTTGCCGCCGCCAGCTTTCCGTTTTCGGGGGCGCTGTTCTTCCTGGCGGCCACCTTGCACCGCCACCGCGCGCAACTGGAGACGCTGGTGCGCACCGACATGCTCACCGGCCTGCCCAACCGCCGCGAGTTCATGTCCCAGCTGGCCCGCGAAGCCCACCGCCAGTCCCGCAGCGGCCGGCCCCTGTCGCTGGTGATGATCGATGTCGACCACTTCAAGCGCGTCAACGACCAGTGGGGCCACCAGGCCGGCGACGAGGTGCTGGCCCGCATCGGCCACATCCTGCGCAGCCTCACGCGCGAACAGATCGACGTGGCCGCGCGCTATGGCGGCGAAGAGTTCGTGCTGCTGCTGCCCGAGACCGAACTGGCCGGTGCCGTGCAGGTGGCCGAGAAGATCTCTGCGCGGCTGCGCGAGCAGGACTTCTCGGCCCTGGGCGGGCACTTCCGGGTGACGCAAAGCGTGGGCGTGGCCCAGGTGGTGGACGGCCAGGCCCAGCAGGCCTTGCAGGTGGCCGACCGCAACCTCTACCACGCCAAGCGCGGGGGCCGCGACCGCATCGTGGCATCCCGGCCTGAAGTCGCTGCGAATTGAGGGACACTGAGGCATGAAACTGCGCACCGTATCGCGTTGGTTCCTGGGGGTGGTGGCGCTGGCCCTGGCGGCCAACTTCGCCTTCCTGATGCTGATCCAGCAGGCCTATGTGGGGGCCGAGCGTGCTGCCGCCCTGCGCACCGACACCCTGCGCCTGGTCACCCAGCTCCGCGATGAAACCACCCTGCTGCGCCGCCTGGTCAGCAGCTACACGGCCAGCGCCGACCCGCGCTACCTGCTGTACTACTACGACGTGCTGGGCATCCGCGAAGGCAGCAAGCCCTCGCTCAACGTGCCGGACCCGACCCTCTATTGGGAAGAGGTCATCGCCGGCCGGCGCGCCCACCGCTTGCCCACCGGGCAGCAAGGCGTGCCGCTGGCGCGGCGCCTCCAAGCGCTGGACGTCAGCCTGGAAGAGTTGCAGGCCTTGCAGGCCGTGGTGGTGGCCACCGAGAAGCTCAAGAAGACCGAGCAGGTGGCCTTTGCCGCCACCCAGGGCCTGTACGACCGCAAGCGCCAGACCTATGTCGACGATGGCGTGCCCGACCTGCGCTACGCCGGCGAACTGGTGCGCTCCAAGGCCTACGAAGCCCAGTCGGCCGACCTGGCTGCGGCCGTGTCCCACCTGGGCGCCATCGCCGAGCGGCGCACCAACGAAGCCAGCGCGCGGGCGGCATCGCGCCTGTCGGCGGCCATCTGGTGGAGCCTGGGCGTGGACCTGGCCCTGCTGCCCTTCCTGGTCATGGGCATGGTGGCCATGCGCCGGCGCCTGCTGCAACCCATCGAGCGCCTGGACCGCGTCGCGCAGAAGCTGGCCCAGGGCCAGTACGGCTCGCGGGCGGTGGGCCACGACCACTGGGTGGCCGAGCTCGACACCCTGGCCGTGACGCTCAACCACATGGCCCAGGCCGTGGAAGACGACATCGCCCGCCACGCCCACGTGCAGTCGCAACTGAAAGCCGCGCGCGACCAGGCCGAGGCGGCCACCAAGGCCAAGTCGCTCTTCCTGGCCAACATGAGCCACGAGATCCGCACGCCCATGAACGCCATCCTGGGCATGACCCACCTGGCCTTGCAGACCGAACTCGATCACCAGCAGACCGACTACCTGCAGAAGGTGCAGCGCGCCTCCCACAACCTGCTGGGCGTGATCAACGACATCCTGGACTTTTCCAAGATCGAGGCCGGCCGAATCGAGCTCGACCCGGTGGACTTCTTTCTGGAAGAGACCCTGGACAACTGCCTGACCCTGCTGAAGCAGCGGGCCGACGAAAAGGGCATCGAGCTGCTGTGCGTCTTTGAAGACGATGTGGTGCTGGGCCCCGGCGGCCAGCTGCATGGCGACGCCCTGCGCCTGGGCCAGATCCTCACCAATTTGCTGTCCAACGCCGTGAAGTTCACCGACCGGGGCAGCGTGCGCCTGTCGGTGTCGGCCAGGCCCCGCCAGGACGGCGTCTGGCTCAAGCTGGCGGTGATCGACACCGGCATCGGCATGACCGAGGCCCAGGTGGGCCGCCTCTTTCAGGAGTTCACGCAGGCCGACAGCTCCACCACCCGCCGCTTTGGTGGCACCGGCCTGGGTTTGAGCATCAGCCAGCGCCTGGCCCACCTCATGGGCGGCGAGGTCACCGTCAGCAGCGTGCCCGGGCAGGGCTCGGTGTTCACGCTGGGCCTGCCGCTGGGCAGTGCCCATGTGCCGGTGGCCGAAACGGCGGCCGCACCTGCGCTGGCTGATGCCGCGGGCAACAAGCGCCTGGGGGCCATGCGCGTGCTGCTGGTGGACGACCAGGCCGAGGCCCGCGAAGCCGCCGTCGGCATGCTGCGGCTGCTGGGCGTGGGTCAGGACACGGGCGCAGGTGGCTGCCTGGACGTGGCGGTGAGCGCGCAGGAGGCCCTGGGCCACATCGACCTGGCGCTGCCCCCGTATGACCTCATCTTGCTGGACTGGGCCATGCCCGAACCCGGCGGGGCCGGTGTGTTGGCGGCCATGGCGCGCAGGAAGGTGACCAGCAGGGTGTACATCCTGTCGGCGCATGGCGTCGACCTGCTGCGCCGCGAGGTCATCCCCCTGGGTGCCCACGGCCTGCTGGACAAGCCCTTGATGCCCAGTGTGGCCCTGGCCGTGCTGGCCCGCGTGCAGGATGCGACCCGGGTGGGTGCCCCAGTCCTCGTCCAGGCCCCCGCGCCTGAGCTCGGCCCGCAGCCTGAACCCGTGGCCCGCAGCAAGGCGCAGGTGCGGCTGGACGGCCTGAAGGTGCTGCTGGTGGAAGACAACCCGCTGAACCAGCAGATCGCCCGCGAGCTGCTGCAGCGCCGGGGTGCCCGCGTCGACCTGGCGCCACATGGCCAGTTGGCCGTACAGGCCCTGCAGGAAGCAGGCCCGGGCGCCTACGACGTGGTGCTCATGGACCTGCAGATGCCGGTGATGGATGGCCACGAGGCCACCGCCGCCATCCGCCAGGACGCGCGTTTCCTGGACCTGCCCATCATCGCCATGACGGCCCACGTGATGCCCGAAGAGCGCGACCGCTGCCTGGCCGAAGGCATGGCCGACCACATCGGCAAACCATTGGACCCGGCCCGGCTGGCGGCCGTGCTGTCGCGCTATGTGCCCGCCGATGGCGGCCGCGCCGACCCGCTGCCCCTGGCCACCGCGACGACCTCATCGCCGTCGACCCTGTTGCCGCTGCCGCCCCAAGCCGGCGACACCCACCGCTCGGCCCTGGCCTTCCAGCTGCCGCCCACGCTGGACGCGTCTGCGGACCGCACGGCCGTGCCCGGCCCTCAGCCCCTGGTGCCCCAGACGCTGCAGCAGTCGCAACAGCAACCGCCCCAGCAAGCGCCGCTGTACCTGCCCCGCATACAGGGCCTGGACGCCCGCGGGGCGCTCCATGGCTTCGACGACGACCTGGCGCTCTACCAGGCCACGCTCAAGGGCTTTGTGCGCCACAGCCAGGCCGTGCTGGGCTGGCTGCCCGATGGCTTGCACAACGGCGACTGGCGGCGCTTGAGCCGCGAGGGCCACACCTTGCGGGGCCTGGGCGGCACCATCGGCTGCCCGGGGCTCAGCGTGGCCGCCGACCAGCTGGAGCGCGCCGCCCAGGTGGAGCTGCCTGGCCCGTCCGAAGAGGCCGTGCGCGGGCTCATCCAGTGCCTGGCCCCCCTGACCTTGGCGATCCAGGCTTACCTCGAAGGCCGCAGTTCTGTCGACGACAGCACCCCGGCCAGGCGCCTGGGCACGCACCCCTCGCTCGGCGGCATTCGGCGCGGCACCCTGCCTGCGGCCGCCACCCCGCCCCTTGACACCACCTCCGACTCCGACGCATGAGCCGACTGCCGTCCCTCCCCGCTGCGATGGCAGCCCTGGCCCTGGGCCTGGCCGCGGCGCCCGCCAGGGCCGTCGACTGGTCGTTTTCCGGCTTCGGCACCCTGGGCTATGCGCGCTCCGACCGCAGCTACACCTACCAGCGCTTCATCGACGACGCCGGCACCTGGCAGCGCGACAGCAAGCTCGGTGCGCAACTGGACCTGAGCCTGTCGCCACAGTGGTCCATGACCGGCCAGGCCGTGTTCAAGCCCTCCGAGCGCGACGACGACAACTTCGAGCTCAAGCCCACCTGGCTGTTCGCGTCCTGGCGCCCGGACAACGACGTGCTGTTCCGCGTGGGCAAACAGCGCATGCCGGTCTACCTGAACTCGGAGAACCTCGAAGTCGGCCAGACCTATGACTTCGTGCGGCTGCCCGTCGAGATGTACGCGCTGTCGCCCACCCAGGACCTCAGCGGCCTGTACGCCTCCCGCACCTGGTTGCGCGAGGGCGGCGAATTCAGCGCCGAGGCCATGTATGGCCGGACCACCTTCTGGTCGCGCAGCCACCTGCGTGACCAGGGCACGTTCTTTGGCGGGGTCGATTCCACCATCGGCAGCCTGGTGCTGAACTGGCGCGACGAACACAGCCGCTGGCGCGCGGGCTGGCACCACGCACGCTCACATCAGGCCGATGGCGGCGAAGCCCCCGTCGACTACCCCTTCACGCCGCCCGGCTTCTACCTGGTCCGCGGCCCCGGCGTGCCCACCACGCCCGCCTTCCGCAACGACATCTTCGTGCTGGGTGGCGACGTGGAGTTCGCGCCGGGCTGGCGTGTCGTGGCCGAAGCCGCGCGCAACGTGCAGCACGACATCCACGTCGCACCGGGCAGCGCCGCGGGCTACGTGGCGGTCATTCACCAGATGGGCCCCTGGAGCCCCTACGCCAGCGTGTCGCGCCTGGTGAGCCTGGGGGCGGGCGCGCAGACCGTCAAGCAGCTCGATGCCGTGGCCTTGCCCGGGCAGGATCAGATCAACGCCAGCCAGCGCGCCGCCGCCGACGCCTACCCCGCGATCTACCAGACCTCGCTGGCGCTGGGCACGTCCTACGCGCTGACGGCCACCAGCAAGCTCAAGGTGGAATGGCTGCAGACGCAGGTCGGCCGGCGCTCCTCGCTGGTGGATTCGCCGGCGGGCGGGCCGCCCATCAGCGACCAGGGCGTGCGCGTCTGGTCGCTGAACTACAACTTCACCTTCTGAGGGGGCGTGCAGACCATGTTCGCCTTGCGAAGACCCTGGCCCAGACCCTTGTCAAGGCGCACCCTGGCCTGTGTGCTGGCGCTGGGCCTCACGCTGCCGGTCGCCCAGTGTTGGGCGGGCGTGGTGGTGGTGGCGCACGCCAGCGTGCACAAGCTCGACGCCGAAACGGTGCAGCGCATCTATGCCGGCAAGGTCATCGTGGTGGGCGGGGTGACCGTCTCACCGGTGCACCTGCCCACCAGCAGCCTGCAGCGCCAGCACTTCATGGCGGACCTGATGCAGCAAAGCGAGGACAACTACCAGGCCTACTGGACGGTGCGCCGCTACGTGGGCAAGGGCACGCCGCCCAAGGAAATGCACAGCGTCGCCGAGGTGCTGGGTTTCGTCTCGGCCACCCCTGGGGGCATCGCCTATGTCGACGACGCCGACCTGCCCAGCGGGGCCAATGTGGTCTGGCGCCGCTGACGCCCCGGCTGTCCGGCCGGTGTCCCTCTGGCTGATCAGCTGGTGAGCAAGCGCACCAGCAGCCACCACCAGATCACCGCGATCACCCCATTGCTGACGGCAAACAGCACCAGGCGCACCGGCACGCTGTGCCCCGCGCGGAGGTGCACCACCGAGTGCGCCACCCGCAGGCCCACATAGAGCCAGAACAGCCCCAGCATCCACGGGCTGCGCACGCCGATCAGGTGGGCCGTGAACCCGGCCGCATACAGCAGCACCGGCACCTCCAGCAGGTTCATGAAATTGCGATTGGGCAGGCGCACCGCCTCGGGCACGCGGGCCGACTCACCCAGGCGGAAATCCTCAAAATTGACCTGACCCGCCCGCCCGGCCTTGAAGCGGGCCAGGGGCACCAGCAGCAGCACGTTCAGGGTCCACAGGGCCAGCACGGCCATGGGTACGAACAAGCTGTGATCAGCGGAAGCAGACATGCGTGGCCCTTTCGTGTGAAAAGCCTGTCAATGAGGGGAGGCGCAAGCAGGCCGCAGAAGCTAACATGAAGCGCAAAGCAGCACGATTGCCGCTTTTCCCCATGCCACGCCACACCCGCCCATGACCGTTGACAAGCTGCTTGCCCTTGCCGTCGCCCTGGCTTGCGGCGTCATGTTGTTGCGCATGGCGATCGGCCCTGCGCGCCGCCATCGCCTGGACGCCTTGGCCTGGCGAGCCTGGTTGGGCCTGCGTCACGTGGCCATGCGCACCTGGCAATGGCGTCGACGCCGGCAGGCCCGTGATGAGGCCCGCCGCACCGCGCAGGCCGTCATCGCGCGCGCGCGCCAGCCGGGTGCCCATGGCGAAGTCCAGAAAGACGGCAATGTCTTGCGGCCGGAGTCCTTCCAGCGGCCGCGCAAACCTCACTGAGCACTGCCAGCGAAGGCAAGCTCAAGCGGCCCGCCGCGTCACCCGTCCGCCCACCACCGCCGCCGACACCACGCCCAGGGCCAGCGTCAGGGCAGCACCCCAGAACACCCACTCGGGCCGGTGGCCGTCCATCAGCGCACCAAAGGCGGGCGCTGCCACGGCAAAGCCCACGTCCAGGCCCGAATACACCATGCCATAGACCCGGCCCGTGGCGCCCGGAGGGGCGGCGCGCTTGATCAGCATGTCCCGCGAAGGCCCGGCCAGGCCCGTGCCGACGCCAGCCAGCGCCGCCACCAGGGCGGCCAGCGAGGCGGGCAGGGCGCCCGTGCCCACGGCCAGCATGAACAGCGCCGACAGGCTCATGGCCAGGCCGATGGTGCGCTCCAGCTGCGCCACCCGGTTGACCAGGAAGCCGCCCACCACCATGCCGGCAGCGCCACACAGCATGTAGCCCGTGACCACGAAGGCCGTGCTGGACGCGGGCAGGCCATAGAGCAGGCCCAGCGCCGGGCTGGCAAAGCCCTGGATGGCGCTCAGCGCAGCCGTGCTCCAGAAGAAGAAGGAGAAGCACAGCCACACCGACGGCAGCCTCAGGAAAGCCATGGGGTGCTCTGCAGGGGGCATCGCGGTGGGCGTGGCCGAGCTGGTCAAAGCGGACGCACTGCCAGCGTGGCCCGACGCCGCTGCGGGATGGGCGGCGCCTGTCCCTGCGGCTTCGCGGTCATTCACCCAGGCGCGGCCCCACCACAGCACGGCCAGCACCACCAGGCCCAGCGTGGCCGAGGCCGCGTAGGCCAGTCGCCACTGGCCTGTGCCTTGCGACACCCCGATCAACAGCACCGGTGCCAGGGCCCAGCCCAGGTTGCCGCTGATGCCGTGCACCGAAAACGCGTGCCCCAGGCGCGGCAGCGACACCCGCTTGTTCAGGATCGTGAAATCCACCGGGTGGAAGGACGCGTTGCCCGCACCCGCCAACAGCGAGGCCAGCAACAGCCCACCCCAGCCCTGGGCCATGGACGCCGCCACCGAGGCCAGCACAAACAGGCACAGGCTGAGCATCAGCACCGGCCGCGCGCCCACCTTGTCCACCACGAAACCGGCCAGGGCCTGCCCCATGCCCGACACCAGGAAGAAGGCGCTCACCAACAGCCCCAGCTGGGCGTAGTTCAGGCCGAACTCGCGGATGAAGACCGGAAACAGCGGCGCCAGCAGCAGGTGGTGAAAGTGCGAGGTGCCGTGCGCCAGGCCCACCAGGGACATGGTGGCGACGTCGTGGCGCGTGGCGGGCAGTGCCGCGGACGCGGTCAAGGTGCTTGAAGACATCACGCCACTGTAAGCGCAGGGCCAGGTGCGCGCAGCACGTGCGCCGCACCACCCTGAGCCGATTGCTGGTGAAACGAGGGTGTGAATCTTGCGTGTGCAGTCAGGCGGTTTCGCCAGGGTCTGGCGCCCGTCCCCTGCCCACACAGCCACAAGGAAAGCGCATGAGCAGCTTCATCCGCATCGCCGAGATCTGGCAGCCCTCCAGCGATGGCACCCGGCTGGACCTGGCCGCCGGCCTGTTTGGTGGCGCCCTGAGCTTTGCCGCGCAAAGCAAGCCGATGTCGTTCGCGCGTGGTGAAGGCCTGCCCGGCCAGGCCTGGGCCGAAGGGCGGCCTGTGCTGTTCAAAGACTTGGCGGCGCCCAACTTTCACCGCGCGGAAGCGGCGCTGGCCCTGGGGCTGAGCTTTGGCCTGGCGCTGCCGGTCTTTCGAGCTGAGGCCCTGCAGGCGGTGGTGGTGCTTTTCGGGGGCAACACCCGGGACGCCGAAGCCGGCGCTGCCGTCGAGCTGTGGCGCAACGACCCCCGCGTCACGGGCGACCTCACCCTGGTCGATGGCTTCTATGGCCGCCTGCCCGGTGGGCTGGAGGCGGCCTCCCGCGACACCTTCCTCCCCCGTGGCTTCGGCCTGCCCGGGCTGGCCTGGCAGCGCGAAGGCGCCGTCTTCATGGACGAGCTGGGCCGCTCGCGCCGCTTCCTGCGTGCCGACGACGCCCGTGCCGCAGGCATCCGCCAGGGCCTGGCCATGCCTTGCACCGCCACCGGTCTGTCGCACCACGTGGTCACCTTCCTGTCGACCAGTGACACGCCACTGGCCCGCCGCACCGAAGGCTGGGTGGCGACGGCCGACGGCCAGCACCTGCAGCGCGAGTTTGGCCAGTGCGCCGCCGAGGGCAGCCTGCCTGCAGGTGCGGCCGGCCCGCGCCTGCCGCTGTCCGGTGGGCTGATCTCGCAGGTGTGGGCCGCCGGCCTGCCCGGCCTCGTTGCCCAGGCCGCACAGGAGCCGGACGGCATCGGCGAGGCCGCTGCGGCAGCCGGGCTGGACGCCCTGATTGCCCTGCCCGTGTTCGACGCGCAAGACCAGGTCAGCGAGGTGGTTGCGCTCTACTTGTGAGGGCGCGAGCCCCCGTCCGGCGCCAGGGGCCTTGCGCAATGCTGGCCCGTGCGCAGAAAATCACCGCGTGCTAACATCGAGGGTTGGCCGGGCTTTCGCGTGTGTGAAGGCCCCGCCGCCGTTTCCGCTGTGAGGGTAATGAGAGGGGTGCCAAGCGGCACCCGAGCTTCGCCTCGTGCCACGCCTTGCCGTCGCCCCCACCGCACCCCACCTCACATCGCCGAACGCAGGCCCCCAGTCGGGCCCCTCAGGAAGACCATGGCCAAGGAAGAACTCATTGAAATGAACGGCGTCGTCAACGAAGTCCTGCCGGACTCTCGTTTTCGCGTCACGCTGGACAACGGACACGTGCTCGTGGCCTACACGTCCGGCAAGATGAAAAAGAACCACATCCGCATCCTCGCGGGCGACAAGGTTTCTCTGGAACTCTCGCCTTACGACCTGAGCAAAGGCCGGATCACCTTCCGGCACATCGAGCGTTCGGGCAACTACCACCCGCCTGTTCGCCGCAACTGATCGCCTGGTGCCTGCCCCATCCCCGAGTCCGGGGCGCGCGAATGAGCGTGGTGGGGCGTGGGAGGGCGTTGGGGGCGTTGACACCGCCGGGGTAGCTCGGTAGTGTGTGCAGAGCACACATTTTGGGAATTTCCCTTCGACACCATGGCAGCGGCGCCCCGGCCCGCCTCCGAGGAGGCCGGCCTACCCATCAGGCAGTTTCACCCCAGCGATCGCGATGGGGTGCTGAGCCTGTTGGGCCAGGGTCGTTCGGCGGACTACCAGGGCCACAAGCGCCGGGTGTTCGACTGGCAGTTCCTGTCCAACCCTGACCGCACCGATCTCCCCCCTTTCGTGGTGGTGAAGGACGATGACCAGGTCGTGGGTGCGCTGGGCCTGATGCCCATGCGGGCCAGGGTCAATGGCCGCAGCCTGACCGCCTGCTGGGTCATGGACATCTTCGTCGACAGCGCCCACCGGGGCCGTGGCTGGGGCCAGACCCTGATCCGCCACGCCACCTTCGCGGGCCTGAGCATGCTGGTGTTCGGCATCAGCGACATGAGCGACCCCATCTTTGCCGAGCAAGGCTGGGCCCTGGACACCACCGTGCAGACCTTGTTTCTGCACGTGGCCGAGCCGGGCCTCAAAGGCGTGGTCAAGAACCTGGTGAGCCGTTGCAAGGGCTGGTGGGCGGGCCGGCGCGCCCCGCGAGAAGAGGCCCGCATCGAACTCAGCACGCAGCCGCCTCAGGCCACCGAAATCGACGACCTCTGGACGCGCCTGACGCCCCAGTACCCCAATGCCGTGGTCCGCGACGCCAGCCACCTGATGTGGCGCTACCGCGATGCGCCCGTGCTGCATTACCAGTGGGTGCAGGCCCGCCAGAACGAAGTCCTGCAGGCCTTGTTGATCACGCGCCACGCGCCGCATGAGTCGGTCGTGGTCGACTACCTGGGGCCGCTGGACCGGCCCGGTCTCTTGCGGACGGTGCTGGAAGCCGCCGTGCAGGACTTGTCCGCCGCAGGCACCCGGCGCATCCGCTGCGAATGCAACCACCCGGGGATGCAGCAGGCCTTGTCCACACTGGGCTTTCGGCGCTACCGAAGCGAAGGGCGCTTCCGCATCAAGCTGGGCGACCCGGATGCGTCCAGCGACGACCGCCTGTCCGGGCCCTGGTTCCTGATGACGGGCGACAGCGACAACGACATGCTGGACATCCACCAACCCCTGCGTTGACGTGCAACGATCGCTTCAGGCCTCGGCATGCCAGGGCCAGACGCCACGCGCCCAGCGGCCCTCCAGGACCGTCATCGCCAGCAAGCGCTGTGCACCGCGGTGGGTGGCCAGCTCCACCGGCTCGTCGTGCAAGCGCGCCCAGCAGGCCAGCCACAGCACGTCACCACTGTCAGGCGAGACCACCAGCAGGCCCACGCGCGCGTTGCTCAGCACATTGCCCAAGGTGTTGAACATCAGGTTGCCGGCGTAGTCAGGCAAGGTGATGTGGGTGCGGTCGCCCTGCCGCGTGACCCGCAGGAAGCCGGGCTCACCACCCCGGTGAGACACGTCCACACCCGCGCCAGGACCGGTGCCCGTGAAGGCCGCCTGCGCCGCGTCGGCCGAGGCCGAGGCGATGAACAGCGTGTCCGTGCGGGCCAGCCAGTCGTGAACTGGCAGCGGCAGCAGCGGCCCCAGGGCCTGCCAGGCCGGGGCGCCGTCGGGGCCGGGCTCGCGGGGCGGCGCCGCAGCCCAGTGCCGGGGCACGATGTACTTCGGGCAGTTGCCAAAGCTTTGCTGCACCGCCACCGTCACCCCCTTGCGGCCATCGCCGCCGTCCGAGAGGGACGTCACCACGCCGTTCATGCGGTTGCGCCGTCGGGTGTGGGGCTGGATGCCCAGCAGGCCCAGCGGCGAGCCCACCCGCCACTGGTCGCTCAGCGGGTCGCCAGGCAGTTCGGTGGGGTGCACCACCAGGGCCTGGGGGTGGCGCGACTGCATGAAGCCGCCGCCATCCTTGCCCGTCCACGCCGTGGCCCAGGGCTGGCCCTGGGCGTCCAGCCCGCCCACCACGGCCCAGGGCAACTGCGCAAAGAACTCGCGGTGCTGATCGGGCATGTGGTCGCGGATCATGGCGCGGCCGCGCTGCAAGGCCATGTCGCTCACGCCCGCGTGGGCGTGCATGCGACGCTCACCGTCGTGAAAGGGGGCTTCGGCGTCGGCCATGTTCAGCCCCCCGTGGCCGCTGGCGCGGGCGCAGGGTGGGCGGACGCCTGCATGGGCACAAAGCCCGTGAGTCCTTCCACGCGCACCAGCCAACGTTGCAGGTCGGGGTGGGCACCCAGGTCGACCCCCCCTTCCGGCGCGTGCGCGATGTAGCTGTACAGGGCCACGTCGGCGATGGTGGGGTGCTCGTCCGAGGCCAGCCAGGTGTGCCCGCTCAGGCGTTGCGACATCACCCCCAGCAGCTGCGTGGTCAGTGCATGGGCGCGGGCCTCGATGGGGCGCTTGAACACGTGCCCCGCACGCAAGTGCGCCGGGCCGAAGGTCAGCGGGCCGGCCGCAGCGCTCAGCCACACCTGCACCTGGGCCATGGCCAGCGGCGTGGTGGGCAGCCAGCGCTCGGCGCTGTCGTAGCGGCGGGCCAGGTAGACCAGGATGGCGTTGCTGTCACCCAGGGTGACGTCCCCGTCCTGGATCACCGGCACCTGGCCGAAGGGGTTCATCGCCAGGAAGGAGGGCGCCTTCTGCTCGCCAGCGGCCAGGGCCACGGGCACCAGCTCGACCGGCAGGTCCAGCAGCGAGAGCATCAACCGCACGCGGTGCGCGTGGCCAGACAAGGCGAAATCAAACAGGCGGATGGGGGTGCGGGACATGGTGCTTCCTGGGCGTTGAGTGGATGCCCCACACCTTATTGCCACCGGCCAAAAATGAGAATGATCGGTGATGGCAATGGATTATTGCCAAAAATGAAATAATGGCCCATGGACCAACTCCAAGCCCTGCGCGTGTTCGTGGCCGTCGCCGAAGCCCGGGGCTTTGCTGCCGCTGGCCGACAGCTGCAGCTGTCGGCGCCGCAGGTCACCCGCGCGGTGGCGGCGCTGGAGCAGCACCTGGGCGCGCGCCTGCTCCACCGCAGCACCCGCCATGTGCGCCTCACCGAGGTGGGCGAGCGCTACCTCAGCGACGGCAAGCGCGTGCTCTCGGAACTGGCCGAAGCCGACGCCCAGGCTGGCGGCGCCCATGTGCTGCCCCAGGGCCACCTCATCGTCACCGCGCCCGTGCTCTTCGGGCGCATGCACCTGGCGCCCCTGCTGCTGGACTTTTTGCAGCTGCACCCTCAGGTCACCGCCCGCGCCTTGCTGGTGGACCGCGTCGTCAACCTGTTGGACGAGGGGGTGGACGTGGCCTTGCGCATTGCCCACCTGCCTGACTCCGCCCTGACGGCGGTGCGTGTGGGCCAGGTGAGGCGGGTCATCGTGGCTTCGCCCGATTACCTGGCCCGCCAGGGCACGCCGCAGCACCCGCGTGAACTGGCCCAGCACGTGGGCCTGGGCGTGTCCATCAGCGGAGGAGAGGCCGTGCCCTGGTTGTTGGCCGCCGAGCCGGGCGCCACCGAGCGTCTGCTGCAAGGTCCACAGCCGCACATCCAGCTCACCTTCAATGGCGGCGAGGTGGGCATCCTGGCGGCACGTGCAGGCCATGGTCTGGCCAGGGCCTTGTCCTACCAGGTGGCCGATGAGGTGGCCAGCGGCCACTTGCGCGTCGTGCTGGCCGACTTCGAGCCACCGGCCCTGCCCGTTCACCTCGTGCATGCGGAAGGGCGCCGCGCTGCCGCCAAGGTGCGCGCTTTCGTGGACTTTGCGGCACCACGCCTGCGTGCCCACCCGGCGCTGGGCGGCTCGCGTGCCGGGTGACACACATCACGTGCCTGTTCACGCACCTGTCGCGTGCAGGCAATTGACAGCCGCTGCCGTGCTGGCACACTCGTTGCACCAAGGTTCGTCATGAACGATCGTCACAACTCGCCCCCCGTGGTGCTGGTGCCCGCTTGCCAAAGGGTACTGGGTAGACACCCCTTCCATGTTGCCGGCAAAAAGTACCTGGATGCGGTGCGTCTGGCCGGCTGCATGCCCCTGGTCGTGCCCACCGTGGCTTTGCAGGACATCCCCGCCTTGCTGGACCTGGCCGATGGCGTGCTGCTGACCGGCTCGCCGTCCAACGTCCACCCCAGCCACTTCGGTGAAGATGTCCACGACGACAGCCTGCCGCTCGACCCCGAACGCGACGCCTGGACCTTGCCCGTCATCCGTGAAGCCCTGCGCCGGGGCATGCCCCTGCTGGGCATCTGCCGGGGCTTTCAGGAGGTGAACGTGGCCCTGGGCGGCTCGCTGCACCAGGCCGTGCACGAGCACCCTGATCACCTCGATCACCGCGCCGATGGCGACAAACCCGTCGACGAAGAATATGGCCTGGCCCACCCGGTGCGGCTCACCCCGGGCAGCGTGCTGGCCCGCACCCTGGAAGGCCTGGCCGCGCCCGTGCTGCAAGATGGCCAGTTCATGGTCAACAGCCTGCACGGCCAGGGCGTGAAACAGCTGGCACCGGGCGCCCAGGTGCAGGCCGTGGCGCCCGACGGCATCGTCGAGGCCTTCAGCTGGGTGCCGCCTCAGGACCCCCAACAAGATACCCCCAGGGGTTTCAACCTCTGTCTGCAATGGCACCCTGAATGGCAGGCGGCCAGCAACCCCGTTTCCCTCAAGATCTTCGCGGCCTTTGGCGAGGCGTGCCGTGAATGGCATGCCCGCACACGTCAGCAGCGCGCGGACAAACTACTCAGGTGATGGCATGAGCGCCAAGGTACCCGGCAATTTCAGTGACCTCGAACAATGGCTCAATGAGCGGCGTGTGACGGAAATCGAATGCCTGGTGCCCGACCTCACCGGCGTGGCGCGCGGCAAGATCCTGCCGCGAGAAAAGTTCACCGAAGACCGCGGCATGCGCCTGCCCGAAGGCATCGTGGCCATCGGGGTGACGGGCGAATTCCCGGCCTCTGGCCCCTACTACGACGTCATCACGCCCACCGACCGGGACATGCACCTGCAGCCCGACCCGCAGACGGTGCGCATCGTGCCCTGGGCCACCGACCCGACCGCCCAGGTCATACACGACTGCTATGACCGCGAAGGCAAGCTGGTGCCGTATGCGCCGCGCTCGGTGTTGCGACGCGTCTGCCAGCTCTATGAGGACCAGGGCTGGAACCCAGTGGTGGCGCCAGAGCTGGAGTTCTACCTGATCGAGCGCAGCGTTGACCCCAACACGCCGCTGCGCCCGCCCCGGGGCCGCAGCGGCCGCGCCGAGACCTCGCGCCAGGCCTACAGCATCGACGCGGTGAATGAGTTTGACCCGCTCTTCGAGGACATCTACGACTACTGCCAGCAGATGGGCCTCAACGTCGACACCCTCATCCACGAGGTGGGCGCCGGGCAGATGGAGATCAACTTCTTCCACGACCACCCCCTGGGCCTGGCCGACGAGGTGTTCTTCTTCAAGCGCACCATCCGCGAGGCGGCCTTGCGCCACGAGATGTACGCCACCTTCATGGCCAAGCCCATGGCCAACGAGCCGGGCAGCGCCATGCACATCCACCAGAGCGTGATCGACAAGGCCACCGGGCAGAACATCTTCAGCAACGCCGATGGCACGCCGTCCAAGGCCTTCTACTGGTTCATCGGCGGCCTGCAGCGCTACGTGCCGGCGGCCATGGCCTTGTTCGCGCCCTATGTGAACAGCTACCGCCGCCTGGTGCGCTCCAACGCCGCGCCCATCAACATCCAGTGGGGCACGGACAACCGCACGGTGGGCATCCGCTCGCCGGTGGCCACGGCCGCCTCACGCCGCATCGAGAACCGCGTGATCGGCTCCGACGCCAACCCCTATGTGGCCATGGCCGCCACGCTGGCCTGCGGTTACTTGGGGATCACCAAGCAGATCGAACCCCGCCCCGAATGCCGTGGCGACGCCTACCTGGGCGACTACGAGCTGCCCCGCAGCCTGGGCGAGGCGCTCAACCTGCTGCGCAACGAGGCCGACCTGGCCGAGATCCTGGGCCAGGAGTTCATCACCGTTTACACCGAGATCAAAGAGGTGGAGCACGCCGAGTTCATGAAGGTGATCTCGCCGTGGGAGCGCGAGCACCTGCTGCTGCACGTCTGAACTGCACTTCAAGAAAGCCCGCCATGCCCTCGTTCGAACACAGCACCGCCCAGTGGCAGAAGCTGGACGCCGACCACTTCCTGCACCCCTTCACCGACTTCCAGGCCCTGGCCGCCAAGGGCAGCCGCGTCATCACCCGGGGCGACAACCTCTACCTGTGGGACAGCGA
>CANBQJ010000046.1 GCA_947371645.1 Burkholderiales bacterium | reverse complement strand
TGGTCGATGCCATCGTCAAGGAACACGGCGCCCTGCACATCCTGGTGAACAACGCCGGCATCACCCGCGACACCCTGGCCATGCGCATGAAGGACGACGACTGGGATGCGGTGATCGACACCAACCTCAAGGCCGTCTTCCGCCTGTCGCGTGCCGTCATGCGCCCGATGATGAAACAGCGCCACGGCCGCATCATCAACATCACCTCGGTGGTGGGCGCCAGCGGCAATGCGGGGCAGGCCAACTACGCGGCCGCCAAGGCCGGTGTGGCCGGCATGACCCGCGCCCTGGCGCGTGAACTGGGCAGCCGCAACGTCACGGTCAACTGCGTGGCCCCCGGGTTCATCGACACCGACATGACCAAGGGCCTGTCACCAGAGCAACACGCGGCGCTGAAGACCCAGATCCCCTTGGGGCGCCTGGGTCAGCCCGAGGACATCGCGCACGCCGTGGTCTTCCTGGCGTCGCCGCAGGCCGGCTACATCACTGGCACAGAATTGCACGTCAATGGCGGCATGTTCATGACCTGATCATGTCAATGGCTTGGGGATGTTGCAGGGATGCCCCAATCCAATTTTTCGTGCCGGGCGGCCATCACCGTGGCCAACCGGTAAAATCCCTGGTTTGTTTGCACCACCCTCCTGGAGGAGTCATGAGCGATATCGAAGCACGCGTCAAGAAGATCATTGCAGAGCAACTCGGTGTGGCCGAGTCGGAAGTCAGCGCTGAGAAGGCTTTCGTGGCCGACCTGGGCGCCGATTCCCTGGACACTGTCGAGCTGGTGATGGCCCTCGAAGACGAGTTCGGCATCGAAATCCCGGACGAAGAAGCTGAAAAGATCACCACCGTTCAGTTGGCGATCGACTACGCCAAGGCCCACGTCAAGGCCTGATCTTTCACTGCCCATCGACCTTTCCCCATCCAAGCATGAGCCGTCGTCGCGTCGTCGTTACGGGTCTGGGTCTTGTGACCCCAGTTGGCAACAACGTCCAGGATTCCTGGGCGAACTTGCTGGCGGGTCGCAGTGGCATCCAGACGATCACCAAGTTCGATGCTTCGGCGTTCGCCTGCCAGTTTGCGGGTGAGGTCAAGGGCTTCAACATCGAGGATTACATCCCCGCCAAAGAAGCCCGCCACATGGATACCTTCATCCACTATGGGGTGGCCGCGAGCTGTCAAGCTGTTCGCGATGCCGGCCTGCCAGTGGGTGACGCCCTGACACCTGAGCTCGCCGAACGCATCGGCGTGATGGTGGGTTCAGGCATTGGTGGTCTGCCCATGATTGAGCAGACCCACCAAGACTACAAGGACCGCGGCCCACGGCGCATTTCGCCGTTCTTCGTGCCCGCGTCCATCATCAACATGATTTCGGGCCACGTGTCCATCCAGTTCGGCTTCAAGGGGCCGAACCTGGGTGTGGTCACAGCCTGCACCACCGGCCTCCACGCCATCGGTCTGGCGGCACGCCTCATCCAGTGTGGTGACGCCGACATCATCGTGGCCGGTGGCGCCGAGGCCACCGTGAGCCCGCTGGGCATCGGTGGTTTCGCCGCAGCCCGCGCGCTGTCCACACGCAACGACGACCCGGCCACCGCATCCCGCCCCTGGGACAAGGACCGTGACGGCTTCGTGCTGGGCGAGGGCGCTGGCGTCATGGTCGTCGAGTCTTACGACAGTGCGGTGGCGCGCGGCGCCCGCATCTACGCCGAGATCGCCGGCTTTGGCATGAGCGGTGACGCCTACCACATGACCGCGCCTGACGTGGACGGCCCCAAGCGCTCCATGCTGGGTGCGCTGCGCGATGCCGGCCTCAACCCGGATCAGGTGCAGTACCTCAATGCCCACGGCACCTCCACGCCCCTGGGTGACTTGAACGAAACCAACGCCATCAAGGCGGGGTTTGGCGACCACGCCAGGAAGCTGGTGGTCAACTCGACCAAGTCCATGACCGGCCACTTGCTGGGCGGCGCCGGTGGCATCGAGTCGGTGTTCACGGCCCTGGCGGTACACCACCAGGTCTCGCCACCCACCATCAACATCTTCAACCAGGACCCGGAGTGCGACCTGGACTACTGCGCCAACACTGCGCGGGAGATGAAGATCGACGCTGCCCTGAAGAACAACTTCGGTTTCGGCGGCACCAATGGCACGCTGGTCTTCAAGCGCATCTGAACTTCCGCGCTCAGCAGGGCGCCATCGGCTGCGCCCTGAGAGTCTGTCGCCCCGGGCGGGCTCACCCTCTCACAGCTGGCAACTGAGGCCTGGCTTGCTCACCGCCAGCCCCTGGCCGCGCACGGCTTTGATCCTGCTCACGGGTGTGCCTGCAGGTGTCCTGACGCTCTGGCTGGTGGCCTGGGCGAGGGCGCTGAGTGGCTGGCCGGCGGCGCTGTTGCTCATGGCCGTTTCACTGTTGATCTGGTGCGTGCGCGTGCTGCCGCGGTGGCGTGCGGCCACGCATGAGGCGCCGGGTGAATCCGCGCACACCTTGTCTTGGTGGGGGCCGATGCCCGGTCAGGTGCCTGAGCGCACCCGCCACCAGCCAGAAGCCACGCCGGAGCCGCTCGGCTTCACCTGGGGGCCTGGTCACCATCCCGTGCAGCCCAGTCTGAAGCTCCACTGGGGCGATCACCTTTGCCTTGAATTACCTGACCAGGGCTGGTGCTGGGCGCACCTGGGCAAAGGCTCCGGTCAGCAGGCACTGAAGGTCCTGCTGCGTTCGGCGAGCACGACGGCCAAGCCGCTTCTGCGCCCTGCGACTGGCCCTGCTGGCGTCAGGCCCTCTGGTCCGGATGTCGATGCAGTGGCATCATGCGCGTCATGGTCCTCGGCCGTGGCGCGCCGCAAACTGGCGCTTCAGGCCGGGGGCGGGACCGGCCACCCAGATGTTGATGAAGTGGACGCAGAGGCATTCCCGGCCACATTGATCATGCACAACGACACAGGGGCAGAACTTGAGCCAAGCACCGCGCATGGACCAGCCAGACCTCCACGCTGGACCTGAAGGCAGTGGCACTGCGGTGCCTGCTGGCCTGCGCAAGGCTGCGCCAGACGCACCGGATCGCGTGGCCGAGCCCGAAGCGCCGACTGGGCCTGTGGACGTGGATGCGCCCCTGGTCGAGCGCGTGCAGCGGGGTGACCAGCGCGCCTTCGAACTCCTGGTGGTGAAGTACCAGCGTCGCATTGAGCGGCTGATCGGCCGCATGGTGCGCGACGTTGACCTCGTCGAAGACATCGCCCAGGAAACCTTCATCCGTGCTTACCGTGCCCTGCCCAATTTCAGGGGCGAGAGCGCCTTCTACACCTGGCTCTACCGCATCGCGGTGAACACGTCCAAAAAGGCGATGGCTGGCCTCCAGCGCGACCCACTGGTCACCGAGTCGGCGCTGGCCTCCGCTGACCTGGACGGCGAAGAGTCCTCCCGTGTTGAAAATGAAGTCACCGATGGCGAAACGCCGGAGTCGCTCATGGCCAGCCGGCAAATCGCCGACGCCGTGAACGCGGCCATCGAGGCCCTGTCTGACGATTTGCGTCAAGCCATCACCTTGCGGGAGATCGAAGGCCTGAGCTATGAAGAAATTGCCGAGCTGATGAACTGCCCGATCGGCACGGTGCGCTCCCGCATTTTCCGTGCGCGAGAGGCCATTGCCACGCGCTTGCGCCCCATGCTGGACACCCGCCAGGGCGAGCGCTGGTAAGCGCGTCGTGGCACGCACCTGTGCGGCCCCCCCGGTCAAATCCGAATGAACTTTTTGCCGCAAAGCGTGTCTGATGTTGAACGACGGACAGCGGCGCTGCGCCCGTCGTGATTTTTGTCACCGCTTGATCTTGCCGTGCCTGCGCGCACCCCTGGAGCCTGCCCATGAGCGATCGAACCACGTCATCCCGTGAAGCCTTGTCTGCCCTGGCCGACGGCGAGGCCTCTGCTGCCGAAGTGGCGCAGGTGTGTGCCGCCTGGCGCGGCGATGGCGATGCACGTGCCACCTGGCACGACTACCACCTCATTGGGGACGTGATGCGTTCGCAGGAAGCCGCTGGCGTGAGCTCTGGCGCGGCCTTCCTTCAGCAGTTCCGTGAGCGCCTGGCGCAAGAGCCGGTGGTGCTGGCGCCTGCATCGTCTGCCGCAGCAGAAGCCCGCCGCGCCGCTGCGGCGCAGGTGCCCGCCAAGGCCTTGCAACCGCTGCGCCGCCGCACCTGGGCGGGCCCGATTGCGGTGGCGGCCAGTTTCCTGGCGCTGGTGGCGTCATTCCTGGGCAACCCCAATGCACCCATGGGTGGTGGGTCGGGTTTGTCGTCCGGCCAGCTGATCGGTGCGGCACCCGCGAGCGGTGGCCTGGGCCTGAGCCTGGCTGACGCTCAGGTGAGCCTGGCCGACGGCCCCAGCTTCAATCGGCCGCCTTCGGCCACGGCATCTCTGGTGCGTGACCCTCGTCTGGATCAGGCGCTGGCGGGCATGCGTACCGCCGCCCCTTCATCGGCCGATGTGAGCTTTTCCAATGCCGGTGCCTTGAGCCGCACCGTGTCTTTCGACCAACGTTGACCGTGGCCTCACGGCTGGGTGCCGTGTGAGCCGTGTGAGCCGTGTGAGCCGTGCGAGGGGCGGTCGCAGTCAGTCTGAGCCGTCTCCATTGTCATGGGAGGTGCCATCCCGTCCACGTGGCAGGGGCTTGATCTGAAGCCGAACGCCCCCATCTGCTTGGGCGGTCATCTTTACTGCACTTCACGCACAGTGCTTGAACTGTCAGCGCATCATCGCGCTCCAACGTTACAGCTTCAACCGTCAACCCGCTGAACCCAGAGGTCGAATCACATGGTGTCTCCTGTGTCATCCACCCGTTCCACATCCTCGGTCATCCGCCGCACCTTCGTTGTCGGGGCCGTCGTCTCCGCCGTCGGGCTGGTCATGAGTTCCAGCCTTTTCCCGCACCCATCGCAGGCCCAGCAGCCCGCGCCGTCTGCTTTGGCTGCACCGGCACCCAGCACCACCAGTGCGGCGCCCGTCATCGTCAAGGGCCTGCCCGATTTCACTGAACTGGTCGAGCATGTCGGCCCGTCGGTGGTCAGCATCCGCACGACGCAGCGCGTGTCAGAAGATGACGAAGAAGACGGCGACGAAGCCGATGCGCAGATGCGCGAGTTCTTCAAGCGCTTCTTCGGCACGCCCATGCCTGGTCAGACGCCGCGCAAGAACACGCCCAAGAAGGGCGGCCAACAAGGTGAGGAGCGCCCGCGTGGCGTCGGTTCCGGCTTCATCCTCAGCACCGATGGCTACGTGATGACCAACGCGCACGTGGTGGATGGTGCCGACGAGGTCTACGTGAACCTCACCGACAAGCGCGAGTTCAAGGCCAAGGTGGTGGGCGTGGACAAGCGCACCGATGTGGCCGTGCTCAAGATCGAAGCCAAAGCCTTGCCTGCAGTGGCCATCGGTGACGTCAGCAAGCTCAAGGTGGGCGAATGGGTGATGGCCATTGGCACCCCCTTTGGCCTGGAGAACACCGTCACCGCCGGCATCGTGAGCGCCAAGGCCCGCGACACGGGTGAAGAAATCCGCTTCATCCAGACCGACGTGGCGGTGAACCC
This sequence comes from Burkholderiales bacterium, assembly GCA_947371645.1. The sequence continues at coordinate 14,805 of CANBQJ010000046.1, read as the reverse complement.
CGGCAATTCCGGTGGGCCGCTGATCAACATGCGCGGCGAGGTCGTGGGCATCAACTCGCAGATCCTCAGCCGCTCCGGTGGCTTCATGGGCATCTCGCTCTCCATCCCCATTGACGACGCCATGAAGGTGGCCGAGCAACTGCGCAGCGGCGGCAAGGTGATCCGTGGTCGCATCGGCGTGTCCATCGGCCCTGTGCCCAAGGATGTGGCCGAGTCCATCGGTCTGGGCAAGGCCCAGGGCGCGATGGTCAATGGCGTGGAACCCGGCACGCCGGCCGACAAGGCAGGCATCGAAGCTGGCGACATCATCACCAGGTTCAATGGCGAGGCCATCGACAAGGCCCCGGACCTTCAGCGCCTGGTGGGCGCGACCAAGCCTGGCACCAAGTCCACCATCCAGGTTTTCCGTCGCGGCGCCTACAAGGATCTGAGTGTGACCGTGGCCGAACTGGAAGCGCCCAAGGCCAAGGGTGAAACAGCGCCTGAGACCAAGAAGGACAAGGCAGCGGCCATCGAGTCTCTGGGCCTCAAGCTCAGCGACCTGAGCGCTGACCAGAAGCGTGAGTTGCGCCAGAACGGTGGTGTGCTGGTGGAGGCTGTGGACGGCCCCGCGGCGCGCGCCGGCATCCAGAACGGCGACGTGATCCTCTCGCTGGCCAACGTGCAGATCGCCAACGTGGCCGAGTTCGAAAAGGTGCTGGCCAAGGTCGACAAGTCCAAGGCGGTGACGGTGCTGGTGCGTCGGGGTGAGTTCGCCCAGTACGTGCTGATCCGCCCTGCGGCCAAGTGAGCCCGATCCGGGTGGCGGGCGTGTGCCCCGTCGCCCGGATTGATGAAACTCAAGAATTTCGGGCCGCAAACCCTAGCCTTTGGTGGGGTTGTTGGATGGCATCGACAACCCTTTTTGCTGTTGATAAGTGAAAAATCGGCCCCGGTAGACCGCGTACAATGCCCTACGGAGCCGAATCCGTCTCCGAGGCTCGCTGCGGTGCAGCATTCATCCACAAGAGCCTGTGGATAAGTTGTTGATAACAGCTTTCGGCTGCCGACCGCGCCCCCTGCTGACCCCCGCCAGAAGCCCCATTCCATGGGACCTTTCGGTACAATGGAGGTCCAACAAGCAGTTGCCATACGATTTTTGTTGGAAGGCGCGTCTCTCTCTTGGACGTGCCTTTTTTTTATGAACCACATTCGCAATTTTTCGATCATTGCCCACATCGACCACGGCAAATCCACCTTGGCTGATCGCCTCATCCAGCGCTGTGGGGGCTTGAGTGACCGCGAGATGGAATCGCAGGTCCTGGACTCGATGGACATCGAGAAAGAGCGTGGCATCACCATCAAGGCCCAGACGGCGTCCTTGCAGTACAAGGCCCAGGATGGCCAGGTCTACAACCTCAACCTGATCGACACCCCGGGCCACGTCGACTTCTCGTATGAAGTCAGCCGCTCCCTGTCGGCATGCGAAGGTGCCTTGCTGGTGGTGGACGCTTCTCAAGGCGTCGAAGCCCAGACCGTGGCCAACTGCTACACCGCCCTGGACCTGGGCGTGGAAGTTGTGCCGGTGCTCAACAAGATGGACCTGCCGCAGGCAGACCCTGACCGTGCCAAGGAAGAGATCGAAGACGTCATCGGCATCGACGCCGACGACGCCATTCCCTGCTCGGCCAAGACCGGCATGGGCATCGACGAGATCCTCGAGGCGGTGATCGCCCGCATGCCCGCGCCCAAGGGCCAGCCCGACGGCCCGCTGCGCGCCATGATCATCGACGCGTGGTTCGACAACTACGTGGGCGTGGTGATGCTGGTGCGCGTGGTGGATGGCACCCTGAAGAAGGGCGAGCGCATCCGCATGATGGCCACCAACACCGTGTACCCGGCGGAGCACCTGGGCGTCTTCACCCCCAAGTCCACACCGCGCGACCAGCTCAATGCGGGTGAGGTCGGCTTCATCATCGCCGGCATCAAGGAGCTGGCGGCAGCCAAGGTGGGCGACACCGTCACCATCGACAAGAAGCTGCCCAACAATGCGGGCCCGGCCGCCGAAGCCCTTCCCGGCTTCAAGGAGATCCAGCCACAGGTGTTCGCAGGCTTGTACCCCACCGAGGCCAGCGAATACGACCAGCTGCGCGACGCGCTGGAAAAGCTCAAGCTCAACGACAGCTCGCTGCGCTATGAGCCCGAGGTGTCGCAGGCGCTGGGCTTTGGCTTCCGCTGCGGCTTTCTGGGCCTGCTGCACATGGAGATCGTGCAGGAGCGCCTGGAGCGCGAGTTCGATCAGGACCTGATCACCACCGCGCCCAGCGTGGTCTACCAGGTCGAGCTGAACGGCGGCGACGTCATCGAGGTCGAGAACCCGTCCAAGATGCCAGAGGTGGCGCGCATCAACGAGATCCGCGAGCCCATCGTCACCGTGCACCTCTACATGCCGCAAGACTATGTGGGCCCGGTGATGACCCTGGCCAACCTCAAGCGCGGCGTGCAGCTGAACATGGCCTACCACGGCCGCCAGGTCATGTTGACCTACGAGATGCCGCTGGCTGAGATCGTGCTGGACTTCTTCGACAAGCTCAAGAGCGTCTCGCGCGGCTATGCCTCCATGGACTACGAGTTCAAGGAGTACCGCGCCTCTGATGTGGTGAAAGTGGACCTGATGATCAACGGTGACCGGGTCGACGCCTTGTCCATCATCGTGCACCGTGCGCAGTCGCAATACCGTGGCCGCGCCGTGGCCGCCAAGATGCGCGAACAGATCCCGCGCCAGATGTACGACGTGGCGATTCAGGCGGCCATTGGTGGCAACATCATCGCCCGCGAGAACATCAAGGCGCTGCGCAAGAACGTGCTGGCAAAATGCTATGGCGGCGACATTTCCCGCAAGCGCAAGCTGCTCGAAAAACAAAAGGCAGGCAAGAAACGCATGAAGCAAATTGGCAGCGTGGAAGTGCCACAAGAAGCGTTCCTGGCCATTTTGCAAGTGGAAGATTGATGAACCTGATCACAAGTGTGTTGTACGCCGCTTTGGCTGCGTACCTGGGGGGCTGGTATCTGGGGCGCTGGCAGGGCAATTTCTCCCTGCTGCTGTTCGTGCTGACGCTGGTGACGCTGGGCTACTGGCTGGCTGAGCACTACAAGTTCCGCCCTGAGCGTGAGGCGGCCGCCACCAAATTGGTGAGCGAAGCCGAGGCCAGCAAGTTGCGTCTCAGTGGCCAGGGCATCACCCAGGTCGATGTGGACGCAGAGCTCGGCCCGGCCAAGGAGCGGCTGCTCATGCAGCCCTGGTGGCTGGACTGGACGGCCGGCCTCTTCCCGGTCATCTGCGCCGTCTTCCTGATGCGCTCCTTCCTGTTCGAGCCCTTCAAGATCCCGTCGGGCTCGATGATCCCGACGCTGCTGGTGGGCGACCTCATCCTGGTCAACAAGTTTCACTACGGCATCCGCCTGCCGGTGATCAACAAGAAGATCGTGCCGCTCAACGACCCGCAGCGCGGTGACGTGATGGTGTTCCGCTATCCCGTGAACCCCAGCCTGGACTACATCAAGCGGGTGGTGGGTGTGCCGGGCGATGAGATCGCTTACCTGAACAAGCACCTGACCGTGAATGGCAAGCCTGTCGAGATGGCGCCCCTGAGCGAGTTCTACGACGAAGACAGCATGCGCTATGCCTTGCAGTTCGCCGAGACCTTCGGGGACAAGGCCCACCGCGTGATCATCGACAAGGACCGCCCGCCTTTCGTGCCGCCCCAGGCCATCGAAGATTTTCCGGGCAAGGAAAACTGCATCTACAGCGGCGAAGGTGTGGTCTGCAAGGTGCCGCCCGGCCATTACTTCATGATGGGCGACAACCGCGACAATTCTCTGGATTCGCGTTTCTGGGGCTTCGTGCCCGACGAAAACATCGTTGGCAAGGCCTTCGTGATCTGGATGAATTTTGGTGACATCAAGCGCATTGGCGGCTTTCACTGAGGTCGGCTGAAACCGCATGCGCTACGCTCGCAACAGCACAGACAGCAGATGAGCAGGACAAACATGCCCAGCCAATCTTCCCGCGTGGCGCTCCGCCGCCAAACTGGTTTCACCCTGGTCGGTTTGATGACCTGGGCGGTGATCATCTCGGCCATTGCGCTGGTGTTGATGCGCGTCTTCCCCGCCATCACGGAATACCGCACCATCCAGTCCATGGTGAACAAGGTGGCCCACGAAGGTGGCGGCTCGGTGCCGGCCATCCGGGCGGCCTTCGACCGCATGACCCAGATCGAGTACGGCGTCACGTCCATCAGCTCCAAGGACCTGGACATCTCCAAGGAAAACGAGGAGGTGGTCATCAAGTTTGCCTACGACAAGGAAATCGAACTGGTGTCACCGGTGTACCTGCTCATCAAGTTCGAGGGTCACTCGCGTTGAGCGCTGTGGCGCCGGCGAGGCCCCTTTGACATGGCGCTTGTGAATCCCCTGGAGGCGCTGCAGTCGCGTCTCGGCTATGTGTTCAAAGACGCGCGCTTGCTGCAGCGGGCCATCACCCACCGCAGCCATGGCGCGGACCACTACGAGCGCCTGGAGTTTCTGGGCGATGCCGTGCTGGGCCTGGGCGTGTCGGCGCTCTTGTACCGCCGCTTCGAGCGCAGCAATGAAGGCGACCTGACCCGCGTGCGTGCCCACCTGGTGCGCCAGGAAACGCTCCACAAACTGGCACTGGACCTGGGGCTGCCCGACGTGCTGCGCATGAGCGAAGGCGAAGCCCGAGGGGGTGGGGCTTTGCGCCCGTCCATCCTGGCCGATGCGCTGGAAGCCTTGCTGGGCGCCATCTACCTGGAAGCCGGTTTTGACGTGGCCAGTCGCCTGGTGCAATCCCTTTTTGAGCCCCTGGTGGCCGAAACGGCCCTGGAGAGCTGGGGCAAGGACAGCAAGACGGCCTTGCAGGAGTGGCTGCAGGGGCGCAAACTCAATGTGCCCACTTACCGCGTGGTGGCCACCCACGGCAAGTCCCACGAGCAGACCTTCGATGTGGCCTGTGAGGTGGACGAGCTGGGTGTGAACACGCAAGGGCAGGGCGCTTCGCGGCGCGCTGCCGAACAGATGGCCGCCCAACTGGCCCTGGAAGCGGTGATGGCACTGCCCTCATCCAGGCTGCCGGCCGGCGTTCGCGCCACGGTGGTCGTCAAGAAGTCCCGAACCGCCAAGGCCCCGCCCAAGGCCGCAACCTGAATCCTGAATGAGCACTCGTCCTCCCAAGCCAGCTTCCAAGTCGGCCAAGCCCGCCCCGGCCTCTGCCAAGTCGGCGTCCGCGCCGGCCTCCAAGAAGGCCGCGCCCAAGAAGGCTGCAGCCACGCAAGGCGCCTCACGCCCGACCAGCCCTGCGCAAAGGCCTGCCAAGGTGGCCAAGTCGTCCCCGCCTGCAGCCCCCCGGGACGCGATCAATGCCGACCTGGACGCCATGCTGTCGCAGCTGAAAATGGCGCGCACGGGTGGCGGCGACAACGCATCGGTGGCCGTCAGCGAGCAGCGTTGCGGCCTGGTGGCCATTGTGGGTCGGCCCAATGTGGGCAAGTCCACCTTGCTCAATGCGCTGGTGGGGCAGAAGGTGTCCATCACCTCGCGCAAGGCGCAGACCACGCGCCACCGCATCACCGGCATCTGCACCGAAGGCGACACCCAGTTCGTCTTTGTCGACACCCCGGGTTTCCAGACCCGCCACACCGTGCGCGGTACGGCGGCGCTCAACCGCAACCTCAACAAGACGGTGCAGTCCACCTTGAGCGATGTGGATGTGGTGCTCTTCCTGGTCGAGGCCGGCAAGTACGGCCCGGACGACGCCAAGGTGCTGGCCCTGCTGCCGTCCAACAAGCCTGTGCTGCTGGTGGCCAACAAGCTGGACTTGGTGCACCGCAGGGAAGACCTCTTCCCCTGGTTGCAGGCCATGCAGGCCGAGCACCCCTTCACCGAGTTCGTGCCCCTGTCGGCCCAGAAAGAGGGCGATGCCAGGCGCCTGCTGGACGTCGTGCGCCCGCACCTGCCTCAGCAAGGCTGGTGGTATGACTCTGAGGCCCTGACGGACCGCACTGACCGATTCCTGGCCAGCGAAATCGTGCGCGAAAAGCTCTTTCGCCTCACAGGCGATGAGCTGCCTTACACCTCGACGGTGGTCATCGAGCAGTTCATCGACGAGCCACCGCCCCCTGATCGCCCCCAGTCCACCGGCATGGTGCGCATCGCCGCGACCATCATCGTGGAGCGCGACCAGCACAAGGGCATGGTGATCGGCGACAAGGGCGAGCGCCTCAAGCGCCTTGGCACCGAGGCCCGCACCGAGCTGGAGCGCCTCATGGGCCGCAAGGTTTTCCTGGAGGTGTGGGTCAAGGTGCGCTCCGGCTGGGCCGACGACGACGCCCGTCTGCGCACCTACGGCTACGAGTGAGCGGCGCCAGCCATGGCTTCAACCTCGCGTGCCGCTTCACGCGCTGCGCTGCAGGCCTATGTGCTGCACAGCCATGACTGGAGCGAGTCCAGCCTGATCCTGGACGTGTTCACGCGGGAGCGGGGGCGCATCGTGGCGGCGGCCAAAGGTGCCAAGCGCCCCTACTCGCAACTGCGGCCGGTGCTGATGCCCTTTCAGCGCCTGACCGTGAGTTTTGGCACCCGCCAGAGTGATGAAACCGAGGTCTGGTTGCTCAAGCAGGCCGAGTGGGCTGGTGGCCCTGCCTGGCCAGGCGGCGCCGCCATGTTGCCGGCGTTCTACCTCAACGAACTGTTGATGCGCTTCCTGGTGCGCCTGGAGCCTCAGCCGGTCTTGTTTGACGTGTACGCGCAGACGCTGCCTGTGCTCACCGAGCCGCCCGCCGTGCCTGCCGCCTTGCGCGCCTTCGAGCTGGTGCTGCTGCGTGCGCTGGGGCACCTGCCCAGCCTGGCCAGCGAATCGGCCACCGGCGAACTGGTGCGCCCGGATGGGCTGTATTGCCTCTGGCCCGACCTGGGTTTGCAGGCCTGGGCACCGCAGCCCGACCCGATGCAGTCACCGCAAAGCCTGCCTGGCCACGCCCTGCTGGGGCTGGAGCGGGGCTTGTCGGCGGTGATGGCCGACGCGTCTCGCTTGCGCGATGTCGACACCTTGCATGGCCTGATGCACGCCTGTGTACCGGTTCTGAGTGAGCTCAAGGTCTGCATGCGTGCGTTGATTCACTATCATCTGGGTTCGCAACCCCTGCGCACGCGGCAATGGATGATCGAGCTGCAGCAGGCCTGAACCCCAATCCCTCGGCCCATGAGCTTCCTGTCCGCGCAATTCACCCACCACGCTGCACCCCTGCTGGGCGTGAACATCGACCATGTGGCCACCGTGCGCAATGCCCGTGGCGGCCTGCACCCGGACCCGGTGGTGGCGGCTCGCCTGGCCGTGGAGGCGGGCGCCGACATCATCACCTTCCACCTGCGTGAAGACCGCCGTCACATCAAGGACGACGACGTGGTCCGCATGCGCGAAGCCATCGCGGTGCCGATCAATTTCGAGGCCGCGGTGACCGAGGAGATGCTGGACATCATCGTGCGCACGCGGCCCGAGCATGTCTGCCTGGTGCCCGAGCGCCGCCAGGAGGTCACCACCGAGGGCGGCCTGGATGTGAACGGACAAGCCAGCCGCATGAAGGACGCCTGCCAGCGCCTGGCCGAGGCCGGCTGCCGCGTGTCCCTGTTCATCGATGCCGATCCCGCCCAGATCGAGGCCGCCGCCCTGGCGGGCGCGCCCTGCATCGAACTGCACACCGGCGCGCTGGCCCACGCCTGGTGGGACGGCGAGGCCACACGCCTTCAGCATGAGCTGCAACGGCTGCGCAACGGGCTGCGCCTGGGCCGCAGCCTGGGCTTGCGCACGCATGCCGGCCATGGCCTGGCCCTCACCGCTTTCCTGCCAGACAACGCCCCGACCAGCCTGCGCGACGGACCCAGCAGCACGGCCCTGGTGGCCGCCATGCCCGAGGTGGGGGAGCTGCACATTGGCCACGCCTTGATTGGCCACGCCTTGATGGTGGGCATGACCCAGGCCGTGGCCGACTACAAGGCCGAGATTGCCCGGAGCGTGCCGCGATGATCGTCGGCATCGGCACCGACATCTGCGACATCCGCCGCATCCAGGCCGTGCTGGACCGCAAGACCCAGCGCTTTGCCGACAAGGTGCTGGGTGAGCGCGAACTGGCCGTTTTCCATGCCCGCAGCGCCCGTTCCGCCAAACGCGGTGTGGCCTACCTGGCCACCCGCTTTGCCGCCAAAGAGGCTTTCTCCAAGGCCATCGGGCTGGGCATGCACATGCCCATGACCTGGCGCAGCTGCGAGGTCCTCAACGCGGCCAGCGGCAAGCCCGAGATCCACCTCAACGGCGAGTTGGCCACCTGGTTCGCCCAGCGTGGCTGGGTCGCCCACGTGACCATGTCCGACGAAGTCGACCACGCCGTGGCCTTCGTCGTCATCGAACAACCCTCCACACCCCATCCATGAGCCGCAAGACCTCCAAGGCAGACAAGAAGCCAATGCACCGCGATGCAGCCGGCACGCAACACGCACCTGTGGTGCTGGACATCGCCGGCCTGAGCCTGTCTGACGCCGACCGCCGCCGCCTGGCTCACCCGCTCACCGGCGGCCTGATCCTGTTCGGGCGCAACTGGCACAGCCGGGAGCAGGTCACGGCCCTGTGCGCCGAGATCAAGGCCATTCGCCCCGACGTGCTGATCTGCGTGGACCACGAAGGCGGCCGGGTGCAGCGCTTCCGCACCGACGGTTTCACCCATTTGCCGCCCATGCGCGCCCTGGGCGAGATGTGGATGAACGACGGCAAGCTTCCCCCAGGCCACGGCGCCATGCTGGCCATGGACGCCGCCAGCGCCTGCGGCTACGTGCTGGCCACCGAGTTGCGCGCCTGCGGTATCGATTTGAGCTTCACCCCCGTGCTGGACCTGGACTGGGGCCCCAGCGGCGTCATCGGTGACCGCGCCTTCCACAGCGATGCCCGCGTGGCCACGATGCTGGCCCGCGCCCTGATGCAGGGCCTGCTGCATGGCGGCATGGCCAACTGTGGCAAGCACTTTCCCGGTCATGGCTTCGTGGCCGCAGATTCCCATGTGGCCGTGCCCGTGGACCCGCGCAGCCTCAAGGCCATTCTGGCCGACGACGCCAAGCCCTATGAGTGGCTCAGCACCACGCTCACCAGCGTCATGCCGGCCCACGTCATCTACCCCAAGGTGGACAGCGCCCCGGCCGGCTTCTCGGCACGATGGTTGCAAGACATCCTGCGGGGGCAGCTGGGCTTCACCGGCGCCATTTTCAGCGACGACCTGAGCATGGAAGGGGCCAAGGTGGCGGGCAGTGCCACCCAGGGCGCCTTGGCGGCCTTGAATGCGGGCTGTGACCTGGTGCTGCTGTGCAACCAGTCGCTGGGCGACGGCCAGCCGGTGGACGACCTGTTGGACGGCCTGGACGAGGCCTTGGCCTGCGGTGACTGGGCAGCCAGCGCCGACAGCGAGGCCCGCCGCCTGGACCTGCTGCCGCAGTCCGCCCCGCTGACCTGGGACGACCTGATGCGTCACGGCCCTTACCTGCAGGCGCTGAGCCGCCTGCCGGGCTGAGCCCACTGTTATTCACCCATTGCGATCAAAGGAATCCACATGCAGATCGAACACATTGGCGTCATCGGCGCGGGCACCATGGGCAACGGCATCGCGCAGGTCTGCGCCATGGCCGGTGTGAAGGTGACGATGGTCGACATCAACGACGCGGCCGTGCAGCGCGGCCTCAGCACCCTGGGCGGCAGCCTGGATCGCCTGGTCAAGAAGGACAAGCTCAGCCAGGCCGACCGCGATGCCGCGCTGGCCCGGGTGAAGGGCTCGGTGAACTACGAAGACCTGGTCGGCGCCCAGATCGTGATCGAGGCCGCGACCGAGAGCCTGGCGCTCAAGCTCAAGATCCTCACCCAGCTCGACAGCCTGGTGGGGCCCGAGACGGTGATCGCCACCAACACCTCGTCGATTTCCATCACGCAGTTGGCGGCCGTGCTCAAGCTGCCCGCGCGCGTGATCGGCCTGCACTTCTTCAACCCCGTGCCCTTGATGGCGTTGGTGGAGGTGATCCGTGGCATGCAGACATCGGACGCCACGTATGAGCTGGCCATGGCCTTCGCGCGTCACGTCGGCAAGTCACCCATCACGGTCAGGAACAACCCTGGCTTTGTGGTCAATCGCATCCTGGTGCCGATGATCAACGAGGCCATCTTCGTGCTGCAAGAAGGCGTGGCCTCTGCCGCCGACATCGACGAAGGCATGAAGCTGGGTTGCAACCACCCGATTGGCCCCTTGGCCTTGGCCGACCTGATTGGCCTGGACACCGTGCTGGCCATCATGAATGTGCTCAGCGACGGCTTGGGTGATCCCAAATACCGCGCCGCGCCGCTGCTCAAGGAGATGGTGGCCGCAGGGCATCTGGGGCGCAAGAGCGGACGCGGCTTCCACGTGTACGCCTGACCTCGGTCGCAGTCGGGGGGCTGGCATGAGCACCGCAGCGCCAGATCCTGACCCCGGAGGGGTTGGCCGGCGCGTCTCCACCAACGATGTGGACCCCCGGCACAAGCTGGCCTATTGGGCCGATCTGGTCTGTGCCCACCTGGTCAAGGCCCAGTGCGATGCGCCTGGTCGGGCACGTGACTTCAAAGGCCACATCCTCCAGCACGAAGTGGCAGGCATGTCCTTGTCGCACATCCGTGCATCTGCGCAAACGGTGGTGCGCACGCCCTCATTGGTGGCGCAAACCCACGAAGAGCAGATCCTCGTCAACATCCAGAGAACTGGCTGCAGCGTGATTCGTCAAAGTGGTCGTGAGGCCTTTTTGCGCGAAGGCGATGTGGCCATCTATGCCAGCTCACGTCCTTACGAGCTCGCCTTTGCTGCGGACTTCGCTCAGACCGTGCTCATCGTGCCTGCTTCGGCCATGCGTGCGCTGATGCCAGGTGTCGACGACGTGATGGTGTCGACCCTGAGTGCTGACCGGATGTCCACGGGACTGCTGCTGCGGACCGCCGATGCGATCCAGTCACCTGGTGCAACTGAAAGCGCACCAGCCTTGAACATGGCCGCAACAGGCCTGTTGAAGATGCTGGCGCTGGGCGTGAATCAAGGCAAGAGCCCCCGCGCGCAGACGTTTGACCCCGGCCAGGCCCTGGATGCGCTGGACGATGGCGTGCTCGTGCTCAACCGTTCGGCGCAGGTGGTCTATGGCAACAGCAGGGCACGTGCCTTGCTGGCTTCCAGCACCGGCATGTGGCTGTCTGGCCGCCACCTTGAACTGCAAGGTTGCACGCAGCGCATGTTGGTGTCGCTTCTGGGTCGTGTGCTGAACACTGCGGCTTCGGAGTCCTTGTCGGTCTGGGACGAACAAGGGCAGCTTTTGCACGCCTTGACGTTCCGCCCTTTTCCTCCGGTCGGCGCGGATGGCGAGACGGATGCAGGCAAGCTGGGCCTGGATGAGGCCGATCACGTGCTGGTGATGTTTGCCACACCTGGGCGCCAGCGCCAGCCCAGCCCCAGGCAGTTGATTCAGTGGTTCACATTGACACCCGCAGAGGCCCGCCTCGCACGTGCCTTGTTGGGCGGTCAGACGCTGGAGGCCTACCAAATGGATCAAGGGGTCAAGCTCAGCACCCTGCGCACACAGTTGCGTTCGGTGTTGCGCAAAACGGGTGCCGAGCGGCAACAGGACCTGATGCGCCTGTTGGCGCAATTGCCAGCCGCTCGATGAGGGCAGGCCATCGTCGCGTCGACCCATGAAAAACCCCGCCACTGGGGCGGGGTTGGGCGTGAGACTCAGTGCTGTCTGAGACAGCCTGTGGACATCAAGCGACTTGCTCGAAGGGCAGCTTGATCTGAGCCAGGTCCTTGCGGGTCTCGACCAGGACCAGCGGGCCTTCGTCCAGCACCAGGGCTGGCGCGCGCTCACGAGGCACGTGCACGGGCTTGGGTTCTGCCGCGATGGCTTCCTGCACCGCGCGGATCTTGTCCGTGTCCGAGTTGACCCATTGCAGGCCAGCGGTTTCAGCCAGGGCGCTCAGGTCATTCAGTGGCAGGATGAAGGGCTCGACGTGCACGGGGGCAGCAGCCATCTGTACGGGCTTGGCTGCGGGGGCCTCCACGGGGGCCTGGACTGCGACTTCAGCAACAGGTGCCGAAGCGGCTTGGGCCACCACGTCCGCCGCCAAAGGCTCGACGACCGGCTGGGCTTCGGCCACTGGCACCGGGGCACCGGATGAAGCCTCGGCGCCTTCGGTGACGGCCTCGTCCCCACGGGGTTCGCGACCACCTTCGCGGCGGCCACGGCCACCGCGGCGGCGGCGGTTGCTGTCTTCACCTTCACCAGCGGCTTCCGGTGCGCCTTCCGCGGCAATCGCGTTGCCCTCGTCGGTCGTCTGCGTGCCATCGGCAGACACGTCACCCGTCTGGCCATCTTCGCGCTCACCACGGCCACGGCCACCACGGCGGCGGCGGCGGCCGCCTTCGCGGGCTTCGCTGGACTCGCCATCGGCGGCTTGTGCGGCGTCGTCCGGTGCAGCGCGGTTGTCCAGCGGCTCGCTGGTTTGACCCAGCGCAGCGGCTTGCGCGGCGATCTCTTCACGGTTGATCACCGGACGCTCGCCTTGGGGCAGGCGGTCGCGGCCACGGCCACGGCGGCCCTCGCGTTGGCCTTCTCGCTGACCTTCACGGCCGGCTTGCTGGCCCTCGGCGCTCGCGGTGCCTTCGGCGGTGATGGCATTGGCATCACGCTCTTCGCGGCCAACGCGGTTGCCACGCTCTGCGCGGTCGCCGCGGTCGCCGCGTTCACCACGGCGGCCATCCTGGCGTTCGCCACGGTTGCGGCCACCTTCGCGGCCCTCACGGGTTTCACCCCGGGCTTCACCGCCACGTTCGCTGCGCTCACCACGGCGGCCATCGCGACGGCCACGGCCTTCACCCTTGCCAGCCGGTTCGGCCGCAGGGGGTGTCACCACCACAGGTGCGGGCGTCAGCAGGGCTGCGGGCGTGGCCGGGGCGGCTTCGCCACCAAACAGGCGCTTGAGCCAGCCAAAGAAACCACCGCCGCTGGCCGGTGCCACGGGGGCAGGGGCCACCACAGGGGCGGGCAGGGACGCGGCCACAGGGGCCGCAGCCACGGGCTCCGGCTTGGGCGCAGCCACAGGCGCTGGCTGGTCGGGCAGCACGCCCTTGATCACCGGCTCTTGCTTGGGCTTGGCCTTTTCGCGGCGGGTGATGCCCACCTCGTCGTCCGGCTCCTCGATCATCGTGTAGCTGGCCTGGATGTTTTCCAGACGCGGGTCGTCGTGGCGCAGGCGCTCCAGCTTGTAGTTCGGGGTGTCGAGGTGCTTGTTGGGCACCAGCAGCACGGTGACGCGCTGCTTGAGCTCGATCTTGGTGATCTCGGTGCGTTTCTCGTTGAGCAGGACGGATGTCCCTTCCACCGGCACTTGAACGTGCACGGCGGCCGTGTTGTCTTTCATGGACTCTTCCTGGATGATGCGCAGGATCTGCAGCGCCGACGATTCGGTGTCGCGGATATGGCCCGTGCCATTGCAACGCGGGCAGGTGATGTGGCTGCCTTCGCTCAAAGCTGGGCGCAGGCGTTGGCGCGACATCTCCAGGAGGCCGAACTTGCTGATGGTGCTGAACTGCACGCGGGCGCGGTCAAAGCGCAGCGCGTCGCGCAGGCGTTGCTCGACTTCACGGCGGTTCTTGGACTCCTCCATGTCGATGAAGTCCATGACGATCAGGCCACCCAGGTCGCGCAGGCGCATCTGGCGGGCGATCTCATCTGCCGCTTCCAGGTTGGTGCGGAAGGCGGTTTCCTCGATGTCACTGCCACGGGTGGAGCGCGCCGAGTTGACGTCCACCGACACCAGCGCTTCGGTGTGGTCGATCACGATGGCGCCGCCCGAGGGCAGGTTCACCGTGCGGCTGAAGGCCGTTTCGATCTGGTGCTCGATCTGGAAGCGGGCGAACAGGGCGGCGTCATCGCGGTAACGCTTCACCCGGTTGGCCGTGTCGGGCATGACGTGCAGCATGAACTGCTTGGCCTGCTCGTAGATGTCGTCCGTGTCGATCAGGATTTCGCCAATGTCGGCGGTGAAGTAGTCGCGGATCGCGCGGATCACCAGCGACGATTCCTGGTAAATCAGGAAGGCGCCCTTGCCACCCTGGGAGGCGTCATCGATGGCCGTCCACAGCTTGAGCATGTAGTTCAAGTCCCACTGCAGCTCGGCGGCGGTGCGGCCGATGCCAGCCGTGCGGGCGATCAGGCTCATCCCCTTGGGGTATTCGAGCTGGTCCATCGCCTCCTTGAGCTCTTCGCGCTCATCGCCCTCGATGCGACGGCTCACGCCACCGCCACGGGGGTTGTTGGGCATCAGCACCAGGTAGCGGCCGGCCAGGGAGACGAAGGTGGTCAGGGCTGCGCCCTTGTTGCCACGTTCTTCCTTTTCGACCTGGACGAGCAGTTCCTGCCCTTCCTTGATCACATCCTGGATGCGGGCCGAACGGACGTCGGCACCCTCTTTGAAATACTGGCGCGAGATTTCCTTGAACGGCAAAAAGCCGTGGCGCTCTTCGCCGTAATCGACGAAACAGGCTTCAAGAGAGGGCTCGACGCGGGTGACAACAGCCTTGTAGATGTTGCCCTTGCGCTGTTCGCGCCCTTCGATTTCGGTTTCAAAGTCGAGCAGTTTCTGACCGTCGACGATTGCCAGGCGCCGTTCTTCGGGCTGCGTGGCATTGATGAGCATGCGCTTCA
>CANBQJ010000045.1 GCA_947371645.1 Burkholderiales bacterium | reverse complement strand
GGGAGCTGGGTGTGCAAGGCGATGCCGACTGGGGCCAGTGGGGCCTGGCCTGGTTCCACGTGACCCGACCAGAGGCTTCGCTGTTGCCGGACAGCAGCGCGGCCAGCGCCACGCGATACAGCACCGACGGCGACAGCCGCTCGCAGGGGTTGGAGGCGCAATGGCACGGCAAGTGGCGCGCCTACAGCGCGGACGCTTCACTGATGTGGCTGGATGCACAAAGGCAAGGCTCTGCGCTGGATGGCGTCAATGGCCGGGCACCCGTGAACGTGCCGGACTACGCTGTGCGCATCAGCCAGCGCTACCGTTGGGACGTGGCGCGCGGCCTCACGGGCCAGTTTGACCTGGTGCAGGACGGCCCACGCACCGCTGACGTGGTCACCGGCGAGCGCTTGCCCGCATGGCTGCGTTGCGACGCGTCCGTCAAGCTGGCGCAGTCGTGGGACGGCACCGGCGTGGTCTGGGCACTGGGCGTGCGCAACGCATTCGACAAACGCGCCTGGCAAGCCTCGCCGACCTTGCTGGACCACGTCTACATCCAGGCCATGGCGGCCCGCGAATGGACAGCTTCCGCCAGCATCAGCTATTGAGGCCATGAGGCTTGTTGACGGTGTGATGACGTGCACCAAGCCAGCATGTCGGCTGCCTGCAACGGGCCCACGCTGCCGCTGCCGTGTTGCGCGGCATCACGAATGCATGCTATAGTTGCGTTCTCAGTTGATCGCTGTCACCGAAACAAACCAACTCGGTGGCAAGGCTGAATAGCCAAAGCGACGTCTGTTCCCCGATAGCTCAGTTGGTAGAGCGCCGGACTGTTAATCCGTAGGTCCCTGGTTCGAGCCCAGGTCGGGGAGCCAAAATTCAGCCCTGGTGCCGCCAAGCACCTGGCAGCAAAAAGCCACCTCCGGGTGGCTTTTTGCTTTGTGGCACAGCACGGCGGCTCAGCATGGCCTATCGGTCAGAAAGAACTTCGACGCCCAGACCGCGGTAACCCGTGAAGCGGCAGGTGCGGTCGAACATGGGCTCACCACTGATCCTGAACTGTTGCCGCAATCCGTCGGCGCCTTGCCGGTGCATGACAAGGTCAAGAAACGGTCGACGCGCTTTGATGTTGTCCTGCAGGGTCTGGCGCTCAGCGGCGTCCCAGTTGTCAATGCCCTGGTTGCCGGCGATGGCCTCAACGCCAGCAACGAGGTCGGCGTTGGTGATCCCCAAAAGCTCCATCACCAGGCCCGATGCCTTCGTGAACTTGCCCATCTCGTTCTGCTCCCAATACCAGTCGACGGCCAGTTCGGTCAGGCTGCGATAACGGGCTTCGCTCTCCTGCAATGCGGCCGTGCGTTCCTGCACGGTGCGCTCCAGGTCCCGATTGTGTGCCTCCAGCTTCTTTTGAAGCCATCGCACTTCAAGCATGTGGTGAATGCGGACCTTGACTTCCACCGTCTCAAAAGGCTTGTTGATGAAGTCGCGGGCCCCTGCCTGCAAGGCCCGCATCTTGTGGCCAGGTTGGGCGGTCAGCACGATCACCGGCAGGCAGCTGTTTCCCGCGTCGGCCTTCAGCTCCGCCATCACACTGAAGCCGTCCAGGCCCGGCATCTGCAGGTCAAGCAGGATCAGGTCATACCGGTTCTGGCGATGCAGCGCGCAGACCTGGCGCGCATCTAGCGTCGAGCTGACGTTGACGTAGCCTGTGTCCTGGAGCAAGCGTTCAAGCAGACGCACGTGCGCCACCTGATCGTCGACGATCAGGATGCTGGACTTCAGGATGGCAGCTTCGGTGTCGCTGTCAGTCTCAACCTGGCCCTTGTCAGGGCCGCACTCTTGGGAAGCGGTGGAGGGAAGCATGCGGTGGTGTCCTAAATTGGCGCTTGGAGGGCGCTCAAAGGGCGGCGCGCTGGCCAGCCCTTTGATGTGGTTGAGAGGCCAGGTCGAGTGCATCGGTGAGTGCGGCGCGCTGCAGGGGCTGCGAAAGGTAGCCAACGAAGCCCGCCGGCGGGCTGGCATCGGCATCGCGGGTGGCGCCATGG
The DNA here is from genome assembly GCA_947371645.1 of Burkholderiales bacterium. Next base: position 18,638 of record CANBQJ010000045.1, on the reverse strand, counting down.
CCACCCAGCGCGATGAGTGGGATGTTCGCCGTGGCGGGGTCTCGCGCCAGCAGGTGCCTGCCGTCCGCGCCGCCTGGGTCACTCAGCTGCAAGCTCATCAAGATGACGTCAGGGCGAGCCGTGCGAGCGATGGCCACACCGCTGGCCATGTCTCCCGCGCGCAGCAGGCACATGCCGGGGCACGAGGCCATCAGTGTCTCGATCTGCAGCAAGCTGTCCTGGGCCTCTTCGATGCACAACACGGTTCGGGTTGGCGCGGGGTCCACCGCGGGCTCGGTGGCCGCATCGAGCTCGAACCAGAAGCAACTGCCCACGCCAGCTGTGCTCTCTGCGCCCATGCGGCCCCCCATCTGTTCCACCAGCCGCTTGCAGATCACCAGCCCGATGCCGGTGCCTGGCTCGGCGCCGAGCTCCTGGCCCAAGCGGTTGAATGGCTCGAACAGTTGGTCCAGTTGCACCGGCGACAGCCCCTGACCCGTGTCTTCGACGCTGATGCGCACGGTCTGGCCAGGGACAACGGTGCACCGCACGTCAACCTGCCCCCCGGCGCGGTTGTATTTGATGGCGTTGGTCAGCAGGTTGATGAGCACCTGCTTGGTCCGCATGGGGTCGGCCTGCACGGCGCAAGGCCCGTCCAGCGCCGGGAAGCCAACCCGGATGCCGCTGCGCTGCGCTTGCGGCGCGATCAGGGCCTGGCAGTCATCGAGCACCTCGGACATGGCCATGACGCGCGTTGTGAGCACCGTCTTGCCAGACTCGATCGACGTCAGGTCGAGGATTTCGTTGATCAGGCCCAGCAGGTACCAGCCGGCGCTCAGGATCTGCTCGACGCTGTCTTGTTGCGCGGGTGTGGGCGGCGGCTTGCCGCCCTGGATCAGCTGCGTGAAGCCAAGGATGGAGCTCAATGGCGAACGCAGCTCATGGCTCATGTTCAGCAGGAAGTCCGACTTGGCGCGGTTCGCCTCGTCGGCTGTGGCCCTGGCGACCATCAGGGCGCGCTCGTTGTTCTTGCGCTCGGTGGTGTCGCTGAACAACACAGCCACCTGCCTGGCCTGCGGCGGGCCAAGTCGAAATGCGTAGATGTCGAACCAGCGGTTCATCGCCGAAACATACCGCTCGATGCGAACCGGCAGACCTGTCAAAGCCACCGAGCCGTAAGTGTCCAGCCAGAAGCGCTCGATGCCCGGCACCAGGCCGCGCAGGGTCTGCCCTTCGACGTCGACCAGCCCCGTGTGCCGAGCGAATGCCGGGTTGACTTGCAGGTAACGTGCATCCAGGGGCACATCGCCGTCACCAAACGTCACTTCGATCACGGCGTAGCCGGTATCAATCGAGTTGAACAAGGCCCGGTACCGTTCTTCCGAAGTTCGCAGGGCGTCATCCACGCGACCGCGCTCGACTTGCAGGGCGTAGCGATCCACGGCGTTCTCTACCGCCCGGGTGAGGCTCTCGGCGCTGGTCCAGCGCTTGGCGATGAAGTCTTGCGCACCGGCGGCCAGGAGCGGCTGCCCTGCCTCGATGGCGGCGCCGGTGATCACCACCACCGGGCACGGTGCCATGTCGGAGCCGTTGCGCAGTGCAGCCAGAACGTCGAGCGCGTCCATGTCGGGCAAGGCGTAGTCGAGGAGCACACAATCCACAGGCCCGTGCGCCTGGGACAGCACCTGACGCACGCCGTCTGCGCCAAACCGGGCTTCGGTGAAACGATAGCGGCGGGTGCAGCCCTTCAGCAGCATCTGGCGCATGTCGGCGCAGTCTTCCGCGTTGTCTTCGATCATCAGGATGTGCCAGGGCGCTGTGTTCATCGGGCCATGTCGCTTTCAGGTGGGCAGCTTGACGCCGCCAGGCTGCGACACCCGCTGCAGCAGGGGGTCGCAGCTGCGCTGCCCCTCGACGACCAGCACAACAGGCAAATCAACTGGCCCCTCCCCGTGTGCCGGGCAGCTTGAAGTAAAACGTGGTGCCGACACCCAGGATGGAGTCCAGCCACACACGCCCGCCATGGCGCAGCACCAGCTTTTGCACGATGGCCAGGCCTGCGTAGCCCAGTTCGATGTGCGCTTCCGCCTGCCGCTTGTACTTCAGTGCGTTGGCCAGCAGGTTGCTGTAGATCTCGCCAACGCGTACAGGGTCGCACTGCACAACCGGCAACGGCCGTGGCATCTCGATTCGGCACCGGACGTCGCTGCGGTGCGCGCCGGTCATCTCGATGGCATCGGCCACCACGGCGTTGAGATCGACGGCTTCAAATTCCAATTCGATCCGCCCCACCCGCGAGAAATGCAGCAACGAATCCAGCAGGCTGTCTATGCGCACCGTCAATCGCATCAGGTTCTCGACGCGCTGACGGCTGTCATCGGGTTCGCCGCCCTTGGCATCGGCGCTCTCCAACAGCTGATGGGCGTAGCGGTGTATGCCCCGCAAGGGCTTCTTCAGGTCGTGGGAGGCCACATACGCAAACGCATCCAGCTCTTCGTTGCTGCGCGTCAGGTCGGCATTGAGGTCGGCGAGGCGTTCACCTCGGGCGATGACGAGTTCCAGCACCAGCATGCGCAGGCGCAACACGGCGTCGACTTCGATGTCCGACCAGGGCAGCGCGTGACCCCGCACCGATTCAATGAAGGTCTCGAAGGACACGCGCGGGCTCAGGCGCATGCCGTGTGGCCCGGCGACCTGGGGCTTGTCGTCCGGGTTGCCCGCCCATCGCACCGTGTGCATGGTCTGCGGGCGAAACCACACCAGCAACCCGCGTCGCTGGCGCGAGAACAGGGTGGCGAGCAGGCCGCTTGCCACGTCTTCCAGCCCGACCGCCGCCGGACACACGCTGGCCAGCGCCTCGGTGGCGAACACCGGCCGCGTCGGCGATGCCAATTCGGGCTGCTCGTACAGCCATGCGGCCAACTGGTCGAATTGATGGCGCTCGGGCAAGCGCAGAACCAGCAAGGCACCTTGCGCCTGGATGCAGCCGGGCGGCTGCACAAGCTCGCCGTCACACTTGGACAGGGCGGTGCCATGCATCTTGACGCTGTGGGGGCCAGCTCCCCAAGACGGCGTCGCCTCCTGGGTGGCTGGCTGACTCATGTGGCTTTGCAACTTGTTGATGGATGGCGTCGTGCCAGGCTTTGAGGCCGCGAACAGCCGGTCCGGCATGACACCCGCAATGGGCCGACAAGGCAAAAAACTGCGGCCCCTACCCTAGTTCGCCACCATCAACCCGTCTGTTCGCTGGCACACACAAGGGCCAGCCAGACGGCCGTCCTCGACCGGTGTGGCATTCAATGCCAAGCTTCAGCTTCAACTTTCGTCCACCAAGATGGTGCCCCGTTTGAAAGCAGCGACGAGCGCGCGCCATGCCACGCTGGAGCGGAAACTGCCGCTGCTCGATGCGAACCTGACGCTCGGCACCTATCGGCGTCTGGGTTCTACGGATGTTCGGTTGCCATGAACGGCTCCAAGCCCAACTGCTGGCATGGCCAGGCTGGGGCGCACTTGGCAAGGACTACGCACCGCAACCCGGCCGTGATGTGCACACGGCACCGTCACCCTTCTGGCTTCGCGCCTGCTCGGCCAGCATGCCCACGTCACGACTGCTTGGGGGCACGTGCATGGTGAGGGCATTCAACGCTCCAGGGCCAGCGATGCCACTTTGCCAGCCCCGTGCCCAGCTCGGCCATGGTGCTGGTACAAGGCCCGGTCCAGCGCCGGGCGCCAGGCGATGTCGGGGTCATAGGCCGGCGCAGACTTCACCAACTCGCGTGCCAGGTCGACCGACACGGTCTCGCTGGACCAATGCACGCCCGTGATCCACTCCGGCGCCACCAGCACCTTGTGACCCACCCACCAGTTGCTGGTGTCGACGATGAGGTAGCGGATCGCCCAGGTCTCGTCGTCGATGAGAAAACCCGCGACGTGCCCGATGTCGCCGTCTGTCGCCTGCAGGTGATAGCCCACGACTGCATCGCAACTGCGCAGGTGGGGGTCGTCGTTGCGATGGCGAACGCGCTCCGCGTACAAGGCGGCTTCCTCGTCTTGCTCTCTTTGCGCCCGCTCCACCCGCTGCCCGGTGTAGCCCGGGTCCAGGTTGTAAGGGTACAAGCCGCTGCCCCACATGCCCACCCCTCCCCAGTAAAACGGGTAGCCGTAGTAGCCCAGGTATTGCTCTTCGTTCTGACGCGACACCGGTTGCTCGGTGTCGATGTTCGGGCTGTTCCTGACCTGCTCGGTGGTGATGTCCACCGACAACTTCTTGTCCTGCCCGTCCGCACCCTGTACAGAGATGGGAGAGATCAGCACGTCGCGGCTGGTCAGCCAGGTCCCGGTGTCGACCACGAAGTAGCGGATCACCCAGGCATCGTCATCAAAGTAGAGGTCTTTCAGGTGCCCGATCTGGCCATCGGTCGCGCCGATGGTGAAGTGCTCCAGGTCTTCCGTGCTGCGCAACATGGTGCGGCTCCTTTCAGGGTGCGGGGTGACGTCATCGGCCTGATCGTGTGGCCGTCCACGCACTGTCTTCCCGCCCCCTTACCGGGTCTGTTCGTTGCCACACGCGACCAGCAGGCACTTCTCGCCGATCCGGGACAGCATCTCGTGCCAGGACTGCGCAAAGGCATCGACCCCTGCGCGCTGCAGGCGATCGGCCAGCCTCAGCTCATCGACACCCTCGCGCCTGAATTCCTCCAGCACGGCATCTGCGAAGCCGCCGTCGACGGGCATGGCCGTGCCCAGCTGACCATGGTCGGCAAAGGCCAGCAAGGTGGGCTCCGGCATGGTGTTGATGGTGTGCGGTGCCGCCAGCGCCTGAACGTACAAGGTGTCCGGCGCCTGGGCATCCTTGGTCGCGGTGCTGGCCCACAGCAGGCCTTGTGGGCGGGCGCCGGCTGCGGCCAGCCCCTGCCATCGGTCTGACGCGAGCAATTCGCGGTGCGCACGATAGGTCTGCATGGCCATCGCGATGCCCAAGCGGTTGTGGAAGGGCGGCGCGATGTCGTCCTGGACGGCCACGTCCCATCGGCTGACGAACAGCGAGGCCACCGACGAGACCTTGGGGTCGAGCCCTTCCAACAGGCGCCGCTCGATGCCACGCATGTAGGCGCCGGCCGCGGCCATATAGTGCGCGGGTGAAAACAGCAGCGTCACGTTGACTGGCACACCATCGAAGATGAGCTCTTCAACGGCGCGGATGCCTTCTGCCGTGCCAGGCACCTTGATGAACAGATTGGCTCGGTCTGCCAACCTGTGCAGCCGGGAGGCGGCCTGGATGGTGTGTGCCGTGTTGTCGGCCAGCAGCGGCGACACCTCCAGGGACACCCAGCCGTCGTTGCCACCACTGGCTTCAAATGCAGGCTGAAACAGCTCGGCCGCCTGCCTCAGGTCTTGCAGCGCCAACGCAAAGAACATGTCCTCACCGGTCACGCCTTGGGCCTCCAGCAGATGGATCTGGTCGTCATAGGCGTCGCCGCCAAGGGCTTGCTCAAAGATCGTCGGGTTGGAGGTCAGCCCCGTGATGGACAGGTCGGCGATGTAGCGCGCCAGCGTGCCACTTTGCAGCAAGGGCCGGCTGATGTTGTCCAGCCAGAGCCTCTGCCCCATGTCATGGAGTTGGCGGGTCGGGTTGTTCATGTGGAAGTCCTGTGGCCAAGCGCGCTCAAAACCGGGCTGCCGGTTCACCGTTGCATCTGCGGGTCCAGCCTGTCCATGTCGTGGACCTCGCGCTCCCAGGACGTCGGCCCAGCCAGAACGATGGTCTTCAGACCCCCGTCGTAGTCGGCCACCACGAACTGTCGGTCGGGCAGGTGCCCGTGGGTGGACGGGAACAGCGCAAACACCTGGTCACCCGCACACAGTGCATCCACGGCCTCGGCGACGGGCACCACGACCTCGGGGCTTGCCCAGGCGTTCTTGCGCGTGTCCACCCTGCCCCAGCGCACGGCCGTGATGCGCCCTCCTGCGTCCAGCTTCACCTTCGAGACCGCGAACGTGCTCACCAGGCTTCTTTCCGGCTTGGGCCGGTCAGCGGCGCTCATGCAGCCACCGGCGAGTTTGGAATGAAATCATGGCGTCGGTCCTGCAGAAGGTAAAAGGCTGATGCGGCAGTGTGGCAGCCGCCGGCCTGTGCCCTCTGTTCGTTGCCACACCCACACCACTTGATGCTTCGTTCGCAGTCGCACAGACCAGCCAATTTGCAAGGCCCAGGCTCCAGCTTCCTCAACGGGCTGGACACACCATCATGAAGACCGACTCTCAGTTGCAGCAAGACGTCCTGGCCGAACTGAAGTGGGAGCCGGCTGTGCATGCGGCGCAAATTGGCGTCGCGGTCAAGGACGGTGTCGTGACGCTGGCTGGGGCGGTCAGCACCCACGCCGAGAAAATGAACGCAGAGCAAGCGGCCCAACGTGTCAGGGGCGTCAAGGCCGTGGCCATCGACATGAAGGTCCGGTTGACCGGGCTGGGCAAGCGCAGCGACGCCGACATCGCCGAATCGGCCAGGGACATCCTCAGCTGGACAAGCTCATTGCCAGCCGATGCCGTCAATGTGATGGTCGAAGGCGGTTGGCTGACCCTGAGCGGCAACGTGGAGTGGCAATACCAGCGACAGGCTGCGGGCGACAGTGTGCGCAAGCTCATGGGCGTCATTGGCGTCAACAACCAGATCGCCATCCAGCCCTCGCTGACGGCCAGCGTCGTCAAATCCGACATCGAGGCGGCGCTACAGCGGCGTGCCCGTGCCGACACCAAGGCCATCGCTGTGGCCGTGCAAGGCGCCGACGTGACGCTGAGCGGGACCGTGCACAGCTGGGCCGAGCGAGACCTGGCCAGACGATCCGCCTGGGGCAGTTCCGGCGTTCGCAAGGTCGTGGACAAGATGAACCTGATCAGCTGACCAGGCGCACCCAGCCCACGGGGACGGATCATGGACATCACGACGCACCGCGCCCGCATCACAGGGCCTGTCGCCTACCGTTCCGGCAGTGGCCGAAAGCAGCACATCCCGATGGGCCCGTGCCTGTTGGAAATGTTGAGCGGGCGTTTGATCGACGTCATCTGGGGCGCGCAAGGCCAGCGCTCTGTGGCACTGCCGCTTGAAGCCATCAAGGATGCCCAGGACCATGGGCACCTGGTGCTGCTGGACTGATCAGGCCAGGCGCAAGCGCCCGGACACGCGAACCACGTTGGCCAAGCTCAGGGGCCAAAGCCCAGCTGAATCGGTCGGGCAATTTTCATGCTGCGGCAGATGCAGCCCGGGAAGCCCTCGGTGCACCACCGCCACACCTAACCCAAGGGATGGGTGAAATGACACCCAGGTGTTAGCTTCAGCGTTCAGGCTCGGAAGCGCACACAGGGGGATCCATGGTCACGCGCGGTTTCAATCAGGTGGCAATGTCGATGCTGCTGGCCCTCACGCTGGCTGCATGCGGCGGCGGGGGCGGGGGCGGCACGCCCACACCCAGTGCGGGGGCCACGCCAACCGCGCAGGCCGACAACCCCCTGGCGCACCCGCTGGCCGATGCCGACCTCACCGTGTCTGGCGTCTCGGAGGCCGCGCTCAACGACCAGACGGCCTCTTTGCTCTTGGGCCTGCCATCCGGGGCCTTTGGCACGTCGCCGTCTGATGTCGTCTTGACCGCCGATGGCGACCTGATCCCAGAGGGTGCCTTCGTGGTCAGCGCCACACAGGTCCAGGCCGCCGTGAACTTCAGCAACGCGCTGAGCACGGGCTTGAGCGATCTGGTCTTCAGTGGCAGCGACAGCCTGGGCCGACTCATCCACGTGCACAAGCGCCTGAGAACAGGCGCCAACACCGTCACCGTGCTGGTGCAGGATGCCGCAGGCGTCGCGGTGCCCAACGCAGACGTCACCGTGTCACTGGCCGATGCGCCGGATGTGCGTGTGAGCCAGACCACCAACACGGGCACGGCCGTGTTCCAGCACCTGCCCTCGCGCACCGTGCTCGTGGAAGCCCGCGCAGCCGGCAACCTGCTGGGCGTGGCGGGTGATGTGGCCAACAACCTGAAAAACAACGTCAAGGGCCAGATCGTGGTCACGTTGCAGCCCATGGGTGCGTCGGCAGGCGCCAAGCCCACGCAGGGCTTCACCGTGGCCACCTCGGGCACCACCGCACAACGCGGCAGCCGAACGTTCACCACGTCGGCTGGCACGCAGGCGGTGACCGTGCGCTACCGCTTCGCCACGGCCGAGTGGGTCGCAGGGCATTTCGGCTCGCCGTACAGCGACTACTACAGCGTTCAACTGCGCAGCGCCCAGGGCACCGCTGTGGACACCAACACCATGAATGGCCTGGGGCAAGCGGCATTTGACGCTGCGGGCAACACAGGCTGGCGCACGCTGCGCCTGCTGACGACCCCAGGAGCAGTGGTTCAGCTGGACGCTGTGGTGGCCAACGTCAACGACGGCGCTTTCGATTCGCAGCTCATCATCGACCGCATCGACGAAGAAAGCAGCCTGCTGCAGACGCAGCTGCAATGGGATGCCAACCTGGGTGGCGTGTCGCTGGCCGTGTCGCTGCAAGGCCAAGCGCTGACGGCGGATCAAGCCGTGAAGCTCTATTGGGCTGCAGGGCCCAGCATCGCCGATATTCAAGGCGCGGCGATCGCCACGTTCACCCTGCCGACAACAACAGCCACCGGCACCACGAACACCTTCCACGTCGATGGCAGCGCGCTCCTGAATGCGCCCGCTGGCGCCACGCACCTGATCGCCGCTTCCGGTGAATCGGCGGTCAGCGCCCTGCCCGATGTCACGCTGAGCACAGGCCCCAGCGCCGATGACAGCCTGCTGGGCAGCAAGGTGAGCAGCCTGCTCAAGGAAGCCGCACGCACGGCGGGCACAGGCCACATCGCCGTGGCGCAAACGGCGCTGACGCCTGCCCAGCAGGCCCATGCGATGTTCCTCAACCTCACGCGGTCAACGGCATCCATGGCCGACAACATCAGCGCGCAACAAGCGGTGTATGGCGCCGAAGGCGACGCGGTGATCCAGGTCTTTGCCACGCAGGCCAAAGATTTGAGCGTGGCTCAGGTCCTGGCCAAACAAGCCGCCGTGGAAGCGCTCATGGTGGCCGAGGTCAACGCCCGAGGCCCCGGCAAGGTGTCCGCACACTGTGCTGACCCGGCCATGGCCTCGGTGCTGGATGTGCGCACCGCCAGCGTGCCGGCGGCCACGGCCAGCCTGTTCAAAGCGTTCGTGACGGCGCGGGCCACCACGTTTGCAGACGAAGGCACGGGCCTGTGGCACATTGAAGTCGCCCCCTGAGCTCGAGCTCAAGCCTTGGTCAAGGCTTGGCGATGGGCTCATCCTGCCAGGGCAGCCCCGCCTGCGCTGAGAGCTTCACCCTGGCCAGCATGACCAGTCCTTGAAGGCGCACCCGCTCAGCCTGCGCGGCGGCCAGTTCCTGCCTGGCTTGCTGGGCATCGGCATCCACGGCCTGCCCTTGGGCCACGCGCCGTTCGATGGCGGCCTGCTGGGCCTGCAAGGCCTGCACCCGCTGCGCCGCAGCCACACCGTGGGCCTTGGCGATTTGCAGGCTGTGCCAGTTGCTGGACACGTCTTGCCGCAAGCGCAGCAACAAGGTGTCCAGGTCCGCCTCGACCTTGCCCAGCTGGGCAAGGGCTTCTCGCTCTCTGGCGTTCAGGGCCCCACCCGCAAAGATGGGCACCGTGAGTTGCAGCCCAAAAGCTTCGCTGCGCGCCTTGCTGCCCACACTCAAGGATGCCGTGGGGCCTTGCCGCGACACGCTGTTGCTCGCAACGAAATCCAGGCTCGGGCCCTGCGCGCCGCTGGCTTGCTGCAGTTGGGCTTGTGCCACTTTGACCGCCATCTGTGCGGCTTCCAGCTCAGGGCTGTGGTCGCGCGTGTCCTGAAGCCATGCATCCAGCTCAGGTCCAGCGTCTTCGTCGTCCTTCAGCTCGCATGACAGGTCTGGCAGGGTCAGCGGCGCACCGCCCAACTCGGACAGGGCAAACAGGCGCTGGCTGCGCTCGGATTCGGCTTCAAGCAGTTTGGCCTGCGCCAGCGCCAGGTCAGCCTGCGCCAGTGACGCCTCGTGCGCGGCCAGGTCGCCCTGGGCCAGTCGCTTGTCCAGCGCGTCACCGCGCGCACGCTGGCGGCTCACATCCAGCGCGGCGGCCCGCGCCAGGTGCGTGTACTGACAGGCTTCGTACCAGGGCTGGACCACCCTCACCTGCATCGCCTGCTCGGCAAATCGTGCCTGTGCGCCCAATTGGTCCAGCGCCATGCGGGCGGCCTCGCGGCGCGCCATGTCATCTCGGCGGTAAAGCGCCTGCGTCAGCTGCAGGTTGTAGCCATAGGTGCCGAAGCGGTCTCGTCGGTCTTGCAGCACATCGCCTTCGTAGCTCAGGTGCTGCTGCGTGCGGTTGGTGTTGGCAGTGAAGTTCACCTGCGGCAGCAAGGTGGCATTGGCCTGGTCCATCCTGGCCCTGGCGGCTTCGACATCCTGGCGTGCCGCACGCACCTGGCTGTCTCTGGCCAAGGCCTTGTGCACCCATTCGTCCAGGGTCGCCGCGTGCGCACCCGGCGTGGCCCCTGCGGCGCACGCCAAGGACAGCACCGATCTGCAGGCGGCACTCATCAGCCGCTCCACATGGCACCTCACTCGCCGCCTCACCACTGCACCTTGCACGATACCCCTGGGGGAATGGTCAAGCGCGGGTTGGGCACTTCAAGGCGCACGCCGAACATGCCGCTGGACGGGTCCAGCATGCGGTCCACCAGCTTCACGCGTGCCTGGATGCGCCCGCCAATGGGCGATTCAGGCAGGACGGTCACCAGATCGCCCACTTTGATCTTGCCAAACTGCGATACCGGCGCCATGAGCTCGACGCGCAAGGGGTCGAACTGGACCAGCTTCAGGATGGGGCGCCTGGCGTCCGTCGGGTCCACCAGCTCGCCTGGCTGCACATATTGGTCCACCACCAGGGCATTGATCGGGCTGCGGATGACACGGCGGTTGAGTTGATCCTGGGCCTGCTGCAGCTCACGCTTGGCCAGCTCATGGTTCTCTTGCGCCTGCTTCAATTCGGCCTGCGCCAGCCGGCGCTCGAGGTCGGCGTCATCCCGGTCCTGCAAGGACAAGGCCCTGTCGGCTGCCAGTTCCTTGCGTCGCTCGTACTTGCGGCTCAACAATTCCACACGCGCCTGACCGGACTCCGTCGGGCCCACCATGGCGGCCTTCTGTTGCGCCATCTGCAATGCGGAGCGCTCTACAGAGGCCTCCAGCGTGGCCACGACCGCCCCTTGCTTCACCGCCTGCCCGCGCCCCACCGTCACGGATTCCAGCAGGCCGGCAACCGGGCTGCGGATCTCGATGCTGCGGTAAGCCAGCATGGTGCACCCCACACCTGGCACCGACGCCGTGCCTGCCGGCAGCTCGGCCGACCACGCCCCAACCGGCAAGGCAGCACACCAGGCGGCCACGCCCATCGCGCTGCAGAACTTGACCCAACTCATGATGCGGTATGTCTCCCAACTTGCCCTTGTACATCAGCCAGCTTGACGCCGATCCAATCGGATCAACATTGCCCCTTCTGCCCCCCTAATACGAAGGGTGCCCAAGGTAATGCTGGCTGTTGCCATTGCCAGACCCTTCGCCCAGACTGCAATGTAAAGCGCATGCCCTCAGCCCTGGGGGCATTTGCGTCCACATCACAAGCCGATCCTGTGCCTGCCGCCTTTGGCGAGTCGGGCCTGAGATGGCCGCTTTCCCGGGAGTCAAGCATGGGTCGCCCTTCGCACCACCAACCTCGCCAGGCATCGCGTCGCGCGCATGGCCAGGCCCGCCCCAGTCAGCTGTTGCTAGCCCTGGTGGCGCGCGCGGCCCATCGGTGGTGGTCCTGGTGGCAAGCGCGCTTGCAGGCCCTGCGGCAGTGGCGCGAACGGCGGCATGCCGCAGCCAGTCGCCCTGCCCCTGAAGGCTTCCGCGGCTTTGAAACCCTGGAGCCCCGCTTGCTGCTGTCTGCCGATGCACAAGTGGCTGTTGGCGCGGTCGGCGCGGTGCAGCCCGTTGTGCAGACGGTGATACAGCGCAACATCGACACCCCGGTCTACACGGCGGCTGCGCTGGCCGCCACGCCCGCAGTCGGCCTGAACCTCAGCGGGCCCGGCACCGGGTCGCTGCAAGAAGTCAACGGCGTCTACAGCTTGAAGCTGGACAACACCACGGCATTGACGCAAGTCAGCCTGGACATGGGCAGCCTGACCCACATCACCTTGGGTCACATCGAGGTCAACGGCAACCTGGGCGCCCTGAACCTGGGCCAGGCCGACCTGAATGGCGATGCCACGTTCTCTGGCAGCTTGGGCAGCCTCACGCTGGGTTCGGTCCAGGGCAGCCACATCGTGGTCAGCGGTGCCGGCACGCTGGACTTCAAGGCCGATGTCCTTGTGGACACCTCGCTGCAGGCGCGCTCTGCCAAGGTCAGCATCGACACCATTTCCTGGACGGGCAGCAGCAGCCGCGTGGACGTGGCCCTGGTCAAGACCCTCAATAACCTGCAGGATTTTGCTTCAGACCTGTTCGTGAGCGGGCAAGGCGCAAGCGACTACGCCCTGAACACCGTCACCATCGGCGGCAACGTGACGGGTGGCGTGTGGGCCGTGCATGGCCGCAGCAAGTCGATCGGTCTGGGCGGCAGCACCGCCGCATGGCACGCCAACTTCGCAGGCGCCGTCACGCAACTGAGCAGCCGCCTTGACCTGAGCGGCCAGATCTCTGCTGCGGCCATGCAGACCGTGCAAGTGGGCGGCTCGGCCACAGCCTTGCAACTGCTGGTTGGCACCGACCTCGGTGACGATGCCCAGCTGGGCGGCACCGGCGCCAATGCCGACACCTTCAAGGCCGGCACGCTGGCGCGGCTGCGCATCGGCGGCGACCTGATCAACAGCGTGATCCAGGTGGGCATCGACCCCGTCAATGGCATCTACGGTGATGGCAATGACACGCAACGCGGCAGCAACACACAGACCGTGCAGGAGCTGGTGATCGGCGGCCTCACCACCAACAGCCGCATCGTGGCACCGGCCTTCCCGGCATCGGTGCGCGTGGGTGGCGTCTCGCTGGCACCGGCCGCATTGCCCGCATTGCTGTCGACCACGCTGCCTGACGCCGTGGCACCGGTCATCGGTGCGGCGTTGAGCCAGGACACGGGTGCCTCCGGCAGCGATGGCCTGACCAACAAGGCCGACATCCGCATCCAGGCCAGCGACGCTTCGGGCGCCGTGAGCCTGGAGGCACGTGTGGACGGCGGCAGCTTCCAGGCCATCACGCCCTTGCTGCAAGGTGATGGCAGCTGGCTGCTGAGTGGCGACGCCCTGGCCGCGCTGCAAGGCAGCAGCCTGGCCGATGGCGATCACGTCGTGGCCGTGCGCGGGCATGATGCGGCAGGCAATGTGTCCGGCACCGCGCTGGTGAGCTTCACACTGAAGCGCACCCCGCCCTCGGCCACCTTGAGCCTGGACCCGGCCTTTGACACCGGCGTGGCAGGTGACGCCCAAACCACCCTGGGCACCGTGAGCATCGTGGCCCAGACCCAGGCGGACGTGATCGTGGAACTGGGCAGCCAGTCCCTCACGGCTGGCGCGGATGGCAGCGTGAGCCTGAGCAATGTGGCCCTTCAACTCGGCAGCAACACGCTGGGCGTCACCTTGACCGACCGTGCTGGCAACACCGCCACGGCGAACCTGGCGGTGACCCGCTTGCCAGAGCCCGTGGTCGACACCCAGGCCCCGACACTGAGCAATGTTCACCTGGCCACGGACACCGGCGCGTCGTCCACCGACGGCATCACCAGCACCGTGACGGTGTTGGCGCAAAGCAGCGACAACGTCAAAGTGGTGAAGGTGCTGGCTTCACTGGACGCGACGGGCACGCCGGTGTTCACGGATGTGACGGCGGCCTTGTCCGCCGACGGCAGCATCCAGATCACCCAGGCGCAATTGAACACCCTGGCGGGTGGCGCCTTGGCTCAGGGTGCGCACTCACTGCTGCTGCGTGTGGAAGACGCGGCGGGCCTGAGCTCGCCCTCGGTCACCTTGAATTTCACGCTGGACACGGTATCGCCCGTGGGCGCCAGCTTTGGCCTGGCCACGGCCGATGCCGTCAATGGCCAGGACGACCAGGCGGCAGCAGCCCTGGTCACCCTGCGTGGCACGGCCGAAGCGGGCAGCAGCGTCTCTCTGGCTGGCACCACGGTGCTGGTGGGCGCCAATGGCAGCTTCACCCTGCCCAGCGTGAGCCTGGCCTTGGGGGCCAACGCCCTGAGCCTGCTCGTCTCTGATGTGGCGGGCAACACCCAGACCATCACACGCACCATCACGCGGGTGGCGCAGACCCAGACCGACACGGTGCTGACCTGGACGCAGCTGACCTTGAAGGCGATCCAGCTGGACGTGACCGACCCACCGATCGCCACGCGCGTGCTGGCCGTCGAAAGCCTGGCGGTCTACGACAGCCTGGCCGCCATCGAAGGCAGCCCGGCCTACATGGTCCAGCGCAGCGTCACGGGTGCCGTGTCGGCCGATGCGGCCGTGGCCCAGGCGGCCTACCGCGTGCTCTACACCCTGTATCCAGGGCAGCGCGCGACCTTCGATGCTGCCTTGAAGGCTTCGCTGGACGCCATCCCCGATGGCGCGGCCAAGACCGCCGGCATCGCCTTGGGCGATGACATCGCCAAGACCATCATCACCATCCGCGCCAACGACGGTTACCTGAACTTCACCAGCTATGCAGGCAGCGACACGCTGGGCGAATGGCGCCCGGTCGGCCCCATGTACCTGGTGGCCCAAGACCCGCATTGGGGCCAGGTGACCCCGTTTGCGCTGACCTCCGGCGACGAGTTCCGCGCCCCGCCCCCACCTGCGCTCGACTCTGCCGCTTACGCCGCGGCCCTCAATGAGGTGCAAAGCGTGGGCAGCGTCAACAGCACCACCCGCACCGCGGACCAGACGCAGCAAGCCTTGTTCTGGGCCGACGGCGGCGGCAGCTTCACACCTCCGGGACATTGGGTGGCGATCGCATCTCAAGTCGCTCAGGCCAAGGGCCAGAGCCTGAGCGCCAACGCGCGCCTGATGGCCGAACTCAACGTCGCCCTGGCCGATGCGGCCATCGCCTGCTGGGACACCAAGTACACCTACGACCTGTGGCGCCCCGTCACCGCCATCCAGAACGCCAACCTCGATGGCAACGCGGCCACCAACCAGGACGCCAGCTGGACGCCGCTGCTGCTTACGCCCCCGCACCCCACCTATGTCTCCGGCCATTCGACGTTCAGCGCGGCGGCCTCAGGCATCCTGGCCGCCACCTTCGGTGACAACACCTCGTTCAGCACCACCAGCGCCACGCTGCCCGGGGTGACGCGCAGCTTCACCAGTTTCAGCCAGGCGGCCGATGAGGCCGGCGAGAGCCGCATCTATGGCGGCATCCACACCAGCCTGGACAACCTGGCCGGCAAGCAGATCGGTGGCGAGGTCGCCCAGGCCGTGCTGGAGCGCTTCAAGCTCAATGAAGACAAGCAGGCCCCCACCGTGGTGCTGGCCAGCACGCCAGCGGCCACCTTCACCAACCTGGCACTCACCGGCCAGATCCTGGACAACCTCTCGGGCGTGGCCTCGGCCACGATCCAGATCGACAGCGGCGCGACACAAACGCTCAGCCTGGACGCGCTGGGCAAGTTCAGCTTCACCACCAGCCTGGCCACCGACGGCAGCGCCGATGGCAGCCACACGCTGAGCATCGTCGCGCGTGACCAGGCCGGCAACGTGAGCGCGGCCTTCGCACGCGGCTTCGTGCTGGACACCAAGGCCCCTACCATTGACCTCTCCAGCCTGGCCGACGGCGCCAGCCTGAGCGCCACCGCACGCCTCACAGGTGCCGCCACCGGCACGGGCAGCGGCCTGACCCTGTTGAGCTACCAGCTGGACAACGGCACCGTGCGCAGCCTCAGCTTCGATGCCAGCACCGGCGCCTTCGACACCACGCTGGACTTCAGCCAGCTGGATGTCGGCAGCCACACGCTCAAGCTGACCGCGCGGGATGCGGCCGGCAATGTCGGCACCTTGAGCCGCGCCATCAAGGTCGACAACCTGACCCCCTTCACCGTCACCAAGTTCACGCCGGTGGATGGCAGCCAGGACGTGGGCGTCACGCAGCGTCCGCAGGTGATCTTCTCCCGTGCGGTCAACGCCAACACCCTGACCAGCGACAGCTTCTACGCCACGGCACCTGACGGCAGCAAGCTGGCCGCCACCATCGTGCCGTCTGCCGATGGCAGCTTCGCATGGCTGTTCTTCACCAGCCCCATGCCGGGCGGCTCGCAGATCACGGTGCACGCCGATGGCAGCCTGATCCGCGCCGCAGCCGATGGCGCCTTCCTGGACGGCAATGCCGATGGCCAGGCCGGTGGCGAGTTCACGGCCACCTTCAACACCGTCAGCACGGCGTCGGTGGCCGGCACCAAGCTGATTGGCAAGATCGTGGACCCGGGCCCCGACCTGGATCCGATGACCTTCGACGACATCCGTCGTGGCCCTGATGGCGTCATCCACACGCCGGACGATGTTTTCCTGCTGCCCATTGCGCATGCCAAGGTCTACATCCTGGGTCAGGAAGACAAGTTCGTCTACACCGATGCCAAGGGCAACTTCGAGCTGGATGACGTGCCTGCCGGCACCGTCAAGGTGGCCATCGATGGCCGCACCGCAACCAATGCGCCCAGCGGCGTCTTCTTCCCCGAAATGGTGATCGATGCCAGCCTCACCGCCGGCCGCACCAACACGCTGATGGACAGCATGGGGACGACCGCAGAGCGCCTGGCCAACGTGGGCCGCGTGGAGGTCTACCTGCCGCGCATCGCCACCAGCGTGATGCAGGACGTGAGCGCCACCGTGCCCACCGTGGTCACGGCCGCCGACCCCGCTGCCGCGCCTCAGCTCACCGATGAGCAACGTGGGCAGCTGACCCTGACCATCAACCCCGGCACCGCCGTGGGCAGCGATGGGCAAGCGCTCAGCAACGTGAAGATTGGCGTGGCCACTGTGCCGCCTGAACTGGTCAAGGACATGTTGCCACCAGGGGTGCTGGAGCACACCTTCGACATCACCATCCAGGCACCCGGCGTGACGGCCTTCACCGAGCCGGTGCAGATCACCTACCCCAACGTCTTCAACGCCGCACCAGGCACCAAACTCAACCTGCTGAGCTTTGACCACACCACCGGCATGCTGGTGATCAACGGCACTGGCACCGTCTCGGCAGATGGGCTCACCGTGGTGTCCGACCCAGACTCCGGCGTTCGCGCGCCAGGCTGGCACGGCATGGCGCCCCCCGGACCGACCGGGCGCAAGGACTCGCCCAAAGGCCCAGGTGGTGCGGGCGGACCCGGCGGCCCTGGTGGCCCCGGCGGCGGTGGCCCTGGTGGCGGCAGTGGCAGCGTGGTCATCACCGGGCCCATCATCATCATCGACATCGGTGGCACGGGCGGCACCGGCGGGACGGGCGCCACCGGTACTGGCACGGGTACCGGTACTGGCGGCGGCCAGACCACCACGCCTGGCAACCCCGTGACGGGCCTGCCCGAAGCACCGGGCTACCAGATTGACATGCGCCTGCCCACCGCAGGCCTCAACGCCGCGCAACAGGCCGCCATCAACGCCGCAGTGCAGCGTTGGGAGCAGATCGTTGTGGGCGACATCCCTGCAGACTGGACGGTAGATGGCCTGATCGACGACCTGCGCATCGACCTCAAGGTGGGCACGCTCGACGGCGTGGGCAACCGACTGGCCTCCACGCAGTTGCTGGACGTGCGCACCGGCTCGCTCAAGCTGCCCTCGTTGGCCGAAATCACCCTGGACCAGGCCGACCTGGCCAGCCTCAGCCCTGCTCAGTTGCAAGCGGTGCTGATGCACGAAATCGCGCATGCCATGGGCTTTGGTGACCTGTGGGCCAGCCTGGGCCTGGTCGACACCAGCAACGCCGCCGACCCGCGCTTCACGGGCAGCAACGCTGAAGCCACTTACGCCGCCCTCACAGGCGGTGCGCTGGCGGCCGTGCCCCTGGACAACCGCACAGGCGCCAACGCCACCCATTGGCGTGAAGCCATTTTCGGCAACGAGCTGATGACGCCGCTGCTGGATGCCAACGGCCCCTACCCCATCAGCGCCCTGAGCATCGCGGCGCTCAAGGACATGGGCTACACCGTGCAGCCTGCGGCGGCCGACGCTTACACCCTGCCCGGCGCCAGCTTTGTCTTCCATCCCAATGCCACCGCGCCGGCCCACACGGGCAGCGGCGAATTGCTGGATGCGACCGGTGGCGGCGTGACGCCTGCCCAGGTGGTGACCGCGCCCGCGCCCACCACATCCGATCACCTGTTCTTTGCCTTTGACTTCGGCAACGGTGCGGTGGCCCCTGGTTACGCAGGGGTGTCGGCCAGCACCAGCTACAGCGCCACACGCGGCTGGGGCTGGACGCCGACCAGCGTGGTCACCAACCAGCTGTCCAACAGCGATGTCCTGGTGCCGCAGACCGGCGACGATGTCCTGGCCAACCCGGCCACCTTCAAGGTCGACCTGCCCAATGGCACCTACGACATCATCGTCACCGTGGGCGA
>CANBQJ010000044.1 GCA_947371645.1 Burkholderiales bacterium | reverse complement strand
TCGGCCGCCGTGTAGCCGGCGACCTTGCGAAAGTCGAAGCCATCGAAGGCCGCGCGGAAGTGCTCGCGCTTGGCCAGGATCGTGCGCCAGCTCAGGCCCGACTGGAAGCCTTCCAGGCAGATCTTCTCGAACAGCCGGATGTCGTCGGCAACGGGGAAGCCCCACTCCCGGTCGTGGTAACTCAGGAACTCGGGCGCCCCGCCGCACCAGCGGCAACGCGGCTGGGCATCGGGCCCGATGAAATGGGTGCTGGCTGGGTCGCTCACTTGTCGTCCTCCTGAAGCAGAAGGATACGACGCGGGCGCGACCAGGCCAGGCCCAGCCCCCGAACGGGCGCCTGAACTCAAGCCCGTTTGCGCCGGCTCACCAGCCCCAAGGCACCCAGCGCGGTCAAGGCCAGGGCAAAGGACTCGGGCTCGGGCACCGCAGCGATGCTGCCGGGCGAGCCGATTTCGGCCACGTCGTTGGCGGCCACGAAGGCACCGTTCACGCCCACCACGCTCAGCTGCGAAATGGTGGTGTTGTTCAGCCCTGCGGCGTTGTCGAAGGTCTGGTAGGGCGACGTGGCGTCGGCGGCGCCAAACACCACATTGGCCTGCAGCACGCCGCTGGCGTTGTAGATGTTGACGGCGTCACCCGACTGGCCCAGGCCAACGCCGGCGCCGGTGTAGTTGCCGATCTGCAGGCTCGCAGGGGCCTTGCTGCCAAACCAGGTGCTCAGGAAGGACGCCGTGGCGGCCGTCTCCGTGAAGATCACCGATTCACCGGCAGCGATGCTGGTGATGCCGGTGAGGGCCACGCTGGACGCGAAGCTGTTGGAGTTGTCGTCCATCTTCCAGCCGCTGATGTTGACGGCCGTGCTGCCGAAGTTGGTCAGCTCGAACCAGTCGGTGGCGTAGGGGATGGCGGGGGCGCTGGTGCTGCTGCCCCAGGGTGCCACTTCGGTGATGCGGACCTGGGCCTGCGCCACGGTGGCGCCAGCCGTCAACAGGGTGGCCGTGGCGGCGAGCGCCAGGTTCTTGAGGATGTTCATGCGGGACTCCAGTGATGCCATGCTGCTGCGCCTCAGGCGCGATCGGCCAGAGTGATGCCGCCGCATGTCGAGCCCATGACAAGCCCCCCCTCCTCTGGCCCCAGACGACCCGCCACAGGGCAGCACCCCCCCGCGTCCCCGGGGGGGTCACCGCACCGCGCGCCGCCACTGCCGTGCGATCAGCAGCTGTGCCGCCACCGCCAGCACGCCGTTGAGCAGCAAGGCGCCGCGCACGCCCATCAGGTGCACGGACAAGCCCGTCCACAGGCTGCCCAGCGCCATCCCGCCGCGCATGGCCAGCATGAACAGGCTGACCGTCTGGCCACGCAGGTGGGCCGGCGCGCTGGACTGCAGCAGCGCATTGGCCGAGGCGTTGCTGGCCGTCATCGCCACGCCGGCCAGCACCAGCAAGGCGGGCAAGGCCCAGGGCCACACATTCAGCGCAGCCAGCACCACCACCACGGCATAGGCCAGGGCAAAGCCGCTGCTCAAGGGCCGGCGGTCGCGCAAAGGGTTGACCGACAACAGGCCGGCCGCACCGATCAGGCCGCCCAGGCCGAAGGCGCCCATGGCCGAGCTGAACTGGCTCACGCTGCCCTGGAACTCCGCCTGGATGAGCACGGGGATGAAGGTGATGAGGGGCGCGCACAAGGCGGCCGTGGCCAGCACCGTGAGCAAGGCGCCGCGCAGGGCCGGTTGGCGCAGCACGTCCTGCACACCTGACCAGATCGGCGGGCCTGGAGTGGCTTCGGGCGATGAAGGCAATGAGGCCGTCGACACCTTGGCCGGCGGCATGGCGGGCAAGGCCCACAGCGCCACCAGGATGAAGGGCACATAGGACGCGGCGCTCACCGCGAAGGCACCGGCCAGCCCCACGCTGGCCATCAGGGCACCGGCCAGCGCGGGGCCCAGGATGCGCGACAGGTTGAACTGGGTGGTGTTGAGCGCGATGCCGGTGGGGATCTGCTCGCGCGTGACCAGCGTGGGCACGATGGACTGGAAGGAGGGCATGGACAGCCCGTCCGTGATGCCCACCACCAGCGACATCGCGATCACCATCCAAGGTTTGACGGCTCCGGTGAGCACCAGCACCACCAGCAGCATGGGGCAGAGCATCTGGATGGACTGGAAGAAGGCGATGGTGCGGCGGCGGTCGGCGCGGTCGGCCAGGACGCCGCCCACCAGGGTCAGCAGCATCACAGGTGCACCCAGGGCAAAGGCGTCCAGGCCCAGCAGGAAGGGCGATGCGCCCAGGCTGAGCATCAACCAGGGCTGGGCCACCTGCTGCGCCCAGGTGCCGATGTTGGCCAGCAGGCTGGCAAACCAGAAGGTCCCAAAGCGCCGGGTGCGCAGCAGCGCCAGGGCCTGTCGGAGGTGGCTGGTGTCCATGGGGGCCGGGCGGGATGGGCTTCAGGCGGTCGTTGGGCCGGGTGCCGACAGCATCTGCGCGATGTCCGGGTCCAGGCTGAAGGCCTCGGCGAAGAAGTCCACCGCCATCTTGACCTTCAGCGAAGGCCGCCTCGCCGGCTGGAAGACCACGTTCAGGGGCAGGGGCGTGGCCAGGAAGTCCGTGAGGACGGGCCGCACGCGGCCGGCGCGGATGTCGTCGCCATAGACCCACAACGGCGAGTAGGCCACGCCAATGCCCTCGCACACGGCCTGGCGGATGGCCTCGGAGCTGTTGGACTGGAAGTTGCCATCCACGCGCACGGACTGCGCCTGGCCCTGTGCATCGGCAAAGGTCCATTCGTTGAGGTTGGCCAGGCCGGTGTAGACGATGCAGTTGTGCTGGCGCAGGTCCTCGGGCGTGTGGGGCTCGCCGTGGCGGGCCAGGTAAGCGGGCGAGGCCAGCACCATGCGGTGCGCGGTGCCGATGCGCCGCGCGATCAGGCGGCTGTCTTTGAGCTCGCCCACGCGGAAGGCCACGTCCACGCCGGCGGCCACCAGGTCGATGAAGCCGTCGTCGAGCTGCAGGTTGAGCTGGATCCGGGGGTGGCGGGCGTAAAACGCCGGCAGGCGCGGCACGATGTGCAGGCGGCCAAAGGCCACGGGCGCGGCCACGCGCAGCACGCCGCTGATGTCGTGCTCGGCGCGGCGCACCTCCAGGCGGGCCTCCTCCAAGGTGTCAAGTGCCTGCAGGCAGCGCTCGTAGTAGCGCTGGCCGGCCTCGGTCAGGCTGTGGCTGCGGGTGGAGCGCAGCAGCAGGCTCGCGCCCACCTGCGCCTCCAGCGCCTGCACCTGCTTGCTGATGGCCGACTGGGTGGTGCGCTCTTCGCGGGCCACGGCAGAAAAACTGCCAGCCTGCACGACGCGCACGAAGGTCTCGATCAGGCGCAACCTGTCCACGGGGGGCCTCATTCATTCCTGTACGGAATAAATACTATCGCTGTTCTGGGGCTTTTCAGCAATGCCAGGCATGAACACAATGGCCCTCATCCCTGAAGACACCCTGCGTCCACCCCGGAGCCCGACATGACCACCTCAGCCAACGCCCGCCTCTTCCAGCCCACCCGCATCGGCGACATCGACGTCGCCAACCGCATCGTGATGGCGCCGCTCACCCGCAGCCGCGCCGACGAGCCCGCCGGTGACGTGCCCGGCAGCGCCATGAACATCGACTACTACCGCCAGCGCGCCACGGCCGGCCTGATCATCAGCGAAGGCACCCAGGTCTCGCCCATCGGCAAGGGCTACCGCGCCACGCCCGGCATTTATTCGGACGCGCAGGTGGCCGGCTGGCAGCCCGTCACCCGCGCCGTGCACGAAGCCGGCGGCAAGATCCTGGCGCAGATCTGGCACGTGGGCCGCGTCTCGCACCCCGACCTGATCGGCGGCGCGCAGCCGGTGGCGCCTTCGGCGATCGCCGCCCAGGGCCAGGTGCACACGCCGCAGGGCAAGGTGGACATGCCCGTGCCGCATGCCTTGTCGACGGTGGAGATCGCCGAGGTGGTGGCGCAGTTCCGCCACGGTGCCGCCAACGCCATCCGCGCCGGCTTCGATGGCGTCGAGATCCACGGCGCCAACGGCTACCTGATCGACCAGTTCCTGCGCGACGGCAGCAACCACCGCACGGACGCCTATGGCGGCTCGGTGGCCAACCGCATCCGCTTTGCCCTGGAGGTGGTCGACGCCGTGGTGGCCGAGATCGGCGCCGGCCGCGTGGGCATCCGCCTGTCGCCGCTGACGCCCTCCAACGGCATCAGCGACAGCCACCCGCAAGCCGTGTTCGGCGCCCTGGTGGACGCGCTCAACGAGCGTGGCATCGCCTTCATCCACTTCGTGGAAGGTGCCACCGGCGGCGCGCGCGACCTGCCGGGCTTCGACTTCGCGGCCGCCCGCCGTGCGTTCAAGGGCACCTACATCGCCAACAACGGCTACACCCGCGAGATGGCCATCGACGCGGTGTCATCCGGCCGAGCGGACGCCGTGGCCTTTGGCCGCCTCTTCATCGCCAACCCCGACCTGGTGCAACGGCTGAAGCAGGGCACCGCGCTGAACACGCCCAACCCGCAGACCTTCTACGCCCCCGGCCGCGAGGGCTACACCGACTACCCGGCGCTGACGGCACCCGAGGCACCCGCTGCCCTCAGTGCGTGAGCGTGAAGTCAATGAAGCCCCGCTCCACATCGGTCTGGCTGAGCTTGACGCGCACGGCCTGACCCAGTTGCAGGTCGGGCAGGCGGCCCACCAGCTTGCCTTCGGCCGGTGGCGTGAAGGTGCGCACCCACACGCCGCTGTCGTTCTGGCCGGAGACCACACCCTCGAAGACCTCGCCGATGCGGTCTTCCAGAAACAGCGCGGCTTCGGACTTGCGCAAACGCCGTTCCACCTTGCGGGCGGCGTCTTCCTGCAGCGTGCAGTGTTCGGCCAGGGCCTGCAGCTCGGTGGCGTTGTAGGGCATGGGCGCACCGCTCACGATGGCCTTGACCATGCGCTGGGTGATGAGGTCGGGGTAGCGGCGGTTGGGCGCGGTGGAATGGGTGTAGTCGCGCAGCGCCAGGCCGAAGTGGCCTATCGGTTCGACATGATCACCCTGCGCGCGCTCCACCACGTACTCGCCCGAGCCCATCAGCTTGACCACCTGGAGCGACAGGTCGGGAAAGCGCAGCGGGTCGGCCTGGTGCCGGCGGGCCAGGAAGCCCTCCAGGGCCTTGGCGTCGGGCTGGTGAGGCAGGGACTCGCCCAGGCCGCGCGCCAGCTCGACGATGCGCAGCCAGCGCTCGGGTGAGCGCACCACGCGGCGCAAGGAAGCGCCACCGCGCGACAGCAGGAAGTGCGCCGAATGCGTGTTCACCGCGATCATGAATTCTTCGATGAGCTGGCGGCCACGGTTTTGCACCTGCTGGCGGATGTCCACCAACCGGTCGCCCTCGAAGACGGCATGCGGCGCCAGGGTCTCCAGCTCCAGCGAGCCCTGGGCATGGCGGCGGCGGCGCAGGCGCTGCGCGACCTCGTCTTGCCAGCGCAGCTGCTGGGCCATCGCGGGCACGGCCAGCAGGGCCTCGGGCGCCGGCCCCTCGCCTTCGATCCAGGCGGAGACCGCGTCATATGCCAGCTTGGCCTGGTTGCGCACAAGGGCGCGGTAGACCTTGGCGTGGTCCACGGTGCCATCGGCGTGCACGGTCATCTCGGTGACGACGGCCAGGCGGTCGGCGTGCGCGTTGAGCGAGGTGAGGTCGTGCGACAGGCGCTCGGGCAGCATCGGGAAGACCCGGGCCGAGGTGTAGACCGAGGCGGTGTTCAGGCGCGCATGCAAGTCAATGGCCGAGCCCTTGGGCACCAGCGCGTCCACATCGGCAATGGCCACCAGCACGCGCACATCCGGGTGGTCCAGGGGCTCGCACACGGTGAGCTGGTCCAGGTCCAGCGAGTCGTCGTTGTCCAGCGAACACCAGGGCAGTGCGCGCAGGTCGCGGACGTGCGCGTCGCCTGACTGGGCAGGGCCGCTGAGGGTGGCCAGTTGCTGTTGCACGGCATCGGGAAAGGCAGGGGCCAGGCCTCGGTCGACCATGGCTTCGATGGCGATGCGGACCAGGTCGCCGCGGTGGTGGTGCTGTGAACTGGACATGGATCAAGAAACGCCTGGGGGCCACGGGTGCAGGCCATGATCGCACGCCGCGTGGCGACGCATGGCATTGACAGGCGGCGCCCAAGCGCGCACCGTGGTTCAGCGCCAGGCACCGCACCGGGGCCTGTGCCGCCCCGCACCAGCAGAGGAAGCCATGAGCCGCACCACCAGAAAGCAACCCGAGTGGATCCTGTACGGTGTGCTCAACGTCACCGCTGGCTCAGGTGCGCCCATTGACCTCACCCCGGACGGCGCGGGCACCGCCGGCGCCGACGGGCCAGGCCTGCAAGGTGCGTCCGCGCACATCCTGCAGGCCGAGCAGGCAGGTGGCGCCTGCTCCGTGTCGGCCCCTCGCCGCTTGCGCGCACTGCCATGTCGACCTTGACGGTGCCCCCGCCTGCTGCCGTGCCGCCGGGCGACGGGCTCGCCGCCACGCGCACCGAGCGCGACACGCTGGGCGACGTGGCCGTGCCCGCGCAGGCCCTGTGGGGCGCGCAGACCCAGCGCTCGCTGCAGTTCTTCCGCATCGCCAACGACCGCATGCCCATGGCCCTGATCCTGGCGCTGGCCCAGGTCAAGCGGGTGGCCGCGCTGGTCAACGCCGAGCTCGACCTGCTGGACCTGCGGCGCGCGGGCGCGATCGTGCAGGCGGCCCAAGAGGTCCTGGCCCGCCAGCACGACGAGGCCTTTCCGCTGTCGGTGTGGCAGACGGGCTCGGGCACACAAACGCACATGAACGTGAACGAAGTGCTGGCCAACCGCGCCTCGGAGTTGCTGGGCGCAGGCCGGGGCGATGCCCGCTGTGTGGACCCGCACGACCACGTCAACCTGGGGCAGTCGTCCAACGACGTCTTCCCCACGGCCATGCACCTGGCCGTGGCCACGCATGTCCACCACGCGCTGCTGCCTGCACTGCGCGCGCTGCGGGCCACGCTGGCGGCGCAGTCCGCGGCCACCATGCACATCGTCAAGATCGGCCGCACCCACCTGCAAGACGCCACGCCCCTGACGCTGGGGCAGGAAATGTCGGGCTGGGTGGCACAGCTGGACCACGCCGAACTGGCCATCTCCGGCACGCTGGCCGCGGTGCATGAACTGGCCATTGGCGGCACGGCCGTGGGCAATGGCCTCAACACCGACCCGCGCTTTGGCGATCTGGTGGCGGCCCGGCTGGCCAGCGACACAGGCCTGCCGCTGCGCTGCGCCCCGAACCGCTATGCGGCCATGGCGGCCCACGATGCCCTGGTCCACGCACATGGCGCGCTCAAGACCCTGGCCGTGGCGCTGATGAAGATCGCCAACGACGTGCGCTGGCTGGCCTCCGGCCCGCGCTGCGGCCTGGGCGAGCTGCACCTGCCCGACAACGAGCCGGGCAGCTCCATCATGCCGGGCAAGGTCAACCCCACCCAGTGCGAAGCACTGACCATGGTCTGCGCCCAGGTGATGGGCAACGACGTGGCGGTGACGGTGGGCGGTGCGCTGGGCCAGTTCGAGCTCAACGTCTACAAGCCGCTGATCGCCCACAACCTCCTGCACAGCCTGAACCTGCTGACCGACGCCATGGCCAGTTTCGACCAGCACTGCGTGCAAGGCATGCAGCCTGACCTGGCCCGCATCGACGAGCTGCTGCACCGCTCCCTGATGCGGGTGACGGTGCTGGTGCCCCACATTGGCCACGACCGCGCCGCCGCCATCGCCCACCACGCCCTGGCCCACAACCTGAGCCTGCGCGAAGCCGCCGTGGCGCTGGGCAGCCTGAGCGCCGAGCAGTTCGACGCCTGGATGACGATCTGAGCGTCACCACCAGGCATCAGGCGAACATGCCACCCGAGACCTCGATGCGCTGCCCCGTCACCCAGCCCGCCTGGTCTGAGAGCAAGGCCACCACCGCCCCGCCGATGTCATCGGGCAGGCCCGCGCGGCCCAGCGCCGTCTGCGAGGCCACGAAGGCGTTGAGCTGGGCGTTGTCGCGCACGGCGCCGCCACCGAAGTCGGTCTCGACGGCACCGGGCGCCAGGGTGTTGACGCGGATGCCGCGCGCGCCCAGCTCCTTGGCCTGGTAGCGCCCGAGCACCTCGATGGCGCCCTTCATGGCCGCGTAGGCCGCGTAGCCGGGCAGGCTGAAGCGCGCCAGCCCGCTGGACACGTTGAGGATGCGGCCGCCGTCCGCGATGTGCGGCAGCAGGGCCTGGGTCAGGAAAAACACACCTTTGAAGTGCACGTTCATGAGCGCGTCGAACTGCGCTTCGGTGGTCTCGGCAAAGCTGGCGTGCACGCCAAAGCCGGCGTTGTTGACGAGGGCGTCGATCTGGCTGCGGCCCCAGGTGTCCATCAAGGCTTTCAGCGCGGCCACGAAGGGGGCGAAGCCGGCGGTGTCGCTGGTGTCCAGCTGCATGGCGGCGGCGCGGCGGCCCAGGGCCTCGACCTCGGCCACCACAGCCTGGGCTTCTGCCTGCTGGCTGCGGTAGGTGAAGACCACGTCCCAGCCGGCGCGGGCCAGGTTCAGCACGCTGGCGCGACCCAGGCCGCGGCTGCCGCCGGTGATGAGGACGACTTGAGCGGCGGGGGCAGCTGGGGTGTAGGCAGTGGAAGTGACGGTCATGGTGGGTGTGCTCCGTGGGGGTGAGGCCGGCTCTGGGTGCGCGCCTGATGACGGTGGTGCCCAGGGGCGCCGGCGATGGATGCACTGTATTGAATTGCCGCCACCGGATAAATGGGCCATATTGAGCAAGACTATTCAACTTAACCGACCAATCAAACCCCAGACTGTCACCATGCCCAGCCCCGCCCTGCCCCCCGAAGACCTGCGCACCTTCCTGCACGTGGCCCGGCTGGCCAGCTTCACCGAGGCCGCCCAGCAGCTGGGCCTGCCGCGCGCCACCGTGTCCACCGCCGTGCAGCGGCTGGAGGCCCGCCTGGGCACGCGCCTGCTGCAGCGCACCACCCGCCGCGTGCAGCTCACGCCGGACGGCCAGGCCTTTGCCGAGCGCTGCGAAGACGTGCTGGCCGACCTCGACGAGCTGGGCAGCCTCTTCCAGGCCCAGCCCACCCAGCTCACCGGCCGCCTGCGCGTGGACATGCCGCTGGGCATGGCGCACCAGCAGGTGCTGCCCCGCCTGCCCGAGTTCCTGGCCCTGCACCCCGGCATCCAGCTGGAGCTGGGCAGCACCGACCGCCGGGTGGACCCGGTGCGCGAAGGCTACGACTGCGTGCTGCGCGTGGGCAGCGTCCACGCCGACCAGCTGATCGCCCGCCCCCTGGGGCAATACGAGATGGCCAATGTGGCCAGCCCCGGCTACCTCGCCACCCACGGCGAGCCCCTCACCCTGGCCGACCTGGCGCAGCACCTGCTGGTGCACTACCAGCCCAACCTGGGCCAGCGGCCCGACGGCTTCGAGCATGTGGACGTCACCACGGGCGGGGTGCACACCGTGAGCATGAAAGGCGTGATCACCGTCAACAACAGCGAGGCCTACCTGGCGGCCTGCAAGGCCGGCCTGGGCCTCATCCAGATCCCGCAAGCCAGCGCACGGGCCCTGATCGCCGCCGGCCAGCTGGTGGACGTGCTGCCCGCGCACCGCGCGCCGCCCATGCCCATCACCCTGCTCTACCCCCACCGGCGGCACCTGCCCAAGCGCGTCCAGGCCTTCATGGACTGGGTGGCCACCTTGTTTGCGGGGGGCTGAAAGCCCCACAACCGCGCGCATCCACCGTGGTGCAAGGCGGCTGGCGGCTGGCATGATCCCTCACCGGTCGACAAGGAGTCATACGTGTTCCAGCAGCATTTCTGGTTGCTCTGCGGTTTGTGGTGCGGAGGGGTCAACAGCCTGTTCATCTGGCTGCGCTTGCGCAAGCAGGCCAGCGAGGGCCTGTTCACGCCGCGCCAGGCCAACACCTTCGCCGGGGTGATGGCCGTGGTGGTGTTCTCGGCCATGCTGGTGTTCTGGGGCCTGCAACTCAGCGCCGTGAACGCCGGCAACCCCAATTTCCTGACCTGGCCCCAGCCGCAACGTCAGCTGGCGCTGGCCTGGCAGGTGCTGCTGTGGGCCGCCATGGTGTACTGGGTCTTCTTCAAGGGCGGCGCAGACCTGCTGTCCAGCTACATCGGCGCTGGCCACAGCGGCTGGAAGCACAAGTACTTCTTCAGCGTCAACGCCTTCAAGGTGATGACGGTGGGCACCGTGGTCAGCGGCATCGCTTCGGCCATCGTGACGCTGCCCAGCGCTTGAGCAGGGGCCTGCCCCTGGCCGATGGCGCCGGCGTCTGCGTCGCCGGCCTGGCGCTGAGCGGGAAACCCCGCTGACAGCGTCAGGGCTGGCTCAGGGCTCAGGGCTTGGCCACGGGCGCTGAAGCGGGTGGCACCACCTGTGAGGCCGCCTGCGAGGCCGCCGGCCCAACGGGCTTGGACGCACCCGCTGCGGCCGCCGCCAGCTGCTTGAGCCGCTTGTCGGCTTCTTCGCAGCTGATGGGCGCAAAGCTCAGCCCACCCTTGGGACGGGGCAGGAAGCACATCGGCACCTTGCGCTCTTCGCCGCAGTAGCGCACCGTCCAGAGCTCTTCGGAGCGCGTGGGCTTGCCATCGGCACTGGGTGCTGCGGGCGTGGTCACCTTGGTGTCCGCCACCGCGAAATCCTTGCATTCCTTGCCCTGCTTGGCCTTGACCTCGTTCATGGTCACCATGCCGACACCACGGATGCCATCGCGCACCATGCGGGGCTCGGCCGCCGTGTCACCGGGCACCAGGGGCGCGTACTGCAGCGCCTTGTCGTTGTCCACGCCCACCAGGACGTTGTAGACCTTGGGCTTGCCGCAACGCTCCACCGTGAAGTGGTACTGCCAGATGCCCGCCACGGGCGCCTTGCCACGCTCCGGGGTGTCGATGGGGTTGGTCACCAGCACCTGGGTCCTGGCCATGTCCAGCTTGTAGGCCTCTTTGCAGGCAATGCCGAGGTCCTTGTCCCATTGCCTGGCCATGTCCAGCAATTTCTGCTTGACCTCCGGACTGGCCACGTGCGCGGCGAAGTTGGTGTCGGGCTTGAAGTCCGCCTTGGTGGCGATGGTTTCAGCCTGGGCGGCGGTGGCACAGGCCAGCGCGAGGGCCAAGGTGGTGGTGGTGCGTACGGTCATGCCGGTATCCTGCCAGAAGACGCCCGCTCACAGGCCCCTGCCTGAGGGTATGCATTTCCCTGATGCCTCACGCCCGCGCGCAGAGGCGTCGTGACACTTCTTGACACACCCCATGCGCATCCGTGACTTTGCCAGCGGTGACGAACTCGCCATCTGCGAGATCTACAACCACTACATCCGCCACACGGTCATCACCTTTGAAGAGCAGGCACTGAGCCCGCAGCAGATGGCCGCACGCATCGCCGACTGCACACAGCGCTACCCCTGGCTGGTCTGCGAGGACCAGGGCCAGGTGGTGGGCTATGCCTATGCCAACCTGTGGAAGCAACGCGCCGCCTACCGCCACACCGCGGAGCTCACCGTCTATGTGCGCCAGGGCTGCACGGGCCAGGGCCACGGGCTGGCGCTGTATGCCGCGCTCATCGACGCCATGCGCCAGACCGATTGCCACGTGCTGCTGGGCTGCATCGCCCTGCCCAATGCCGAGAGCGTGGGCCTGCACGAGCGCCTGGGCTTTGTGCAGGTGGGCCACTTCACCGAGGTGGGCCGCAAGTTCGACCAGTGGCTGGACGTGGGCTACTGGCAGAAGGTGCTGCAGGCCTGACCCGGCGGATGAGGCTCAGAACATGGCCCAGGCCGTGGCGGCCAGCATGGCGCAAAACAGCACGCGCAACAGCTGCTCGGGCAGGCTGTGCGCCAGCGCCACGCCCCAGGACACGCTGAGCAGGCCACCGGCCGCCATGGGCAGGCCCAGGCCCCAGTTCACCTTGCCCGCGCTGGCATAGGCCAGCAAGGCCAGGAGCGTGCCCGGCGCCACCAGGGCCAAGGACAGGCCCTGGGCGGTGGTCAGTTTGCGCACACCAAACAGGCCCGTGAGCACGGGTGTGGCCACCACACCGCCACCCACCGTGAACAGGCCGGACAGCACCCCGCTGCCCAGGCCCAGCAGGCCCATCCAGCGTGGGCCCAGGTAGGCCCGCTCGGGCCGGCCTGCACCTTGCGGTCGCAAGCCCCAGAGGAGCAGGGTGGCCATCGCCATCAGGAACACGGCGAAGGCCGAGCGCAGGCTGTGCGCGTCGATGCGGGTGGCCAGGCGCGCCGTGGCGTAGGCCGACACGGCAGCCGACAGGCCCAGCAGCACCGCCAAGCGCAGGTCAATGGGGTTGCGCTGCTTGTAGCGCCAGAAACCCAACAGCACATTGGGCGCGACCATCACCAGGGCGGTGCCCTGTGCCAGCTGCTGGTCCAGGCCGAAGCACCAGCCCAGCATGGGGATGGCCATCAGCCCGCCGCCGATGCCAAACACCCCGCCCACGCCGCCCAGCACCAGGCCCATGAGCAGCCCCAGAACGGGATCGGCCCCCACAAAGGGCGACGACGGCAGTGACATCCACACAGGCATGCGTGGCAGTTTAGTCATTGCGTTGAATTTGAGAATGGCTTTACGATCAAACCATCTTTGATGTGGGCGCAACAATGAACCACGTGGCCGACCTGAGCTTTTTCGTGACCCTGGCCCAGGCAGGCACCTTGTCGGCTGCCGCGCAGGAGCTGGGCTTGTCCACCGCTGCGGTCAGCCGGCGGCTGGCCGCGCTGGAGGCACGGCTGGGCATCCGCCTGCTGCAGCGCACCACCCGGCGGGCCACGCTCACGCACGAAGGCGAGCTCTACCTGGAAGAAGGCGGGCGGATTCTGGAGGAGCTCACCGAACTGGAAACGCGCGTGGCGGGTGGCCAGGCCAGCCCCAAGGGCCTGTTGCGCGTCAACGCCACCTTCGGCTTCGGGCGCCAGTTCATCGCGCCGGCCATCGCCGACTTCGCGGCGCTGCACCCCGACGTCGAGGTGCAGCTGCAGCTCACCGACCGCCCCGCGCCCATCAACGACGGCAGCTTTGACGTGTGCATCCGCTTTGGCGATGTGCCCGACGCACGCATCACCTCGCGCAAGCTGGTGTCCAACCGACGCCTGCTGGTGGCCTCACCCGCTTACCTGCGCCGCCACGGTGCGCCTCAGGCACCGGCCGAGCTGCGCCAGCACGCGTGCATCGTCATCCGGGAGGCCGAAGGGGCCTATGGCAACTGGGCCTTGCGCCACGGCGGGCAGCAGCTCACCGTCAAGGTGGGCGGCAGCGTGAGCACCAACGATGGCGAGGTGGCACTGAGCTGGGCCCTGCGCGGCCTGGGCGTGCTGGTGCGGTCTCAATGGCATGTGGCGCCTTACCTGCGCTCCGGCCGGCTGCGCCAGGTGCTGCCCGACTGGGACTTGCCCGCCGCCGACGTCCATGCGGTCTACCCGGCACGCCAGCACCTGTCGGCCAAGGTGCGGGCCTTCGTCGACCACCTGGACGCACACTTTGCACCGCACCGTGAAGCACAGGCGCGTGACGGCAGCTGGTGAGGTGAGGCCAGCCGCACCAGCTCACGGGCTCACGGTGTGAATCACCCTGCTTCGCGGCACAGGGCGCGCCTTGCCAGAGGATGAGGTTGAACGTGGCGGGCTTGTGCGTGGCGTGGCGTGGCGTGGTGGTCTGCCAGGTTTCATTTGGGGTGCTGCGGCCCGATGGCAGGTGCAACCCCAAGCGCTTGCCACCACGCAGCCGAGCCCCGGCGTGAACTAAGCCACACGCGGCCCGACCAGGTCTGGCGCTAAGCCCCCACAGCCGCGGCCACATGCCCGATAAATGTGACCGTGTGCAAGCTGCACGCGAGGTCCATGGCGCCCCGAGGAGCGGCGCCTGGCGACATGGCAGTACCGTGAAAAGAGGCTCAAGATGTCGAATTGGGGACGTGTCACAGAGGGCAAAGTGGCCCAGTTGGTGGGCGCCGCCCGCATCCTGAAAGCGGGCAAGGGCCAGCCCATGCCCTTGCACCCGGGCGATGCCGTCGAGCCAGGCGACGTGATCCTGCTGGGCAAGGGTGCGCAACTGCTGATGGCCGACCCACATGGCCACACCGTGGCCGCCAAGGCCGTGGACAGCCTGCAGGTGGGCCATGCACCCACCGGTGGCGGCGGCCACGTCGCCCATGACAAGCTGAGTCAGGTGCTGCAAGCCATCAACGACTCGGATGCGGACGCGGCCACCGCAGCAGGCGGCGTCAAGGTGGGATCGATCCAGGAAGGCTTCCGCGTGGACCGCGTGGTGGAGGCGGTCACGCCCCAGGAATTCGCCAGCACCGGGCGCCCCGATCTGGGCCATGGCAGCCCGGCAGACGCCATGGCAGCGGCCGATGTCGCGCCCTTGCTGGCACCTCCCAGCCACACGCCCGCACCGACGCCGGGACCCAAATTTCAACCCCAGACAGAACCCACCCCATCGCCAGCACCGGCTCCCACGCCAGCGCCAGAGCCTGCCCCGACGCCAGCGCCCACGCCTGACCCGACACCTGCCCCCGCCCCAGTGCCTGCACCCGTACCGGCTCCGGCTCCGGCCCCCGTCCCGGAACCCTCGCCAGCGCCCACGCCCGCACCGACGCCCGAGCCAACACCGGTGCCTGAACCCGCACCTGCGCCAGACCCTGCGCCTTCACCAGCACCAACGCCCGCACCCTCACCTGAACCAGCGCCGCCCCCCGCGCCGGCGGAGGCCCCACATGGCGACGGCCACCATCACCACGCCAATGACGATGACGATGGCCCCCACACGCCGCCCACACCCACCGAGCCCCACGACGACGAGCACCACCACGGGCACGACGACCCACCCACACCAGCGCCTTCTCCGGCACCCGCGCCACAGCCCGATGCACACGAGCCGCATCGCGACCCGGATGGCGAGCACGGCAAGCCAGGCCACGAGGACCCCAAAGCCCCCCCGGCACCGGGTGGCCAGAATGGCCACTGTGGGCCCGATGACCACTCCCCCGCACCCACCCCAACCAACATACCTGTACCGGTACAGGTACAGGTACCCGCATTGGGCACTCATGGCCACGGCAGCGACGAGCCCCAGGCCACCATCCAGATCGTGCCCGAGGACACGGTCGTCATCCTGCCGCCGGTGGTGTTCCCCTGGCAGCTGTCCGACCACGACGGTGAGCACAACACCCCGCCGGCCACGGCCCACGGCGAAAGCCCGGAAGCCACCGATGCGCACCACGCCGACACCCACTGGATCGCCACGCCGGTGGCGCCACCGCTGGTGCTCAACGACCTGCTGTGCGGGCACGATGACCCGTCGCTGGACCTTCACCTCCCCGCGTTGACGCCACACGCGCCGGATGCGACACCCGCAGCGGGCCAGCCAGAGGCACCCCACACCACGCATTCGGACGCATCGGCAAAAGGGGACTGCAAGCCGGACAACAGCGCTGGACATGGTCCTGGCGAAGGCTCACACGGCACGCCTCAGGTGGCGTCGCCGGGCTCACATCAGGGCGGCTCGCATGGCAGCGCCCACGTCGCCGTGGACACCCACGCCCAGCTCGACGCGCACAGCCTGGCCGGGAAGGTCGTGCATGAACTGCTGCAATCCCCTCTGCACGGCGGACATTGAACCGGGGCCGGCGGCCGCCGGGCGGCTTCAACCCGAGATGATGAGCCGGTCCATGCTGCGCTCGATCAGCCACAGCAAGGCCAAGGCGGCGATGGCCGCCGAGGCCGGCGCCACCACGGCCCAGCGGTAGGCGCTGGTGCGGCGCAGGGCAAAGGCCACAGGCAGCACCAGGGCCACCAGCATGAGCTGTCCCAGCTCCACGCCCAGGTTGAAGCCCAGCAGGGGCCAGGCCAGGGCCTGTGCGCTCAGCCCCAAGTCCTGCATGGCGCCGGCAAAGCCAAAGCCATGCACCAGGCCAAAGGCAAAGACCACCACCCAGCGCGGGCCGCGCAGCAGTGGCCACAGGTTGTCCAGTGCGGCCACCAGCACGCTGGCCGCGATGAGCGACTCCACCCAGCGCGAGGGCGGCGTCAGCACGCCATAGGCGGCCAGACCCAGGGTGATCGAGTGCGCCACCGTGAAGGCGGTGACCAGGCGCAGCACCTCCTTGAGCACGCTTCGCGCGTCTTCCTGTGGCAACCAGCGGGCCTGGCTGGCATCGCGACGCCACACGGCCACCAGCAGCAGCGAGACCAGGAACAGGATGTGGTCCGTGCCACTGGCGATGTGGTGCACGCCTTCCACCACCATGCGGCCGATGGTTTGCCACGCGCCCACGGCCTCTGCCGGCGGCACTGCTGGCGCCTGGGCCAAGCTGGCAGAGGCTGAAGCCAAGCCTGGCGAGCCGGGCAAGGCCGTCGCCACCGCCTGGGCGCCGCGCTCAGCGGGGCTCACGTCGGCAGGCGAGGCAAAGGCCGGCCAGGCCAGGTGCTGCACCGGCTGGCTCACGCCCAGCACGGCCACACCCAGCTCTTGCGGCGCGGCGCCTGCACCGGCCTGCACCCGCCAGCGCACGATGCCCCGGTGTGTGGGGTCGCTCAAGGCGAACAGGCGGTAGTCGACGTCCACGCCCGACCAGGACAGCTGCGCGCCAGCCGGACACTGCTCGCGCCAGCTGAACACGGCGTAGCGGCCATCGGTGTGCGTGGCCAGCGCGGCCCCGGGCACGGGGTTGGCGGGCCAGGCCGTGGTCAGGGGCGTGCAGGGCTGACCCTGCACGCTGAGTTTCAGGTGGGGTTGCACAAAGGCTTGCAAGGCAGACCAGCGGCCACGCACCTCGCCCCAGCTGAGCTGGCCGTCGTCGTTGGCGTCCAGCTGCAACTCGCCGTCGAGGTCGCGCAAGGCCACATGCCATTGCAGCTCGACCACGCCCGCGTCGCGCGCGGTGAGCGTGAGGTAGCTGTCACTGGGTTTGTGCGCCTGCACGGTGGATGCGGCCAACACACCCAGGACGAAGGCCAACAACGTTTTCACCACAAGGCCTCCAGACGCTGGTCTTTCCAGCCCCAGTGTTGCACGTCGCTGTGCAGGCTGGCCAGGGTGGCCGTGTCTTGCACCGCGCGCGCCGCTTCCAGCAGGACGCGGGCATCTGCGGGCTCCTTCTGCACCTGCCAGTTGGCACGCGCCAGCTGCAGTGCGCGTTGGGGCTGGTGCAGCAGGCGCAGGGCCAGGCGGGCTTCTTCGCGGCGGTGCACCTGGTCGCCTCGCAGGTGGGCCGCTTCGAATTTGGCGCGCAAGGCGGCGACTTGCGTGGCGGCCAGGCGGCGCGCAGCCACGTCGTTCATGGCCATGCCCGCTTCGGCCATGCGCAGCAGCAGGGCGTCGTTGCGCTCGCGGCCCTGCAGCAAGGTGAGCACTTCTGCAGGGCGGCCCAGGTCCAGCAGCAGGTCTGCGCACACGCCCATCAGGTAGGCATCGTCTTCTTGCAGCAGCAAGGCCTGGTAGAGGGCCAGTGCCTGCTGAGGCTGGCCCATGCGTTCGGCCAGCTCGGCGCGCATGAGCTGCACGGTGGGCTGCAGTTCGCGCGGGGCCTGGCGGCTCAAGGCCAGCAGGCCTTGTTGAGCGGCTTCAGGCTGGCCGCGCAGGCTTTGCAGATCCAGCTGGCAGGCCTGGGCATGGAAAGGGGCCTGGGCGGCGCGCAGGCCTTCGCAGGCGCGCTCGGCCTCGTCGTAGCGGCCAGTCACCTGCAGCACCGAGGCCAGGGTCAACCAGGCCTGGGGCGCTTGCGGCTGCAGGCGCACCAGGGCCTGCAGGTCGCGCAAGGCGGCATCGAAATCATGGGTGCTTTGCAGCACGGTTGCCCGCAGCAGGCGCACCTCGGGGGGCGGCTCGCGCAGCCCCCACCAGGGCGCCAGCGCGGCCTGAGCCTGGCCCAGCAACCGCGGGTCGCCATCACGGCGGGCCCAGCGCACGGCTTGCCAGGCCACATCGGTGGCCAGCTTGAGCGACCGGGGTTGCGCCCGCAGCTGGCCACGCATGGCCCGCCACTGGCGCTCTTCGGCGCTCAAAGGCCGGTCGCGCAGCACCTCCACCACCTCGCTGTCGCGGGCCGGCACCTCGACGGCGCTCAGGCCAGCGGGTGTGGCCGCGTGCGCCGGCAGGCCGGTGACGACGGCGGTCGCCAGTGCCAGCTTGCACAGCAGCCGCCGGAGGTGAGGGGCTGCGCGGCGGCTCACGACGTGGGCTCCGCCGTGTCGTCGGTGGCCAACTGTGCCGGCACCGCCACGGGCTCCAGCGTGTCGGCCTTGGCCGTCGGCGTGTCGGCCAGGGTGGCCGTGTAGGCCGTGGCCGTGGCCGGGTTGGTGGCCGCCGCCGGCGTCACCTCGGCGGTCACGTCCGGCGCGGCGGCCACATCGGTGTGACCACCACCGCAGGCGCTCAGCAGGCACAGCCCGAAGGCCACGCCACAGGTCAGGGTTTTGCGCAACATGGTGTCACCTCACTGCTTGGGTGTGGAGCCCGAGTTGGGCGTGTTCAGGTAAGGGAAGCGGCTCAGGAAAGGCACCTGAGCCTGGTCCACCCCGTCGTGCACGTTGGCGGCGTTGGGCAGGCCATTGCCGCCTGCGGCCTTGGCGATCGACGTCAGCGATGCGGTCGTGCACGTCGAAGTGAGCGTGCCGGCCCTGGGCACCACCACCGAGCTCAGGCCCAGGCCGTTGTGGTTGGTGGTGTCGATGGCCTCGTTGATGGCGCACAGGCCGCCCAGCATGGCCACCAGGGCGATGTCGACCACGTCGTCCTTGGGGCGACGGCCGTTGGGGAAGCCGGCCAGGTCGGTGGCACCACTGACCGAACCTGCGGCCAGGATGCTGCCGGCCGCGCCCAGGCGGTTCTGGCTGCCTTCGGCCACCGCCGCGATGTTGGTGTTCAGGCGCAGCTCTTCAGAGGCCGCGGTGAGCGTGCCCGGACGCGTGAAGCCACTGATGCCAGTGAGGAAGGTGGCCACCAGGTCGGTGCGCGGGAAGTTGGTGGGCGCCAGCGCGGTGGTGTCACCCGCCAGCACCAGGCCCAGCAGCGCGGGCAGCGTGGGGTTGGTCACGTAGGTGGCGAACTGCAGGTCGTCCTTGGGCTTGGAGGCGTTGAACTTGTCCTTGTCGCGCAGGCCAATCACCACCTCGTTGACCAGGGGGTTGCCCAGGCGGGACACCTGCACCCAGGCGCCGCCTTCCTTGTCGGTGGTCTGGATGCCGGCAGCGGGCGCACCGCTGAGCAGGCGGGCCTGGCGCATGCTGGCCGTGGTCCAGGCGCCGATCACCGGCTCGCTGCCCGAGGTCAGGCAGGACTTGTGCACTTCCAGCGCCAGCGTGGTCACGTTCTTGTCCTGGATGGACTTGGACGCGAAGGCGTTCTTCAGCGTCGGGTCCAGCACCTGGGCCGCCGTGGCGTTGACCAGGTCGAAGATGGGGCCGAGGTTGACGGCAAAGCCTTCCTGGCGCTGGCCCACGAAGACCTTGGCCGGCATGGCGCAACCGGGGATGTCGACACTGAACACGTGCTGTGCGGCATAGGCCTCGTAAGCAGCGCTGTTGCCCAGGGTCTTGTCACCGATGTAGTCCACGGGCTTTTGGAAGACGGTGTTGCTGGTGCCGGCCTTGGTGAGGAAGCTGCCCGCGCCCTTGCGGCGGTCACCGCGCACCACCTTCACCGAATAGGTCTCGGCAACATTGAGGTTGGCGTCAGAGACCGTGCTCACGGCACCGGCTTGCGTCAGCGGGATGGCCACGTTGCTGCCACCGATGGGCAACTCCACGCCCTTGCCCGCGTTGGCCAGGGTGTTGTTGAAGCGGAACTGGAAGGTCAGGTCTTCCAGGGCATCACCGTTGTTGTCGACGTGGATCTCATACAGCGCGTTGGGGTCCATCTTGAAGTAGTTGGGGCCGCCATACGCGTCTTGCAGCGGCTGGTAGTTGGCCAGCAAGGTGACGTAGCCGCTGCGGTTGGCTTCGTAGCTCATGAACATGTAGAAGTCGCTGCCGTCCACCTTGGGGCTGGTGGTGATGAAGGGCGCTTCACGGTGGCTGGAGGCCCAGGCCGACGACTGGGGGGTGAGGGCGGCGGTGGCGCACAGGGCGCAGCTGGCTGCCGCCAGCAGGGAGCGGCGCGCCAGCAAGGGGCGACGACGGGTTGGGCGGGTGTTCATGGTTGATGTCCTGAAGTGAAGTGGGTTGAACCACGTCCCCGGTTGAGGCAGCGTGGCATCCAGTTGCCGGCAAGGGCCTATACGGCGCCCGTTGCCACCTGGATGCAGCCGTCCTTCAAATATTTCCACGTCCCGCCCGCGCGCGCACCCCAACGCTGCCCCCCAAAGACCCGACCCCCAAAGCAGACGGGGTTGGCGTCTTGCAACGCCAACCCCGCCAGTGAAGAGCCCGAAGTGCTTACGCCTGGCGACGCTGGCGACCCAGCTTCACACCGAACAGGCCCAGGGCGACCAGTGCCAGGGCATAGGTCTCGGGCTCGGGCACCGGGGCCAGGGCCAGGCCGCCAAAGCGCGCGCCCACGTCAGCGGTGTTGAGCACCGAGAAGGCCGTGTTGGCCGCGGTGGAACTGGCACCCACGGTGATGGACACGATCTCGTTGGGGTCTGCGCCCAGGTCGTGGGTCAGCTCATCGCTCACCGTCGAGGTCGTGCCGTAGATGGTCCAGCTGCCGTCGGC
>CANBQJ010000043.1 GCA_947371645.1 Burkholderiales bacterium | reverse complement strand
GCCTGGTAGGTGCTGTCGGCCTCTCGGGGCAACAAGACGTCCAGGGTGCGTTCGGTGGCCACGCGACCACGCAAGACGGCTTGCTGGTGGGCACGGGCGCGCGCCTGCGCCTGGGTGAGGCGCTGAATCAGCTGGGCATCCAGGCTGCGGGCCCGCCCAGAACCGGCGTGCTGACGCATGAGCAACATGGCACGGGTGAGCACCTCGTGCAGGGCCTGCGCACCATTGACGACGTGCTGGGGGTCGCCGTTGGCGAACGCCGCATCCAGCACCGCCAGGCAGCGCTCGATGGCGCTCACCTGTTCATCCCAGGCGGAGGCCGCAGCCGGCCCCGCCGAGGGCCCGAACACCGTGCTCATGGTCTGCAAAATCTGATCAGGCCGAGGCGCCTTGCAGCAGCTCTCGAGCGTTGCTGATCAGCTTGTCTGCGATCACTTCCGGATTGACCTTGTAGCTGCCGTTGTCGATGGCCTGCTTGACGCTGGCCACCTTGTCGACATCCATGTCGCCATCCTGGCCGCTGGCCAGGCCAGCAGCGGTGGATGAAAGCGTGACTTTCGCGCTCTCGTTCACGCCGCCGTCAAGGGATGACGTCTTGCCTGACGTCGTGGTGGACCCTTCGGTCCGGGCGTTGGTGACGCCCAGAGCCTTGTCCAGGGGGTTGCCGATCTTCATGATGTACTCCTTGTGCCTGGCAAGAACCAGGTGGTCACATCCGCGATATCGACGCGGGCCGTTGGGACTTTAATGCGGAACGCGCCACACCCCTTGGATGCGGGGGACAAATTGGCAAGCAGGTGTGTCGTCACAGGGTGATCTCCGCGCGGCGCTCGCCGATGGGCACGCCACACACCACACGACCGCTGTCGGTCCGGATGCGGGCGCACTGGCCTTCTTCACCTG
Source organism: Burkholderiales bacterium (assembly GCA_947371645.1). The sequence continues at coordinate 20,098 of CANBQJ010000043.1, read as the reverse complement.
CCGTGATGGCCGTACCCTGTCCCGCCACCTGAAATCCGTCGCCCTTGACCGTCAAGGCCACGGGCTCACCAGGCGCAAAGTAACGGCGCGCGCGCAAATCGTCAAGTCGCACGGCCTGCCCGGCCTGCACGGCGCGGGCCAGGGTCCGCCCCAGCAGGTCGGCGGGGTGCAGCAAAGGGCTGGAGGCCCTGGCAGCCAGGTCGACTTCGGCCAGCAGCAGGTCGTCAGGGCTGATCACCTTGCCAGCTTGCAGGGGGGCCATGGCCACCACGCCCCGCACCCACACGCGGACCACGACGGGCCAGTAGACATTCCAGTGCACACCACCCTGCTCGCAACGCACCCCGACGTGCCCATTGCCCCAGGCGCGCTGGCCAGCAGGCCAGTAGGTGCGCACCCTTTTACATGGTGCAAGTTTGATGCGGCTGTCCAGCGGGCCCAGGATGACTTCCACGCGGGGAGCCCCCGGGGGGGTGCTGGCCTGGGCCTGCTGGATGGCAAAGGCGTGCACCTGATCGGCCAGGCCAGGGGTTTCGGCGGGGGCCCGATCTTCCGACGGCAGCGGGAGGACGCCTTCGTGACTCGTGCTGGCGTGGGCCGATGCCCCGCCAGCCGCCAGGGCCAGCACGCCCATCCACAACAGCATGGAGCCCAGGGCCACCCACCACTGTACCGGGGCCAGGCCAATGCGCGAATGCGTGCTCACCGTCCAGCCCCTGGCAGCGCCCGAAGCTGGCAATACCCCCAACCCGAGTTGGGCACGGTGCTGCGCCGGCGGTGGCGGGGTGAAGGTGTGGCCTTGTGACATGGCCCTCACTGTAGGCAGGCTGCCCCTCGCACCAGGGCAGGAGATGCAGGCCAAAACCACCGCTATTTCCGCTCATGTTTGGACGCCAGCCGATCACCATCCATGACAGCCCCACATCCAACTCCTGAAGGGCCCGCCATGCTGAACCGCCTCACCGACTCGCTGAACTTCCAGGCCGAAGCCCTGGCCTTGCGCTCGGAGCGTCAGCGCCTGATCGCCAGCAACATCGCCAACGCCGACACGCCCAACTACGTGGCCCGCGATTTCAACTTCGCCCAGGCCCTGCGCCAGGCCACGGGGCAGTCCTCCGTGACGCAAAGCAGCCTGCAAAGCGTGAAGCTGAACCTGAGCACCGCCAACGCCGGCCACCTGAACCTGAACGGCGCCCCCGCCGGCAGCCGCGAAGAACCCGCCCTGAACTACGCCAGCAACTCGCAGACCAACCTAGACAGCAACACCGTCGACATGGACCGCGAACGCGCCAACTTTGCCGACAACACCGTGCGCTACGAAGCCACCCTGCGCTTCATCAATGCCCAGGTGCGCACCCTCAACACGGCCATCACCGGCCAGTGACGGGCTGACCCCAGGAGACCACCATGTCGATGTTCCAGATTTTCAACGTGTCGGGCAGCGCGGTCAGCGCGCAGTCCCAGCGCCTCAACGTGGTGGCCTCCAACCTGGCCAACGCCGACACCGTGGCCGGGCCGGACCGCGCGCCCTACAAGGCCCGCCAGGTGGTGTTCACCACAGTGCCCATGGGCGACGTGGGCACGTCGGGTGTCTCGGTGAGCCAGGTGACCGAAGACAACACGCCCGGCCGCCGCGTGCTTGACCCCAAGCACCCTCAGGCCGATGCCGATGGCTACGTGACCTACAGCAACGTGAACCCGGTTGAAGAAATGGTCAACATGATTTCTGCCTCGCGTTCTTACCAGAACAACGTCGAGGTGATGACCACCGCCAAGACGCTGCTCATGAAGACCCTCCAGATGGGCCAGAGCGGTTGAGTTCTCGACCTCTTGAACCTCGGACGCAAACCCGCCCTTCCCCCACTTTGCAGGACGCCCCATGAGCACCACCGCCATCACCAACACGACGAGCACCACCAGCACGTCTGGCACATCCACCAACGGCACTTCGGCCGCGGACGCATCCGACCGCTTCCTGAAGCTGCTGGTGACGCAGATGCAGAACCAGGACCCGCTCAACCCCATGGACAACGCCCAGGTGACCAGCCAGATGGCGCAGATCAACACGGTGACCGGCATCGACAAGCTCAACACCACCATGGGCACCATGAACACCAGCATGACGCAAATGCAGATGCTGCAAGGTGCCGGCCTGGTGGGCCATCAGGTGGTCATGGAGGGCAACCAGCTCAATGTCGGCACCGATGGCGTGGCCAGCGGTGGCTTCGACCTGGCCAATGCGGCCGGCAACGTCCGCATCGACATCCTGAGCAGCGCGGGCGTCACCCTCGACACCATCAGCCAGGACACCGTGTCCACCGGCCAGCACTCCTTCACCTGGACACCCCCCTCCGGCACCAGCACGGACGGGCTCACCTTCAAGGTCACGGCCGGCACTGCGGGCAAGACCGTCAGCGCCACCTCCTTGATGACCGACACCGTGGACGCGGTGAGCAACAGCGCGGGCACGCTCAACCTGGAACTGCGCAAGAACGGCACAACGGCCTACAGCAAGGTCAAGGCAGTCGGCTGATCAAAGCCCTTGTCACCACCTCGATTTCGATTTTTTTGACTGGCATCACGCCACCGACGTAAAGGAAGACGCCATGGGCTTTCAGCAAGGACTCTCCGGCCTCAACAGTTCCAGCAAGAGCCTGGAGGTGATCGGCAACAACGTGGCCAACGCCAACACCTTTGGTGCCAAGTCATCCCGGGCGGAATTCGCGGACATGTACGCGGCATCCCTGGGCGGAGGCGGCAGCAACGGCATCGGCATCGGCAGCCGCGTCGCGGCCGTGGCCCAGCAGTTCACGCAGGGCAACATCAGCACCACGGCCAACAACCTGGACCTGGCCATCAACGGGCGCGGCTTCTTCGCCTTGTCGTCGCCACAAGGCGAGACCGTTTATTCGCGCAACGGCCAGTTCAAGCGAGACGCCAACGGCTTCATCGTCAACAACATGAACCACAAGCTGCTGGGCCAGGCCCTGGACGCCAGCGGCGCCCCAGCTGGCCCCGCCGGCAGCCCCATCCAGCTGACCAACGACGTGTCGCCACCGCAAAAGGCCAGCGCCATCAGCATGACGGCCAACCTGGATGCGCGCGCCACCGTGATCCCGACGACGACGCCGGTGGACTTCGCCAGTTCCAAGACCTATGACTTCGTGACCTCGCAAACGGCCTACGGCGACAACGGTGCCCCGATTGCGCTGAACTACTACTTCAAGAAGATCACCGCGCCCGATGCGGGCGACGGCACGGCCGCCAACCCCGGCACCGGCGGCCAGTGGGAGGTCTACATGAGCGCCGACGGCAACAGCAATGCGGCGTCCGTCAGCCTGGACGCCAGTGGCGTTCCCCAGCCCGTCTACACCTTCACGTTCAACCCCGATGGCAGCATGCCCAGCGGCTCGAAGCTGACCATCGCCTCCATCCCTGGCGGCAAGAACGGCCAGCCTCTGACGGGCGTCACGATGGACCTCAACAGCCTCACCGAGTACTCCGGCTCTTCGGCCGTGACCGACCTGAGTGGCGGTGGTTACGCCCAGGGCAACCTGTCGGACTTCCTGATCGAGACCGATGGCACGGTGAAGGCACGCTACACCAACGGCCAGTCCAAGTCGATCGCCCGCGTGCAGCTGGCCGACTTCAAGAACCTCAACGGCCTGCAGCCGGTGGGTGACAACGAATGGAAGGCGACCAACCAGTCGGGCGACCCACTGCCGCTGGGTGCACCAGGCAGCGGCGTCTACGGCCTGCTGCAGTCTGGCGCGCTGGAAGAATCGAATGTGGACCTCACCGGTGAGCTGGTCAACATGATCGTGGCGCAGCGCTCCTACCAGGCCAATGCGCAAAGCATCAAGGCCGAAGACCAGGTGCTGCAGACCCTCGTCAACCTGCGCTGACAGATAGAGGCAGGCCAACATGGACCGGATGATCTACCTGAGCATGGCTGGCGCCAAGATGAACATGCAGCGCCAGGATGTGCTCTCCAACAACCTCGCCAACGTCAGCACCGCCGGATTTCGGGCCGAGCTGGAGGCCACCCGGGCCGTGCCTGTACGGGGCGATGGCGCCAGCACCCGCGTCTACGCCCTGGAGACCACGGTGGGCTACGACGACAGCGCCGGCCCCTTGCAGTTCACCGGGCGAGGCCTGGACGTGGCCGCTCAGGGCAAGTCCTGGTTTGCGGTGCAGGCCCTGGACGGCACCGAGGCTTACACGCGTGCGGGCTCGTTCGCGCTCACGCCTGAGGGTGTGCTGACCACGCAAGGCGGCTTGCAGGTCACGGGCGACGGCGGCCCGATCACCGTCCCTGCAGGCAGCACACCGGCCATCGCCCAGGATGGCACGGTGAGCGCCAAGCAGGCCAATGGCCAGCAGACGACGGTGGGCAAGCTCAAGCTGGTCACCCCTGCCGACCAGATGGTGCGGGGCGAAGACGGCCTGTTTCGCTCTGCAGCCGGCAATGACCTCGACGCCGACGCCACCGCCCGTGTGCAGGACGGGGCGCTGGAAGGCTCCAACGTCAACCCGATTGAAACGATGGTGGCCATGATCGCCGCGGCACGCCAGTTCGAGACCCAGATGAAGCTGATGCAAACCGCAGAAGCCGATGAAAAGCAGGCAGCGCAGTTGCTGTCTGGTGGCGGCTGATGAACCGGGCCTTCGGGCCGATGAAGGAGTAGCAAGATGATGCGTTCCCTGTGGGTGGCCAAGTCCGGCATGGAAGCCCAGCAAACCCAGCTGGACCACATATCCAACAACCTCGCCAACAGCTCGACGAACGGCTACAAGCAGTCGCACGCGGTGTTCGAGGACCTGATCTACCAGAACCTGCGGCAAAGCGGCGCCAGCACCTCGGAACAGACGCAGCTGCCCACGGGCCTGCAGGTGGGCCTGGGCGTGCGCCCCGTGGCCACCTCCCGCGAGTTCACGCAAGGCAATCTGCAGCAGACTTCCAACACCCTGGACATGGCCATCCAGGGCAAGGGCTTCTTCCAGATCACCATGCCCGACGGCACCACCGGCTACACCCGGGACGGCGCCTTCCAGCTCAACTCTCAAGGCCAGCTGGTGACCAACAACGGCTACCTGGTGCAACCCGGCATCACCGTGCCCACCAACTCCAGCGGCCTGACCGTCGGCAATGACGGCACGGTCACGGTGCTGGTGCCCGGCTCCACGACGCCACAGAACCTGGGGCAACTGCAACTGGCCAGCTTCGTGAACCCGAGTGGCCTGGACCCGAAAGGCCAGAACATTTTTGCCGAGACGGCATCTTCGGGCCAGCCCACCACCTCGGTGGCGGCGGCCAACGGCATGGGCACGCTGTCCCAAGGCTTTGTGGAAACGTCCAACGTCAACGTGGTGCAGGAGCTGGTGACAATGATCCAGACCCAGCGCGCCTACGAGCTCAATTCCAAGGCCATCCAGACCTCGGACCAGATGCTGCAAAAGCTGGCACAGTTGTCATGAGCGCGATCCGCAAGTCCCTGTGCCCCTGGCTGGGCGCGATCCTGCTGCCAGGCCTGCTCAGCGCCTGCGGCACCTTCGACCCCAAGGTGGACGTGGCCGAGCCGGTCACCGCGCGCCCCGTGGCCTCGGTGTACATGGAGCCCAGCAACGGCTCGCTCTTCCAGCCCACCGCCTACCGGCCGCTGTACGAAAACCACCGGGCCCGCCTGGTGGGCGACATCATCAACGTCACCATCTCCGAAGCCATCTCGGCGAAACAGGAAACGACCAGTTCCCTGTCGAAGGCCGGCACGGTGAGCAGCGGCATCACGGCGGTGCCCCTGGTCAACGCCACGCAGGTGGCCAAGCTGAGTGCCTCGGGCAACTCCAGCAACACCTTCGACGGCAAGGGCGCCACCGCCAGCACCAACACCTTCACCGGCACCATCACCACCACGGTGATCGAGGTGCTGCCCAACGGGCACCTGATCGTGTCCGGCAAGAAGGAAATTGGCGTGGCCAAGAACGTCGATGTGCTGCGCTTCTCGGGCCAGATCGACCCGGCCACCATCCAGCCGGGCAACACCGTGGCGTCCACGCAGGTGGCCAATGTGCGCATCGAACAGATGGGCCGAGGCGCGCAGCAAGATGCCCAGGGAATAGGCTGGCTTGGCCGCTTCTTTTTGAACATTTCGCCGTTCTAAAGCTCCGGACAATGAAGCCGACCCCCCACCGGAAATCGGCTTCATGGACACCACAGATCGCCTCCTTCGCTTGCTGATCGCACTCACTGTGCTGGCGGCGTCTGCGGCCCTTTGGTGGCCGCTGCAGGCCCAGGCCGTGCGCCTCAAGGAAATCGGCGCCGTACAAGGGGTGCGCAGCAACCAGCTGATGGGCTACGGCCTGGTGGTGGGCCTGGACGGCACCGGCGACCAGACCACCCAGACCCCCTTCACCTCGCAGAGCCTGGGCGCCATGCTCCAGCAAATGGGCATCACCGTGCCCGCCGGCACCTCCATGCAGGTCAAGAACGTGGCCGCCGTCGTGGTCACGGCCAGCCTTCCTCCCTTTGCCCAGCCCGGCCAGCCGCTGGACGTCAACGTCTCTTCGCTGGGCAACGCCAAGTCACTGCGTGGCGGGCTGCTGGTGGCAACGCCGCTCAAGGGCGCGGACGGCCAGATCTACGCCCTGGCCCAGGGCAATGTGATCGTGGGTGGCGCCGGGGCTTCGGCCGGTGGCGCCAAGGTGCAGGTCAACCACCTCAACGCCGGCCGCGTGCCCGAAGGCGCCTCGGTGGAACGCGCCGTGCCCACGCCCTGGCTGCAGGGCAGCACCATCCAGTACAACCTGCAGTCCGACGACTTCAACACGGCACGCGAGGTGGCCAAGGCCATCAACAAGGTCAAGGGCGATGGCACGGCAGAAGCCATCGACGGCCGCACCGTCACCATCGCCCTGCCCCGCGCCCCGGGCGAGCGCGTGGCCTTCATCGCCGATCTTGAAAATCTGAACATCGAGCAGGCCATTCCCGCCGCGCGCATCGTGATCAATGCACGCACCGGCTCCATCGTGGTGAACCAGGCCGTGACGATCGGCCCCTGCGCCGTGGCGCATGGCAACCTGTCGGTCACGATCAGCTCCACGCCGGTCATCAGCCAGCCCAACCCCCTGTCGCAGGGGCAGACGGTGTCCACCGAAAAAACCGACATCCGCATCAACCAGGAGCCTGGCAACATCATCCAGTTGCCCGCAGGCACCAAGCTCACCGAAGTGGTCAAGGCGCTCAACGCCTTGGGCGCCAACCCGCAGGACCTGCTGGCCATCCTGCAAGCGATGAAGACGGCCGGCGCACTCCAAGCTGAACTGGAGGTGATCTGATGACCCTCAAGTCTTCGCAGTCCGCCACGCAAGGTCTGAGCATGGACCTGCATTCGCTCGACCGGCTCAAGGCCAGTGCGGGCACCAACGCCAACGGCCAGATCAAGGAAGTGGCCAAGCAGCTCGAAGGCCTGTTCATGAAGGAACTGGTCAAGAGCATGCGCAGCACCACGATGAACAGCGGCATGCTGGACAACGCGGCCACCGAGATGGGCACCGGCATGCTGGACGACCAGCTGGCCTCTCAGCTCACCGGCCTGCCTGGTGGCCTGAGCGACGTGATCGCCAGGCAGATGCAAAGGCAACTGGGCGTCAACCCCGACAAGGCCAGCCCCCTGGCCGGCATGGGTGACCTGAAGGTGGGTGACCTGCCGGACGACCTGGTGCCCACCGAAGACCCCAGGCTGCAGCGCAAGACCAGCGCAAACGCCAACCCCGCAACGGGTGCTTTGGCCAAAGCCGCATCGGCCACCGCAGCCACGGCCGGTACCGACCCTGCCGCCAGCAGCAAGCTCAGCCACTCTCAGCAGTTCGTGGCCCGGCACCAGGCCTCGGCCCAGGCGGCCGAGCTGGCCACGGGCATCCCGGCGACCAACATCCTGGGGCAGGCCGCGCTGGAATCAGGTTGGGGCAAGCACGAGATCCGCATGAAGGACGGCACGCCCAGCCACAACCTGTTCGGCATCAAGGCCACCTCCGACTGGAAAGGCAAGGTCGCCGAGGTCAGCACCACCGAGTACATCGGCGGGGTGGCCCGCAAGGTCACGGCCAAGTTCAAGGCCTATGACTCTTACGATGATGCTTTCAAAGACCATGCCCGCATGCTCAGCCAGAGCCCCCGCTACAGCCAGACGGTGGCCCAGGCTGACACGGCCAGCGGCTATGCGCGTGGCCTGCAGAAGGCAGGCTATGCCACCGACCCGGCCTACGCCGACAAGTTGACCCGCGTGATCAACACCACCTTGCGTCTGCAAAGAACCGTCACCTGACGGTGTGAAGGGAGAGCGCAATGGGCTCAGGCATCTTCTCGTTGGGCACGTCTGCCCTCATGGCCAACCAGGCCATGATGGACACGACGTCGCACAACATCGCCAACGTCAACACCCCGGGCTATTCACGCCAGCAGGTGGAGTTGAGCACGCAAGATGGCCTGTACACAGGCGCCGGCTTTTACGGCCGCGGCGTCAAGGTCGTGACGATCACCCGCACCACCAACGAGTTCCTGGTCAAGGAGTCCAACCTCTACACGGCGCAGTCCGCCTCGGACACCACCCGGCTCGACAAACTCAAGCAGCTGGAAAACGTGCTGCCCACCGGCGAAGCCGGCCTGGGCTACGCCGCCAACCAGGTGCTCAATGCCTTTTCCGACGTGGCCAACGCGCCTGGCGACACCTCGGCGCGTCAAGTGGTGCTGTCCCGGGCGCAGGACTTTGTGAGCCGCGTCAACACCGCGGCCAACCAGTTGACGGAATTGCAATCGGGCGTGGCGTCCGACGTGGGTGTCGCGGTCGACCAGATCAACCAGCTGACCGCCAAGATCGCCAAGATCAACGACAACATCGCCAAGTACCAGGGCTCCGGGCACACCCCCAACGACCTGCTTGACCAGCGAGACCTCCTCGTCAAGCAACTCAACGCGCAGGTGCAGGTCAGCACCGTGAACGCCGACGATGGCACCGTCAACGTGTTCATGGGCGGCGGGCAACTGCTGGTGCTGGGCTCTCAGTCAGAAACGCTCAAGGCCGTCCATGACCCCAGCGATTCCGCTCAGGCGCGGGTGGCCCTGGACACGAACGGCAGCAGCCGCATCCTGGACAGCTCGCAGATGACCGGTGGCGCCCTCAAAGGCATGCTGGACTTTCAGGACTCGGACCTGGCCTCGGTGCGCACACAGCTCAACAACTTCACCCAGACCTTCACGGATGCCCTCAACAAGCAGCAGGCACTGGGCATCAACGCCAACGGCGACCTGCAGACCAGCTTTGACACCAATGGCAACCCGGTGTCGCACAACCTGTTCAACAACACGTCCGACGCGGCGGCGCTCACCTTGAACCTGACGGCCGCAGCAGACGTCGCGGCCGCTTCGCCCCTGACCGCGGCGGCACCCAACACCAATGCCGGCACCTTGCAGGTCAGCTCGCTGATCATGTCCCGGGCCTTGCCCACGACCAACGCGCCTGACTTCGGCAGCTCGCTGCCCGTACAGGGCAATGCGCTGAGCGTGGTGTTCGAGACCAACCCCGCCAACAACGGTTCGATGAACTACCGCTTCGTCGACCAGAACGGCAACGCCTACAACGACACCACGCCCGCCCGGATCTGGAACGACCCGAATGACACGTCCACACGGGTGATCAGCGACGCTGGCCCTGGCGGCACCTCACCCACGGCACTCTTCACGATCAACATCACCGGCGTGCCCAAGGCCGGTGACACCATCCAGGTGTCGACCACCCAGTTCCCCGCCGCCAACAACGGCAACGCCATGGCCATGCTGGACCTGCGCGACAAGAACGTCATTTCCCTGGACGGCGGCACCACCAAGTCCACGGCGACCAACGCGTACTCGCAGATGATCGGCAACCTGGGCGTCATCGTGCAGGGTGGGCAGACGGCCGCCGACATTTCCACCACCCTCAAGACCAACGCCGACCAGACGCTGAGCAGCACCAGCGGCGTGAACCTGGACGAAGAGGCCGCGCGCCTCATCCAGTACCAACAGGCCTACCAGGCCTCTGCCAAGGTGCTGCAGATCGCCCAGTCCTTGTTCACCACACTGCTTCAAGTAGCCAGCGGCTAAGGAGACGGCCCATGCGCATCGCAACGTCAAACGCCTACGAGGCGTCCATCACCAACCTGCAGGACCGGCAGCAGAACCTGGCCAAGTCACAGGCGCAGCTCACCTCCGGCAAACGCGTGGTGCACGCCAGCGACGACCCCACCAACGCCGCGCGCGCCGAGCGGGCCCTGGCCCAGATCGCGCGCACCGATGCCAACCAGCGCACGCTGGACGCCAGCCGCAATGTGATGAACCTGGCCTCGTCCTCACTGAGCGACGCCACGGGCCTGCTTCAGACCGCGCGCGAAACCCTGGTGGCCGCCGGCAACGGCAGCTACTCCCCCAGCGACCGCCAGGACCTGGCCGTCAAGCTGCAGAACATCCGCGACCAGTTGCTGACGGTGGCCAACCGCTCGGACGGCAGTGGCGGCTATGTGTTTGGCGGTCAGGGCTCATCGTCGCCACCCTTTGCAGACACCGCCAGCGGCGTCGTTTTTCAAGGGCAAGGCGGCGAGTCGCTGGCCTCCACCGGCGAGCGCCTCAACCTCACCCTGGATGGCCAGAAGGTCTGGCTGTCTGGCAAGAGCGGCAACGGCGTGTTCAACACCGGGGCGGGCCAGAACGCCAACACGAGCAGCAACAACTCCGGCAGCGCCTGGATCACCTCGGGGTCGGTCACCAACCCCAGCCAGCTGCCCTACCCCGCCGCCTCTGGCAGTTCGCCCAGCTACTCGCTCGTGTTCCACAGCAGCGGTGGCGCCGTCACCTACGACGTGCTGGAAGACGGCAATGCACTCAGCACGGGCCAGAGCTACACGGGCGGCAATTCGATCTCGATCCCCGGCAAGGGCATGGCCGTGACGGTGTCGGGCGTCCCCGCCGATGGCGACACCTTCAACATCTCCGAAGCCAGGAACAACCTCAACATCTTCAAGGCCATGGACGACATCATCGGTGCGTTGAAGTCGGGTTCAGCCACCTCATCCACGGTGGCCCAGGCCGTCAACACGGGGCTGACCAACATGGACGCCTCGCTGGGCACCGTGCAGGCCGCCCAGTCCGAGGTGGGCGAGGAGCTCAACCGGATGGATGGCATCGAATCCCGCAACAGCGACCAGAAGCTGGCGGCGCAAAATGAAAAGTCCAACGCGGAAGACCTCGACATGGTCGCTGCCGTGTCGGACTTCAAGAACCAGGACACCGGCTACCAGGCTGCGCTGCAGAGCTACGCCATGGTGCAGAAGCTGTCCTTGTTCAACTACATCAATGGCTAGGCGAGCCCCATGAACCACCCCATCCTGGGCCAGATTGCGCTGGCCTACTGCCCCGTGATCGACCGCGCGCGCGCCGTGACCGCCACGCGCATCACGGTGTTCCCGCTCCACCCCGGCGCCAGCCTCGACGCCCGCCAACTCCTGGACGCGCTGGCCGAAGTCTGGCCCACAGGCGGCCCCGACCTGTGGATCAAGGTGGCGCAGGAAGACCTGCTGCAAGCGGTGATGCAGGCACAGCCCAGCAACCACGTGGCGCTGGAGATCCCCGCCTTCATGGCCATGCAGGAGCAGCACAGCGAGCTGCTGGCCATGCTGCACGCCAACGGCAGCACGCTGATGCTCAACGGCAAGCCGCTCAGCGACCTGCCCAAGGCCTTGCTGCCGGCCTTCGCCAACGCCATCATCGACATCGACGATGACCACCGCACCAACGAGACCTCAGGTGGCGCGGGCGTGAGCCCATCGGGCATCCCCCGCCACATCGGCTTCGTGCAAGCCGGCGTGCGCAGCGTGGTCGACATGGAAGCCAGCTTCAGGCGTGGCGCGGTTGCCGTGCTGGGTTGGCCCATCGACGACGCCATCAAACCCGGCAACAAGCCCGCCGACCAACCGGCCTTGCAGGTCATCGTGCAGCTCATCGACCAGTTGCATCGGCAAGACGACATCGAGGTGCTGGAGAACACCCTCAAGCGCGACCCGCCCCTGGCTTACAAGCTGATGCGCTACATCAACTCGCCGGCCTTCGGCCTGTCGGTGGAGATCAGCTCCTTCCGCCACGCCATCATGATCCTGGGCTACCAGCGGCTCAAGCGATGGCTGGCCCTGCTGCTGGCCACCGCCAGCAAAGACCCGAACATGCGTCCGGTGATGTACGCCGCCGTGCGACGCGGCCTGTTCATGGAAGAGCTGGCCCGCCTGAGCGGCAGCGACGAGATGCGCAACGAGCTCTTCATCTGTGGCGTGTTCTCGCTGCTGGACCGCATGTTCCAGCTGCCTTTTGCGGAGCTGCTCAAGACCATCCCCGTGCCCGAACACGTTTACCAGGCCCTGGTGGAACACGACGGCCCCTACGCACCGTATTTCCGCCTGGTGGAAGCCATCGAAGGCCAGAGCGTTTTCGACATCCGGGATGCCGTCGAGCCCTTGATGATCACCTTTGCCGACATCAACGCCAGCCTGCTCAAGGCCATGGCCAACGCCGCCCAGCTGGACTGAAAGCCGCCAGGCTCCGGCATCCCTCAAGCCGAGGGTTTGCCCTTGCCTGCACGGCGGGCCACCGCTATCCTCGGCGGACGATGAACGCGCTCGCCCCCCTCCTCGGTGTCCTGGTCCTCTCCGTGGTCCTGGTGCTCAACTTCTTCCGTGCCGCGTGGCGGCTGGGCATCTTGCGGGCCTTTGGCCGACGCCGGCACCTGCGCTGGCGCGTGCTGACGGCGGGCGCCGCAGCGGCCTGTCTGCCCGTCGCCGGCGCCCTGCTGGCCCTGAGCCTCATCCCGGCAGACAACGGCATCGACCTGGCCGGCGAGGCCGGCTTCCTGGCCGTGCAACTCTCGCTGTCGGGCTTTTTCATGCACGTGCTCAATGACCACCTCATCGTCTGGGGCCGTGCCCAGCTCAGCCGCTGAACCCAAGGCCGCTGCGGCTAACATGCCGCATGCACCCCAGCCCCACGCAACAGCCCTACGCCGACCTCACGCCCGAACACGCCCTCGACATCCTGGAGGCCGTGGGCCTGCGGGTCGACGGGCGCATGCTGCAGCTCAACTCCTATGAAAACCGCGTCTTCCAGGTGGGCCTGGACGACGACAGCCTGGTGGTGGCCAAGTTCTACCGCCCCGGGCGCTGGCGCGACGAGCAGATCCTGGAAGAACACGCCTTCGCGCTGGACCTGGCCGCCGCCGAAGTGCCCGCCGTGCCCCCCCTGACGCTGACCCTGCCCGACCCGCCCTGGCGTGAACTGGGCAGCCCCACCCGCGCCATCGGTGAGCCACCCACCTTGGGGCTTGCCGGGGGCCACCGCGTGGCCGTGAGCCCCCGCCGTGGCGGCCGTGCACCTGAACTGGAAGACCCCGAGGTGCTGCGCTGGCTGGGCCGCTTCCTGGCCCGCCTGCACCAGGTGGGCGACCGCAAGGCCTTCCGCCATCGCCCGACCCTGAACGTGCGCAACCTGGGCCGCGCGGCCCGCGACAGCTTGGGCCAAAGCCCCCTGCTGGATGGCAACCAGGCGCAGCGCTGGCTGGCCCTGGCAGACCAGGCCCTGGACCTCTGCGATGAGGCCTTCGGACGCGTGCCCGACCTGCGCATGCGCCGCATCCACGGTGACTGCCACCCCGGCAACATCCTGTGGACGCCAGAAGGGCCCCATTTTGTTGACCTCGACGACGCCTGCATGGGCCCGGCCGTGCAGGACATCTGGATGCTGCTCAGCGGTGACCCGGCCGACCGGCAAGTGCAACTGCACGCCCTGCTGGAAGGCTACGAAGCCATCGCCGACTTCGACTGGCGGGAGATGGGCCTCATCGAGCCGCTGCGCACGCTGCGCATCATCCACCACAGCGACTGGCTGGCCCGGCGCTGGCATGACCCCGCCTTCCCCGCCGCCTTCCCCTGGTTTGGCGAGCCCACCTACTGGCAAGGCCAGTGCGGGCAGCTGATGCAGCAAATCGAAGTGATGTCTGAAGGCCTGTCGCCCAGCGTGTCCGCTGATCCGGATGAAGACTGGCTTTGACGCCCCCTGAAGCCGCCGGCATCGTGCAAATGTCGCGCACATGATCGCCAGGCCCGATGCGCGGCTTGCCCACACCCCATGCGGCCCAGTATCGTGGCGACCGGTTGATCGTGTCCTCCACGCCGCAGCACATCCCATGGCCGCCACCTCCCCCACCAGCGCTTCCGGCGCCAACGCCAGCACACCATCGGGCGCGGCCAGCAGCGACTGGCTGTTCGGGCTCGTCATGGGTGGCGTGGCCATCGTGCTGATTGGCGCCATCTGGGCCTGGTCCCGCATGTCGCATGCACCGGACACGCAGCGCCCTCGCCCCGCCTGGATGGGCATCAACCGCGTCGTCTCGCAACTCAACGATGGCCGCATGCTCAAGCTGCGCGTCGATCTCCAGTTGAAAGACGAGGCGGCCGTCAACGCGCTCAGCAGCCAGCAAGACATCTTCAAGTCCATGGTGGAAGAGGTCAGCGCCGAAATGAGCCACGACGAGCTGCAAGGCCCTGAAGGCATGCGCACACTGGCTCACCACATCCAGGCCACCTTCAACGACTACCTGGCCGACCAGCAAATCCCGCATCGGGTGAAAGACGTGCTCTTCGAAGAGTGGACGCTGATGCCCTGAGGCCAAGCCCCGCCTCATGGCAGGGATCGCGCCGCCGGTTTAGGATGGTCACCCGGCCTGCAAGCACTGCAAGCGGGCACATCGTCCTTCATCTTGCTGACCCACCATGAGCGACTTCCCAGCAGACATTTACACCGAACCCCACCCCGTCGACGTCGACACCCTGAGCAACCTCGGGCCCCTGCGCGGCATGGCCGGTGTCTGGCAAGGCACCCGTGGCCTGGACATCAAGCCCAAGGCCGACGGCGCCAGGAAGCAGGCCTTTGTCGAGCGCATCGAACTGCAACCCATCGACGCGCAGACCAACGGCCCGCAGCTGCTCTACGGTCTGCGTTACCACACCCACGTCACCAAGCCCGAGCAGGTCAAGACTTACCACGACCAGGTTGGTTACTGGCTGTGGGAGCCGGCCACCGGCACCGTGATCCACAGCATCACCATCCCCCGCGGGCAGACGGTGCTGGCCACGGGCCAGGCCGCTGCAGATGCGCGCAGCTTCACCTTGCGCGCCAGCCGCGACGCCGGCCAGATCAGCGACATCCCCTTCCTGGCCCACGCCTTCAAGACCACCGAGTTCGTCATTGAGGTCACGGTCCACGACGACGGCACCTGGTCGTATGACGAAGACACCGTGCTGGCCATCCAGGGCCAGAGCGAGCCCTTCCACCACCGCGACCGCAACACCCTGAGCAAGCTGGCCGAGCCCACGCCCAACCCCCTGGCCCTCGCGGCGGCCCGCCCGGCCTGAGGCCACCACCCATGACCGCCTTGCCCGACGTGCCCACCTTTTACGACTGCGCCACGGCGCCCAGCCCGCGCCGTGCCCGCATCCTGCTGGCCGAGAAGGGCATCGCCGTCAACAAGGTGCAGATCGACCTGGCCAGGCAGGAGCAGCTGAGCGAGGCCTACCGGGCGCTCAACCCGCAATGCACGGTGCCCGCGCTGAAGCTGGCTGACGGCACCGTGCTGCCCGACAACCCCGCCATCTGGGCTTGGGCCGAGGCCGTGCAGCCTGAACCACCTTTGCTGGGCCGCACGCCGGTGGACAAGGCCCGGGTGGCCAGCTGGAACGCGCGGCTCGAATTCGACGGTCTGGTGGCCGTGGCCGAAGCCTTCCGCAACGCCAGCCCCGCCATGAAAGACCGCGCCCTGACCGGTGCCGCCCCGGTGCCCCAGATCCCGGCCCTGGCCGAGCGGGGCCTGGCGCGCTTCACCCGTTTCATCGACGCGCTGGAGGCGCACATGGCCGGCCGCGCCTTCGTGGCCTGTGACCACTTCACCCTGGCCGACATCACGGCCGTGGTGCTGGTCGACTTCGCCCGCATCATCAAGTTCAAGCTGGGCGATGCCCACCCGCACCTGAGCCGCTGGCGCGCAGCCATGGCCGAGCGCCCCAGCACCCAAGCCTGAAGGGGCCCCATGATCAAGCTCTACACCGCCGCCACACCCAATGGGCACAAGGTCTCCGTCGCCCTGGAAGAACTGGGCCTGCCCTACACCGTGCACGCCGTCGACCTGGCAACCAAGGTGCAGAAGGAGCCCTGGTTCCTGGCGCTCAACCCCAATGGCCGCATCCCCGCGATCGTCGACACCGAGGCTGAAGACTTCGCGGTCTTCGAGTCCGGCGCCATCCTCGTCTACCTGGCCGAGAAGACCGGCCGCCTCATGCCCGCCGACGCCAAGGGCCGCTCGCGCGTGATGCAGTGGCTGATGATCCAGATGGGCGGCGTGGGCCCGATGATGGGCCAGGCCAATGTCTTCTTCCGCTACTTCCCCGAGAAGATCCAGCCGGCCATCGACCGTTACCAGAATGAGTCCCGCCGGCTGCTGGAAGTGCTCGACGGCCAGCTTGCCCAGCACGAATGGCTGGCCGGTGAGTTCTCCATCGCCGACATCGCCAACTGGTGCTGGGTGCGCACGCACAAGTGGTCTGGCGTGTCGGTCGACGGCCTGGACCACCTGCAGCGCTGGATGGTCGCCCTGAACGCCCGCCCCGCCTGCCGCAAGGGCATCGAGGTGCCCGTGAAGGTGGAAAGCCTGGTGGACGACAAGAAGGGCGCCGAGGCCTTCATCCAGCAGGCGCAGCAGATGGTGCAGCGCTGAGCTGTCGCGCCCCCATCCCTGTCCGCTCTGCCCTGCGGATGAGGGTGTTGAGGCACGGCGCCTTGCCCCCATGTGAAGCCGCATGACCGAAACCTATGGCCCTTTGTGGCTCTTGCTGGGCTTTGCCGGCCTGCTGGTGGCCTGGTTCGCCGGCCAGCCCCGCCTGGCCAACTGGCTGCGCACGCGCCGCCAGGCCGAGCCCTTCCCTGCGGAATGGCGCCGCATCCTGCGCCGGCGCGTGCCCCTGCTGCACCGCATGCCGGTTGACCTGCAGCTGCAGCTGAAAAAACACATCCAGGTCTTCCTGGCCGAGAAGACCTTCGTGGGCTGCCAGGGCCAGGTCATCGACGATGACGTGCGGGTGACGATCGCGGCCCAGGCCTGCCTGCTGCTCCTCAACCGCCCCACCGGCTACTTCCCCAATTTGCGCCAGATCCTGGTCTACCCCGGCGCCTTCGAAGTCGAACACGACGAGGTGGACGCAGCCGGCGTGGTGCACACCCACCGCGACGCCCGGGCTGGCGAATCCTGGGACCGCGGCCAGGTGCTGCTGTCCTGGGACGACGTGCGCCGTGGCGCCGCCGTGCCCCACGATGGCTGGAACGTGGTCATCCACGAATTTGCGCACCAGCTGGACGCCGAGAACGGCCGCAGCAATGGCGCACCCGAGCTGGCCACCACGCGCCAGTACAAACAGTGGTCTCAGGTGATGCAGACGCACTACGACGCTTTGCAGGCCCAGTTGCGGCGCGGTGAAGACACCTTCCTCGACCCCTACGCCGCCACGGCACCGGCCGAGTTCTTTGCGGTGCTGAGCGAAACCTTCTTCGAGCAACCCATCAGCCTGCAACGTGCCCACCCGGCGCTGTACGCCGAGCTGCAGGCCTTCTACAAGGTGGACCCGGCGCTCTGGTGAGGCGGCGGCGGTGACTGAGCAGGTGCAGGCTCCAGGCTGGCGCGCTGGTGCAGCACCGCGTCGCGCACCAGGGGCAGGAGCGTGGGGGCGCCGTCGGCGTCAATCTGGGCCAGCAGCAGGCGGCGCATGCGCGGCTCCCAGAACTTGTGGATGTGCTGGGCGACGCCGTCTTCTGCTTCTGCCGCGTCCGGCATGGACTGGAAGAACTCGCCAATGCGGTTGGCCATGTGGATCAGGTTGTGGATGTCCATGGTGGGCCTCAGAGGGGCACGCCGAAGCGCTCGGGAAAAGTGTAGGCCACGAAGGCATCGCCCCGGGCAAAGCCGGCCAGGGCCAGGTTGGCGGCTTGCGCGGTGTCCACGGCCAGCGCGGTGGGTGCCGACACCGCCACCAGTGCCCCCACGCCAGCCACCACGGCCTTTTGCACCATCTCGAAGCTGGCACGGCTGGTGATGCAGATGAAACCGCCTTCGGGCTCCAGCTTGTCGCGGCGCATGGCGCCAATGAGCTTGTCCAGGGCATTGTGGCGGCCCACGTCTTCACGCACACGGAGCAAGGTGCCTTGTGGGTTGCACAAGGCGGCGGCATGGGTGGCCCCGCTGCGCTGCTGCAAGGTCTGGTGCTGGCGCAAAGCCCGCAAGGCCTGCTGGATGGCGTCGGGCGACACGTCCACATGGGGCGCACGGGGCAGCTCATGCTGAACCTGCTGCAGGCTGTCGACGCCGCACAGGCCACAGCCGGTGCGACCCGTCAGGGTGCGGCGTCGCTCCTTGAGTCGCCATTCGCAGGCCGCCGTCACCGTCATCTGCAGCGCCAGGCCTTCAGACACCACCTGCACGGCCACGTCCAGCAACTCGGCGGGGTCGCTCAACAGGCCTTCACTGAGGCCAAAGCCCAGGGCAAAGTCTTCGAGGTCCAGCGGGCTGCACATCATCACGGCGTGAGAAACGCCATTGAACACCAGGGCCACGGGCGTCTCTTCGGCCAGCCAGTCGCTGCGCGCCGGCACGTGCTGCAGCGATGGCGGCCGCCACTGGCTTGCGCCGCCGTCGTAGACGGTGAAGGTGCGCAAACCGGGCATGGGCGTGACCTCGCTGCCTGATTGCTCATGCGGCGCATGAGGTCGCAGAGGCGCTTGCGGCACCTCAGCCTGCGGCGGTCGCGTCGTGTTCACAGGCACCTCACTTGGCGCCGGCCATGTCAGCGGGCTTGGCCGTCTTCTTGCGCTGCCCTGTGCGCAAGAGGCCTTGCTGGGCCGCATCGAAGGCCTCGTGGCGTTGCTGCCATTCAGAAGGCTGATTCACGGCCACCACCTGCACCGCCGTCACCTTGTACTCGGGGCAGTTGGTGGCCCAGTCGGATGAATCGGTGGTGATGACGTTGGCGCCCGACTCGGGAAAGTGGAAGGTGGTGTAGACCACGCCCGCCTGCATGCGCTCGCTCAACTGGGCACGCAGCACGGTGCGGCCGGCACGGCTCTCGATGCCCACCCAGTCGCCATCGCGGATGCCACGCTCTTGCGCATCGTGCGGGTGGATGTCCAGCACGTCCTCCTGGTGCCACACGTTGTTGTCGGTGCGGCGGGTCTGCGCGCCCACGTTGTACTGCGACAGGATGCGCCCGGTGGTGAGCAACAGCGGGAACTTGCGCGTGACCTTCTCTTCACTGGGCACGTACTGTGTGTTGAAGAATTGCCCCTTGCCCTTGACGAAGTGGCCCACGTGCATGATGGCCGTGCCGGCTTCGTCGGTGTGCTCGTTGCAAGGCCACTGCACGCTGCCCAGGCGTTCGATCTTGTCGTAGCTCACGCCCCTGAAAGAAGGCGTGAGTTCGGCGATCTCGGCCATGACCTGCTCGGGGTGGGTGTAGGCCATGGGGTAGCCCAGGGCGTTGGACAGCCGCACCGTGACCTCCCAGTCGGCCAGGCCCGCCAGGGGGGGCATGGCCTGCCGCACGCGGCTGATGCGGCGCTCGGCGTTGGTGAAGGTGCCTCCTTTTCCAGGAAGGAGCTGCCCGGCAAGAAAACGTGGGCGAACTTGGCGGTCTCGTTGAGGAAGATGTCCTGCACCACGATGCAGTCCATGGCCGACAGCGCCGCTTCCACGTGCTGCGTGTTGGGGTCGGACTGCACGATGTCTTCGCCCTGGCAATACAGGCCCTTGAAGCTGCCGTCCAGTGCCGCTTCGAACATGTTGGGGATGCGCAGGCCCGGCTCGGGGCTGATGTGCACGCCCCAGGCGGCCTCAAACAGGCTGCGCGTGGTGGTGTCGGACACATGGCGGTAGCCGGGCAGCTCATGCGGGAAGCTGCCCATGTCGCAGCTGCCCTGCACGTTGTTCTGGCC
>CANBQJ010000042.1 GCA_947371645.1 Burkholderiales bacterium | reverse complement strand
ACGCTGTTCTCGTCCTTCCTCGATGACCCTGATTTCGCCAAGCTGGACTTCTCCAAGCTCAAGCTGTCGATTGCCGGCGGCATGGCGCTGCAGCGCAGCGTGGCCGAGCGCTGGAAGGCCGTCACCAAGAACGCCATCGTCGAAGGCTACGGCCTGACCGAGTGCTCGCCCATCGTGACCCAGGCCCCGGTGGACATCTCGGTGGAAGCGCCCACCTTCACGGGTTCGATCGGCGTGCCCATCCCCAACACCGAAGTGCGTTGCCGCCGTGATGACGGCAGCTGGGCCAACATCGGCGAGCCGGGCGAACTGTGCGTGCGTGGCCCTCAGGTGATGAAGGGCTACTGGAACCGCCCCGACGAGACCGCCAAGGTGCTGGATGCGGAGGGCTGGCTCGCCACCGGTGACGTGGCCGTGATGGACGATCGCGGCTTCCTGAAGATCGTGGACCGCAAGAAGGACATGATCCTGGTGTCCGGCTTCAACGTCTACCCGAACGAAATCGAAGACGTGGTGGCCATGCACCCGATGGTCAAGGAATGTGCCGCCGTCGGTGTGCCCGACGAGGCCGCCGGCGAGCGCGTCAAGGTCATCATCGTGCCGCGTGACCCCTCGCTGACCAAGGAGCAGGTTGTCGAGCACTGCCGCAAGTACCTGACCGGCTACAAGATCCCCCGCATCGTCGAGTTCCGCAACACGGAACTGCCCAAGACGCCGGTGGGCAAGATCCTGCGCCGCGAGTTGCGCTGATCTGGCGCTCACCTGGCGCTGATGCCTTGCTGACCCACCGCTGATGTCCAAGGCTCAAGCCTCGATCGCCCCCCAGTGGGGCGATTTTCGTTTCACGCACCGCCTGCGCGTGCGCTGGGTGGAGGTCGACGCACAGAAGGTGGTCTTCAACGGCCACTACCTGACCTACCTCGACACCGCCATCGGCGACTACTGGCGCGCCGTGGGCCTGCCGTATCCGGATGCGCTGAGCCACCAGCAAGGTGACCTCTTCGTGCGTCACCATGAATTGGACTACCACGCGCCAGCACAACTGGACGACTGGCTGGACATCGGCATCCGTTGTGCGCAAGTGGGGCGCTCGTCCATGGCCATGGCCTGGGCCATGTGGTCACAAGGGCGTTTGCTGGTCAGCGGGCAGACGGTGTACGTGTTCGTGGGCCTGGGCGATGGCCGGCCTGCGCACATCACCGAGCCCATGCGCGCCCAGCTGCAAGGCTTTGAGCAAGGGCAGGCACCGTATGCCCTGAGCCTGGGCAACTGGGCCGTGCTACAGGCCGATGCGGCGGCGGTGCGCCGCGCCGTGTTCATCGTCGAGCAGCGCATCGACGAGGCCGAGGAATGGGACGCCTGGGATGCCGCCGCCGTGCATGCCGTGGTGCGCAACCACTGTGGCCTGGCCGTGGGCACCGGCCGCCTGATGCTCAACCTGGCGGACCCGCACGCCACGCCCACGCACGCACCGGAGCCAGGGCAATGCCGGATCGGCCGCATGGCCGTGCTGCGCAGTGCACGGGGTGCTGCCGTGGGTGAACAGGTCCTGCAAGGCTTGATGGGCGAGGCCAGGCGGCAGGGCATGCACACAGCCCACCTCAGCGCCCAATGCAGCGCCCAGGGGTTTTACGCCAAGGCCGGCTTCTTGCCGGTGGGTGAGGTGTTCGACGAGGTCGGCATTCCCCATCAGGCCATGCAGCTGGCGCTCTGATAGCGCCGCGCGGGCTCAAGCCCCTATCGGTTTCACCTTCGGCGACTTGATGAGGCTGCGCGCGCGCGTGCGCTTGGCGGGGACCGCCGCAGCCTGAGCCTGGCTGTTCAGGTCGTGCTCGGCCGTCTCGGCCACATCGCTGCTCTCGAAGTCGTCCTCATGGCGCAGGCCGGGCGGGGGCAAGGTGGCGTCCAGCTTGGCCACTTCCGCGGCGTCCATCGAATGGCGGGGGGGCCAGTTCTTGAGCACCACGTGGCGCATCACGGCCAGGTTGGTGTGCTCGGCGAAGGTGCGCTCGAACACATGGGTCACGACGCGCTTGTGCGTGCGTTCGGTGATGATCACCGTCGAGCAGCGGGTCCCGTAGCGGTGTGCCCCATCGGGCTTGATGAAGGCCGCCGACAGGCGCTTTTCCCAGTCGTGCGGCACGCCGGTGCGCGGCAGGTGTGACTCTGGTGCTTCGCTGGGGTCGGCCAGCGCGCGAAAGAGCTGATCGGCCAGCCCATCGACGGATTCGGCCTCGGCCAGCGCCGTGCGCAGCGCACCCTTGAGCTGCTGCACCTTGGGCCAGGGCGTGTTGAGGATGGCGTTGGACAGCCCGTGGATGCCGTGCGACAGGCGCTCGGGGTAGAGCTTGCGGTTGTTCACCCAGAAGGCGTCGCCCTGTGCAAAGTCCAGGGCCAGCAGGTTGAAGCCATTGTGGCCGGACATGGCCAGACGAGGCCACAGGCTGGACATGCTGACGTCGCCCTTGAGCCACTGCGGCACGATCTGGCCACGTGAAGGCGCCGTCGCGTCCATCCGGTGCGGTTCGCGAACATTGGTGAGCACGCCCAGCCGCCCGGTCGCCGTCAGGCCCAGCCAGGTGCCGCCGGCCTGCAGGTCGCGCCCGCCCAGCACGGCAGGCGCACCTTCTTCGGGTGCCCACCAGGCCAGCCTGGAAGCGGGGCGTTCAAAAAACTCGTCGCGGTTGCCCGCGAAGACGAAGGGGAAACGGCTGCTTTGATCCAGCGCCAAGGCCAGCAAACACATCTTCAGTACCTCATCGCGTCATGCCAGACCGTCACCGGTGACGGGCACCGGCGCAAACAACTCCAGGTGACGCGGGCCGGTCTGGTCGGCCAACAGCGTCTGGGCCATCTCCTTCATGCGCCTCAGGCAGGCGACGCTCACGCCCTGGGGGTGTTCGTACACCTCCATCCACGTAGCACCTGCTGTGCTGTGTTCAGCCCCTGACAGCACCGCTGCATCCAGCTTGTGCATCAAGCGGGTTTGCAGCCCGGGCTGCGTGGCCATCAGGGTCTTGAACAAGGTGGCCACCCGCGAGAGCACCGCCGCCTCACGGCCAACGGGTACGCGGTAGTACACGTAGGCCGCTTGAGCGACATGTTCGGCTGGTGGGCGTTGGGCAGACATCTCGGGGTGGCGTTGGGCGTCTGCGCAGGTTAACGCAGGCTGCGGAACTTGCCACCCGTGCCCATTGCAAAGTGGGCCGTCTCGGGTTCGATTGCCGTTAGATAGTCGACGCCAGCGCCAAATCTGCGTCGATCACGACGCCGCCTGCCTCAACTGACCTCTTCGGCACGGGGCAGGTCGATCGGCTGTGGCCCCAGGACCAGGGCGGGCCCCGCGAGGCTGCCCAGGTGCAAGGTGGCACCGCCGGAGATGGACGCCACAGCGGCCAGCTTCAGCTCTGCCAGAACGGCCTGGGCATGGCCTTCACCGGGTGCCGTGGCGGCGTTGACCACCATGCCACACGGTTGCGCCGGGTCTGTGCTGCAAAACAATTCGACGCCAGGGGCCGCCTCGGCATCGGTCAGCAGCACGAAGGCGCGGCGCTTGGTCGTGCCACGGTACTGGCTGCGCGCCACGACTTCCTGGCCGGGGTAGCAGCCCTTTTTGAAGTTGACGCCTCCCAACAGTTCGAAATTCACCATCTGCGGCACGAACTGCTCGCTGGTGGCGGGTTCGATCTGAGGCACGCCCGCCATCACCTCCAGCCAGCGCCACGCGCTCAGCGCCTGCGCAGGACCCGATTCGGGCGGGCCGCCTGCCGGGCCCATCAGCAACTGGCGAGCCACACCTTGCACGGTGGGCAACTGACACAGCAGGCTAGGTGTCACGCCTTCGGCGCCAGCTGCGGTTTCCTGCACGGCCATGGCCTGTTCAGGCAACGCGGCGATGGCTTCGGCACCGGAGAGGCGCAGCCTCCCGGTCAACACGCAGCTGTCGCTGGCGTCAGCCAGCTTGAGCTTGGAGCGCATCACGAACATGCCCAGGCGCTTGAGCACGGTCGGCAAGATGTCACGGTTGACCACCAGCCAGTAGGTCTCGGGCGCAGGGTGCAGCACGATGAAGCTGGCGAGCATGCGGCCTTTGGCGCTGCAATAGGCGGCCAGGCGAGCCTCGCTGGTGGGCAGGTGCAGCACGTCCTGGCTGAGCTGGCCATGCAGGAAGGTGGCCGCATCCGGCCCCTGCGCGGCGATCACGCCGAGGTGGGGCAGGGGTGTGTCCACGGCGGAATCGGGGTTCGCCCAGCCTTGGGCGTTCCACCACACCGGGGTCTCAGGCAGCGCATTCGTGTTCATGGGGTCATTATCATCACGGTCGACATGAAAGACCGTTTTTACTCTTTGAATCCCACTGTCGCCGTGCGGCAAGGTGGGGGCCTGCTGGCCAGCCTGCTCCTGGCCCTGCTCATCGCGGCATCGGCGGCTGTGGCCCTGGCGCTGTGGTGGTGGCAGCAACCCTTGAGCCTGCGCGCCAACCCCGTCGACCTGTCCATCGAGGCCGGCAGCTCGCCACGTGAAGTGGCCAAGGCCTGGGTGGACGCCGGCGTGAACACCTCGCCCTGGTTGCTCTACCAGGCCTTCAGGCTGTCCGGGCAGGCGCGGCAGATCAAGGCCGGCGGCTACGAGTTGAGCCAGGGCCAGAGTGCGCGCGACCTGCTGCGCATGATGGTGCGGGGCGATGCGCGGCTGTCCACCGTGCGCCTGATCGATGGCTGGACTTTCGCGCGCTTCCGCGCCGAACTGGCCCAGGCAGATGGGCTGCGCGCGACCACAGCCGGCTGGCCTGAGGCGCAGCTGATGGCAGAGCTGGGCATGCCTGGCGTCTCACCCGAGGGCCAGTTTTTCCCGGACACCTATTCCTACGCCAAGGGCAGCAGCGACCTGCAGGTCATGCGCCGCGCCTTGCAGGCCATGCACAAGCAGCTGCAAGCCGCCTGGGACCTCCGCCGTGCCGACATCACCCTGGGCAGCCCGCAAGAGGCCCTGATCCTGGCGTCCATCGTCGAAAAGGAGACCGGTGTCGAGGCCGACCGCAGCCAGATCGCGGGTGTCTTCCACAACCGCCTGCGCATCCACATGCCCCTGCAGACCGACCCCAGCGTCATCTACGGCATGGGCGAGCGCTTTGATGGCAACCTGCGCAAGGCCGACCTGCAGACCGACACGCCCTACAACACTTACACCCGCGCCGGCCTGCCGCCCACCCCGATCGCCATGCCCGGCAAAGCGGCCTTGCGCGCCGCCACCCATCCGGCCGACACCAAGGCTTTGTATTTCGTGGCCCGGGGCGATGGCAGCAGTGCGTTCAGCGCCACACTGGCCGAGCACAATCGGGCGGTGAACCAATACCAACGCAGCCCCCGCAGAAAGGCGCCATGAGCACAGGCCGATTCATCACCTTCGAGGGCATCGACGGCGCCGGCAAGACCAGCCACCTCGATGCCTTGGAGGCCCGTTGGCGCGCAGAAGGACGCCCGGTGGTGCGCACCCGCGAGCCCGGCGGCAGCCCCCTGGCCGAAAAGCTGCGCCAGATGGTGTTGCACGACGAGATGGACGCCCTGACAGAGTCGCTGCTGGTGTTTGCCGCCCGCCGCGACCACCTGCGCACCGTCATCGAGCCAGCGCTGGCCCGCGGCGACTGGGTGATCAGTGACCGCTTCACGGATGCCACCTTCGCCTACCAGGGCGGGGGGCGCGGCTTCGAGCTGCCCACCCTGCACACCCTGGAAGACTGGGTGCAGCAAGGTCGCCAGCCCGAATTGACCTTCTTGTTCGATTTGCCACCGGAAGTCGCCGCCGAGCGCCTGCGCAACGCCCGCCAGCCCGATCGCTTCGAGGCGCAAGACACCGCATTCTTCCAGCGTGTGCGCCAGGCCTACCTGGACCGCATGGCAGCGCAACCCGGCCGCTTTGCCCTGATTGATGCGCAGCGCAGCCCTGCGACGGTCTCGGCACAGGTGGAAGCCGTGCTCCTGGCCCGTGGCCTGATCTGAGCTGCACAGCCATGAGCGACACCCCCATCCCCCGCACCACGCTGCCTTACCCCTGGCTGCAGCAGCCCCTGGCGCAAGCCCTGCAAACACTGTCTGGCCACGCCAGCTTGCTGCATGGTGCCCCCGGCAGTGGCCAGTTCGAACTGGCCGTGGGCCTGGCCGCCGCCTGGCTGTGCGAAGCGCAGCAAGCTGGCCAGCCCCGTGGCCTGGCCTGCGGGCGCTGCGTCAGCTGCCGCCTGATCGACGCCGGCACCCACCCCGACCTCATGGTGATCCTGCCTGAAGCGCTGCAAGCCAGTCTGGGATGGCAGGGCGCCGAAGGCGAGTCGGCCGGTGATGAAGAAAAGGGCAAGACCAAGAAGCTCAGCCAGGAGATCAAGGTCGATGCCATCCGCGCGGTGGTGCAGTTTGCGCAGCAAACGGCGTCGCGCAACGCTGGCAAGGTGGTGCTGATCCACCCCGCAGACCAGCTCAACCTGGTGGCCGCCAACACCCTGCTCAAGACCCTGGAAGAGCCTCCTGGGTCATTGCGCTTCATCTTGTGCACCGCCGACATGGCGCAGTTGCTGCCCACGGTACGCAGCCGTTGCCAGGCCTGGCGCGTGCCCATGCCCGAGACCGATGTGGCCCTGCAATGGTTGGCCGGGCAAGGCATGCCCCCCGAACAGGCCGATGTGCTGCTGCGTGCCTGTGGCGGCCAGCCACTGACCGCGCTGGACCGCCACGCCGCAGGCATGGACGCCCGCCTGTGGTCGACGCTGCCCAAGGAGCTGGCGGCCGGTCACTCTGGCCTGGTGCAGGGCTGGCCCTTGCCCGTCCTGGTGGACGCCTTGCAGAAGCTCTGTCTGGACCTGGCCCGTGCACACGCCGGCGCCGCGCCACAGTATTTCCCGGCGGACTGCCTGCCCAGGCCGCCCACCCTGGAGCGCCTGAGCACCTGGTCCAAAGAGCTGCTCAAGGCGCGCCGGCAGGCAGAACACCCATGGAATCAGACACTGAAGGTCGAGTCCCTGGTGCTGCAGGCGCGGCAGGCGCTCAAACTGGCCCGCTGAAGCCATCCGTTTCTGAACGTAATCACCCCCCAAGCTGAGGGAAACTTGGCACGCGCCGCCATGTCGTCGGCGCTACACTTCGCCCACGATGAGTGATTTCCAGACCACGGCCATGCCTTCGGCCCTGCCTTCCGCCTTTGCGCCTCTGGTGCAGGGCAAAGCAGGCACGGGCACCGCTGCGGTGGGCGTCGGGCCTCAAGCCGGGTCGCCGCGTCCCAGCGTCATCCAGCTGGTGTTCCGTGAAAAAGGCGCGCTCTATGCCGCCTACATCCCGGCCTTCAATGAAGGCGGCCTGTTCGTGCCCACCACCCGCGACTACACGCTGGGTGATGACATCTACCTGCTGCTCACCCTGCCGGAAGACCCCCAGCGCTACCCGGTTGCGGGCAAGATCGCCTGGATCACCCCCGCCAACGCCTCGGGTGGTCGCACCCAGGGTGTGGGCGTGCGCTTCCCTGGCGACGACAAGACCCGCCTGCTGCGCGTGAAGATCGAGCAGACGCTGGGCACCAACATCTCCTCGAACAAGCCCACACAAACGCTGTGAGGCTGCGGGCCTTGGCGGCTTGAGGCAAGATCACGGGTTTGCGCGCCTGCGCAACCGAAGTGAAGCCGACTTGCCATGTTCGTTGATTCCCACTGCCACCTGAACTTCCCCCAGTACGCCGAACAGCTCGATGCCGTGCGCGCCGAGATGGCCGCCGCGGGCGTGGACCGTGCCTTGTGCATCAGCACCACGCTGGAAGAGTTCCCAGCTGTGCATGGCCTGGCCCAGCGCTTTGACAACCTGTGGGCCACGGTGGGCGTACACCCTGACAACGAAGGCATCCAGGAGCCCACGCTGGACGACCTGCTCACCCGGGCCGCCTTGCCCCGTGTGGTAGGCATCGGCGAGACCGGCCTGGACTACTACCGCCTGGGTGAGCGCACGCATGCCGACATGGCCTGGCAGCGCGAGCGCTTCCGTGTGCACATCCGCGCCGCCCGCCAGACCGGGCTGCCCCTGGTCATCCACACCCGCGAAGCCAGCGAGGACACCATCGCCATCCTGCGAGAAGAAGGCCAGGGCCAGGTGCGCGGCGTCTTCCACTGCTTCACAGAAACCGAGGCCGTGGCCCGCCAGGCCCTGGACCTGGGTTTCCACATTTCCTTCTCAGGCATCCTGACCTTCAAGAACGCGGGCGACATCCGCGACGTGGCCCGCTTCGTGCCCCTGGACCGCTGCCTCATCGAGACCGACAGCCCCTACCTGGCGCCGGCGCCGCACCGCGGCAAAACCAACTCGCCGGCCTATGTGGCGCTCGTCGCCAGACAGCTGGCCGAGCTCAAGGGATTGAGCGTGGAAGAACTGGGCCACATCACCAGCCGCAACTTCGAGGATTTGTTCTCGCTCGTGAAGGCAGCCTGAGGGTTAGCCCACACCGCCGGCCAAACCCTTGTCAGAGAATTTCTGACAGGCGGTTTGGCGATACGGTGACTACCCGCCTCCGGCCGTGAAGCCTACATTGAGACATCACGACGGAACTTTCTCACCCGGAGGCCTTTATGCAAAAGCAAAGTCTGTATGCCAACCCGTTTGCGCTGATGATGGACCCGCAAGCGGTGCTGGAGGCCATGGAACGCTCCGAGCGCCTCAACCGCTTGCAAAGCCGCGTTTGTCGCCCGCTGGACAAGCCCCTCATTCCCCTGGTCGCTGGCGACAGCCAGGCCAGCACGGACGTTGACGTTGACGATTCGGCCGATGTGGAGGAAGAGTCCGCAGCCGAATGAGTTGACCGCACAGAATCCTCTCCACTGTGGATGCTTGCGGCGCCGGCCTCGCTGGCGCTTTTCAGGGCCCGTCATGCAAATGACGGGCCTTTTTTGTGCCCATCCCGAACCGCTTGAGATGAGCCCATGGCCTCAGGCGGGCGACTGCACCCAGCGCCGCTCCAGCCTGCGGCTCAGCAGGGACAAGGCCCAGCACAGGCCACCATAGATCAGGCCCACGAACAGATAGGCCTCGAAGTAGAAGGGGCGCCACTCGGCATCGCCACCGAGGCTCAGTGACAGGCCGCCCGTGAGCTCGTGCAGGCCGATCACCATCACCAGCGAGCTTTCCTTCAGCACGCCGATGGCGTGGCCCGTGAGGGCTGGCAGCACCGCCCGCAAAGCCTGAGGCAAAACCACGCGGCCCTGGGTGCCCCAGTAGCCCAGCCCCAGCACCGATGCCGCCTCCAGCTGCTCCACCGGCACGGTTTGCAGCCCGGCACGGATGACTTCAGCCAGGTAGGCGGCAGAAAAGAGCGTGAGCGCGAACAGGGACCGGACCAGCAGGCTCCATGTGTCGGGTGTGGGCGTGAGCAGGGGCAGCATGAAGGCCGCCATGAACAAGAGGATCACCAAGGGCACACCGCGCACCAGTTCGATCACAGCGGTGGCGGTGAGGCTGAGCAGGCGCAAGCTGGACCTGCGCGCCAGGGCCAGCCCCAGGGCCAGTGGCCAGGACAAGGCATAGCTGCCCAGAGCCAGCACCAGGGTGAGGGGCAGGCCACCCCACTGGACCGACGGCACGGGTAACAAGCCCGCGCCACCGGCCATCAACCACAGGCACAACACCGCCGCCATCACGCCCACGACGAGTGCCCTTGCCATCCGGTCTGCCTGGTCTGTCGACAGGGGCTGGGCGGCGACCGCCGTGGCCCGCCACAGCCACAGCAGGCAGAAGGCCGCAGCACCCAGGACCAGGCCAGGGCGCCACAACTGCGATGCGGGGTAGTGGCCAAAGAGCAGGTTCACCCACTTGGCCGGGATCACCCCCCAGCAGGCACCGGTGTGCGCCAGGGCCTGGCAGGTGGCTGCATCCGGCCAGAAGCGGGCGCGCCAGACCGCCCAGCCCAGCAGCTGCCAAGCGGCCCAGGCCAGCACCGCCCAAGTGCCAAGTTGCGCCACGCGTCGCCTTGGCCAGGCCCGGGCACTCATGCGCGCACCCCTTGCAGGGCGTAGCGCCGGTTGAACCAGTTCATGAAGGCCGAGGCCGCCAGCGACATCAGCAGGTAGACGGCCATCATGGTGCCCAGGCAGGTGACAGCCTGGCCCGTCTGGTTGAGCGCCGTGTTGCCCACGGAGACCAGGTCCGGGTAGCCCACAGCCACCGCCAAGGAGGAGTTCTTGAGCAAATTGAGGTACTGGTTGGTGGCCGAGGGCACGATGGCCCGCAGGGCCTGAGGCAGCCACACCAGGCGCACGCGCTGCCAGGGCGTGGCCCCCAGCGTCTCTGCCACTTCGATCAGGCCACGCGGCACGCTGAGCAGCCCCCCGCGCACGACCTCCGCCAGGAAGGCCGCGGTGTAGTGGCTCAGGGCCAGGAAGACCGACAGGTATTCGGGCGTGACCGCTGCGCCACCAACCACGTTGAAGTGGTCTTGTACGGGCCAGGACCATGCCCAGGCCGACGCGCTTGCCACGGCCTGGGCGGTGTCCGTGGCGACCGGCCCCCACCACGGGAAGCTCAGCCCCCCCTTGCTCAGCCACAAGCCAGGCGCCAGGCGCCAGGCGGCACTGGAGTCGGGCAGCCATTCGACCAGCAAGAAGTACCACACCAGCAGCTGCAGGAGCAGCGGCGTGTTGCGGTGGACCTCCACCAACACGGTGGCCACACGCCGCCACAGGGGCAGGGGGCTCAGGCGCCCCAGCGCCAGCGGCAGCGCCAGCACACTGGCCCACAGCAGAGCGGGCAGGGCGACCCGCAGCGTGTTGCCCAGGCCCACCAGGAAGGCGCGCCACAGCGGTTGCGAGGCGTCATAGAGCATCAGGCCGGTCTCGCCGATGTCGAAACCGGCTGGCTGGCTGAAGATGTCGAACATCGGCGCGGGTCAGCGGATGGGGGGCGCGTACATCAGCCCGCCTTGCGACCACAGGCGGTTGGCGCCGCGCGGCAGCTGCAGCGGAGAGCCCTTGCCCACATTGCGCTCGAAGACTTCACCGTAATTGCCCACGGCCTTGACCGCTCGGGCCGCCCAGGTCTTGTCCAGCCCCAGCAGCTTGCCCATGTCTTCGCCGGCGCCCACAAACCGCAGGACCGCCGGGTCTGTGGACGAGGCTTGCGCATCCACATTGGCCTGGGTCAGGCCCAGCTCTTCGGCTTCCAGCAGGGCGAAGACCGTCCACTTGACGATGGCCATCCACTCGTCGTCACCACGGCGCACCACCGGGCCCAGCGGCTCTTTGGAGATCAACTCAGGCAGGACCAGGTAGTCGTCGGGCTTGGGCGCTTCCTTGTTGCGCAGGCTGGCCAGCGCAGACGCGTCCGTCGTGTAGGCCTGGCAGCGCCCCGCGAAGAAGGCTTTGAAGCTGGCCTCGAAGTTGTCGAACACCACGGTCTTGATGCCCAGCTTGTTGGCGCGGCTGAAGTCGGCCAGGTTCTTCTCGGTGGTGGTGCCGGACTGGACGCAGACCTGGGCGTTCTTGAGCTGCCTGGCGCTGCTCACTTTCGTCTTTTTGGCCACCAGGAAGCCCTGGCCGTCGAAGTAGGTGATGGCCGTGAAGTGCAGGCCCAGCGAGGCATCGCGCGTCAGCGTCCACGAGGTGTTGCGCGACAGGACATCGATCTGCCCCGACTGCAGGGCCGTCAGGCGCTGTTGCGAGCTCAGTGCGGTGTAGGTGACCTTTTCAGCGTCACCCAGCACGGCGGCGGCCAGGGCCCGGCAGATGTCCACGTCCAGACCTGACCATCGGCCTTTGCTGTCCGGGGCTGAGAAACCGGCCACGCCACTCGAAACCCCGCACTGGATGGACCCCCGTTGCCGCACGGCATCCAGGGTCTTGCCGGCATGCGCAGGCGCAAACAGGCTGCCCAGGACCAGGGCCAGGAAGGCCAGAGCAGGCGCAAGGGCAAATCGTGAGGGCGATGGCAGGCGGTAGGGCATGGGGCGTTCAGGATGGCGAGGTGACTCAATGTCCAAGCGCACCATACAACATGCCCGGCGCCCATCGCCGTGTGGGTGCTTGCCCGCCGGTGCTCACACCGCGTAGCTGAACTCCAGCGGGTGGGCCCGCTCCAGGCGACGCTGCTGCTGCAGGTGGCGGATCATCTGGTCCACTTTGTAGCGGGCCAGTGGCCAGGGCCCAAAGCCAGACTCGACGTTGATGTGGCCGGCGTCGCCCAGGTTGTGGAAGTTGACGCCCCAGCGCGCAGCCCAGGCCTGGGCCTGCCAGGCCTGCATCCACGGGTCGGTGTCGCTGCCCACCAGGGTGGCGGCCAGGCCCAGCCCGTCGGCAGGCAGGTGGTGGGTGACGCCGAACTTCTCGGGGTCTGCGGGCGCGACCATCAGCGCGGCCCGGATGCGCGGGTGCTGCAAGGGCCGGTCTCCAGGACGCAAGCTGTCGGACATGGCCTTGTGCCAGCCCAGGTGGTGGGCCAGGGCAAGGCACCCGAAGCTGTGGGCCACCGCCACCCATTCGGTGCGCGGGTCGTGCCGGGCCAGGGTCTGGGCGATGCGCTCGCTCCATGACGCCAGATCTGGCTGGTGCCAGTCGGGCTGGATGACCCGCACCGCGCCACGGTACTGGCCTTGCAGCCAGGTCTGCCAATGTCCAGGGCCGCTGTCGTGCAGGCCAGGGATCACCAGGACACGGATGGGCGCATGGAAGGCGGAGGGGTTCATGGGCTCACTCTAGGACTGGCCGACCCGCGGTTCAACTGATGCTTTGGCCTGCCCATATGCGCAGGCCTCATGTCGAGCGCGCAAGACCCCCACCCACATGCACAAACCGATCAAGGGCATGCGCAATGCGTTGTTCACCTGGGAGCCGCCTTTGCTTATCGTCCGGCCTCAATGCTCCGCCGTCCGTGTGGGCCTCACCATCATTCAAGCCGCCATGGAAAACGCAGTTCAAGACTGGTCATCGTCCTCCAATGCCGTGGGGACGCGCTGGGCCCCGCATGTCCATCTGGTCAGGAAGGTGCAATTGGCCAGTCCGTCGCTGGACGAACTCGCGGTGTGCGAACTGGTGTCCGCCAACCTCAAGGCCTTGCGCAAGCAACACCGCTTGTCGCTGGAAGAGCTGTCGCGCCAGAGCGGCGTGTCTCGCGCCATGTTGGGCCAGGTCGAGCAAGGCAAGAGCGTGCCCAGCATCAAGATCCTGTGGCAGATCGCCCAGGCCCTGGGCGTGACGGTCTCCTGGTTCCTGCAATCGCAAGAGTCGGACAAGGCCGTGCTGCTGCAGCCTGACCCCGCCGTGCCTGCCTTGCTGCCTGAAGGCAAGGGCGAGTTGCGCTCTTTGCGTGCGGGCGGCGAGGGTGGCCTGGATGCCTTTTATGAGCTGCGCCTGGCGCCTGGTTCGGCCTCCAGCTTGCCCGCCATCGCGCTGGCACGCCGCGTGAACGTCGCGGTGGCAACGGGCGTGCTGCACGTTGACGTCGAGCAGGCCACCTACAAGGTCCATCCGCGCGAGGCGCTGCAATACGAGGTGGCCCACACCCTGGCATGGCGCAACGCCGGGCCGGCCCACGTGCAGGCCTTCATCACCGTGTCGGTTGTGCAGCGCTGAGGCAGACAGGCCGTCGATGTTGAGGGCCTGCTGTGGACATCAGAGCGCCGCGATCGACACCTCTGTCGCTTTGATGAGGGCGATCACGTCTTTGCCCGGAACCAGGCCGAGTTCGCGCACGCTGCGTGTGGTGATGACCGACGTGACGATGAGGCCCGATGGGGTCTCGACGTCCACTTCAGAGACCACTGGCCCTTCGATGATTTCTTTGACCTTGCCTCGGAACTGATTGCGCACGTTGATGGCGGTGATGCTCATGTTGGACTCCAGCGTTGTTGACGTGTCCACCTTAGGGTGAGCCCAAGGCCCCGACAACAACCGAATGCGCACATGCAAGTGACCTGAGCGCATGAGCCGCAATGAAATTGTCAGTTCTTCATTTGTTGATGCCGGTCTATGGTGACCGGCTGTCGCGCACCCTACACCTCCATGGAAACCTTGCTGACCTTGCCGGACTCGCCGGTGGCACCCTTGTCGATCCGGGCCAAGGCCCTGGTCTTTCACGACCCCGCGTCGCTGGGGCTGCTGGAACACATCGAGCGCATCGCCCGCAGTGAAGCCACGGTGCTGGTCACCGGCGAAACGGGCACGGGCAAAGAGCTCATCGCCAGGCACATCCACGCGGTCAGTGGCCGCAAGGGGCCCTTCATCGCCGTCAACTGCGGCGCCTTCAGCGAGTCGCTGATCGACGCCGAGCTGTTTGGCCACGAGTCCGGGGCCTTCACCGGCGCATCGCAAAGCCGATCTGGCTGGTTCGAAGCGGCCAACGGCGGCACGCTCTTCCTGGATGAAATCGGCGACCTGCCCATGGCCCTGCAGGTCAAGCTGCTGCGGGTGCTGCAGGAACGTCAGGTGGTGCGCCTGGGGTCGCGCAAGGCCATCAGCCTGGACGTGCGCCTGGTGGCGGCCACCAACATCGACCTGGCGCGCGCGGTGGCTGCACAGCACTTCCGCGCGGACCTGTACTACCGCCTGAGCGTGGCCAGCGTGCGCCTGCCGCCTCTGCGCGAGCGGCCCGCCGACATCGTGCCGCTGGCGCGCCATTTCCTGCTGGTCTACCGTGGGCGCCTGCACCTCAATGAAGTCACACTGTCAGCGCAGGCCCAGGCCGCGTTGATGAGCTATGGCTGGCCAGGCAACATCCGCGAGCTGGAAAACGTCATCCACTTCGCTCTGATCGTCTGCCAGGGCGATGTGATCGAGCCGGAAGACATCAGGCTGGTCCCTTTGTCGGTGTCCAGCAGCCCGTCAGAACCCAGGCCAGCGGCCCTGGGTACCGTGGCCGGGGGACTGGCATTGCCGGCGACCGACGATCCGTCAAGCCTGGCCCCGCCAGTGCCTGCACGGGCGGCGGCAACGGCCTCCTCATTGGCGTCGTCGCCAGATGAGTCGGCCTGGGCGCTGCTGGAGACCGCATTGAATGCCCTGATGGCACAAGGTGAGGCCGACCTCTACGATCGTGTGGAAGCGGCGGTGGTCACCTTGGGCTTTGCCCACGCCGGGCAGAACCAGGTGCGTGCGGCCAGGTTGCTGGGCATCACGCGCAACATGGTGCGCACCCAACTCAAGCGGCACGGCCTCTTGCTGGACGCTTGAGGGCGCCGGCCCCCAAAAAAAAGAGGCCTTGGCAATCGCTTGCCAAGGCCTTCAAAGATGTGCCCTCGCCAACCGGCAGGGCACCCCCACTGCTTGAGAACCCCTTGAAGAATTACTTCTTGGTGTAGATCTGGTCGAACACGCCGCCATCGGCGAAGTGCGTCTTTTGAGCCTTGGTCCAGCCGCCGAAGGTGTCGTCCACGGTGAACAGGTTCAGTTTCGGGAACTGCTTGGCGTACTTGGCAGCAGCCTTCGGGTCGATCGGACGGTAGTAGTACTTGCCGATCAGGTCCTGGCCAGCGGGCGAGTACAGGTAGTCCAGGTAAGCCTGCGCCACTTCACGGGTGCCACGCTTGTCCACCACCTTGTCGACCACGGCCACGGGGGGCTCGGCCAGGATGCTGGTGGCGGGATAGACCACGTCAAACTTGTCGTCGCCAAATTCCTTCTTGATCAGGCCGACTTCGCTTTCCCAAGACAGCAGCACGTCACCCAGGCCGCGCTCGGAGAAGGACACGGTGGCACCACGGGCGCCAGAATCCAGCACAGGCACGTGCTCGTACAGCTTGCCGATGAAGGCACGGGCCTTGGCATCGTCGCCATTGTTCTTCTTCAAGGCGTAGCCGTAGGCGGCCAGGTAAGCCCAGCGAGCGCCACCGGAGGTCTTGGGGTTGGCGGTGATCACGGCATTGCCGGGCTTGACCACGTCATCCCAGGTCTTGATGTTCTTGGGGTTGCCCTTGCGGACCAGGAACACGATGGTGGACGAGTAAGGCGTCGCGTTGGACTTGAACTTCTTTTGCCAGTCGGTGGCCAGCAGGCCCTTCTCGGCGATGGCGTCGATGTCATAGGCCAGCGCCAGCGTGACCACGTCGGCCTCGAGGCCGTCGATCACCGAGCGGGCTTGCTTGCCCGAAC
This sequence comes from Burkholderiales bacterium, assembly GCA_947371645.1. Next base: position 5,055 of record CANBQJ010000042.1, on the reverse strand, counting down.
CACCGTGCGAGGCCTTGACGGTCACGTCATCGCCCGTCTTGGCCTTCCAGTAGCTGGCGAAGACCTTGTTGTAGTCGGCATAGAACTCACGGGTCGGGTCATACGACACGTTGAGCAGCGAGATCTCCTTGGCATGGGCGACCGCAGGCACCAGGGAGGCCACACCGGTCAGCGCCGTGAGGGCTGCCAGGGTGAGGGTGGAGAAGGTGCGGCGAGTTGAAAACAGCGAGGTCATGTGTGTTCGGCGTGTTGTGAACGATGTCGAAATCCTAGGGATCACGGCTTGTTTGAGAAACGAATGAAAGCGGAATTGCTTATGCGGTCCGTGCGCGGACGTGGCGTCAACGCAGCCAGACGCCTGCAGCCAGGGTGGCTGCACCTGCGCCCAGGAACAGCGCGATGGGCAGGGCCCACGCTGGGGCGGGCTTCGGGGGCGCGACGGCTTCGTCCACAGCCTTCTTGCCCGTGACCATGGGAGGCACCAGGGCCTCCTTCTTGATGGCTTTGTAGCCGGCGATGGCGAGGATGTGCAGGATGAGGATGGCGTAGACGCCGTAAACCACCAGGCGGTGCTTGCCCGTCAGCCAGATGGAGGTGTCTTCGCTGACCCACGCAGACAGCGGCCCGGTGAAGGCGATCTCGTCGTTGCCGAAGAGGCCTGTCACAACCTGGATGGTCAGCAGCGTGAGGATGGCCAGCACGGACAAGGCGCCCAGCGGGTTGTGCCCAAGGCCTTGCCAGCGGCCGCGCAGGTAAGCGGAGATGGCGCCAGGGCCGCGCACGAAAGAACTGAAGCGGGCCGTCTCGGAACCCACCACGCCCCACACCAATCGGAAGGCCAGCAGCCCGGCCACGGCGATGCCGGCCTTGCCGTGAACCTCCATCCAGTCACCGCCTTTGAGCCCCGTGGCGATGGCGGTGGTGACCGATGCCACCAGGGCCCAATGGAACACGCGCAGCGGCGCGTCCCAGACCCGGACGGTGTGTGCAGGCCCGCTCATGTCAGTTCGACGCTGCAGGCGCCGTGGGACGCGGTGCAGGCACAGCCACCTTCACGACGGTGCCGCCTGCTTCGCGGTAGTCCTCGGAGCCCAGCGCGCCCGCCACCTTGAAGCCCTTTTCGCTCAGCAGGTCACCAGCGGCACCGGCACGGTGGGCCCGGTTGGACACCGTGATGATGGCGCGGTCACGGGGGATGTAGTCCAGCACTTCAGGCAGGTCCTTGATCTGGATGTTCAGGTACACCGGCAAGGTGCCGTACTTGCTGATTTCATCGGGGCGGCGCACATCGATCACCAGCAGCTTCTTGGGGTTGCCCACCAGTTTGTCGACGTCGTTGCGGCTCAGCTGTTTGGTCTTGTAGGTCCAGGGCTGAGGTGCGGGTGCACTGGCGCTGGCGGCAGGTGCGGAGGCCGCTTCCTGCGCATGGGCGGTCAGTGCGGGCAGGGCGAGTGCGGCGGCCAGCGGAAGGGCGGCAAGCAGGTGCTTCATGGTCATGTGAACGTGTGGAACGTTGGGATGGGTGTTGGAGAAACGATGTCCCGTGTGGGGTATGTGAATGCTAGGCAGCAGCCTTCATGCGGACAACGAACAAATCGGAGATTGCTTATGCAAGAAGCCCCGCTTTCGGCGGGGCTTCGATGGGAAGCTCAGGCTTGGTGACCTGCCCGATGACCTCAGGCAGCCTGCGCCAGAGGTTCCGCCTGTGGCTCGGTGAACTCGCTCATCACGTCGTCTTCGATGCGTTTGAAGTCGAGTGAGGCGCGCTCGCGCGGGCGGGGCAGGTTCACATCCACAATGCGCCGGATGCGGCCGGGCCGGGGTTGCATGACCACGATGCGGTCGCCCAGGTACACGGCCTCTTCGACATCGTGCGTCACGAGGATGGCCGTGATGCCTTCTGCCTGCCAGATGCGTTGCAACTCTTGCTGCAGGCGGGTGCGGGTCATGGCATCCAGCGCACCAAAGGGCTCATCCAGCAGCAGCACCTCGGGGCGGTTGACCAGCGCCCGCGCGATCGCCACCCGCTGCGACATGCCACCCGACAGCTGATAGGGATACGCCTTTTCAAAGCCTTTGAGGCCCACCAGGTGGACGTGCTCGCGCACGCTCTTGTCCTTGTCGGCTTGCGAGCCGGGCGCGTTGAGCAGACCCAGGGCCACGTTCTGTTCCACCGTCAGCCAGGGGAACAGGCGGTGCTCCTGGAAGACGATGCCCCGCTCCAGACTGGTGCCGCGGATGGGCTTGCCATCCAGCAGCAGCTGGCCTTCGTAGCCCGCCTCCAGGCCAATGAGCAAGCGCAGCAGCGTCGACTTGCCGCAGCCGCTGGAGCCCACGATGCTGATGAACTCGCCTGGGCGAATGGACAGGTTGATGTCCTGGAGAACGGGCAGGGGGGTGCCTTTGACCGAGTAGGTCTTGTTCAGGTGCTGGATGTCGATGGTGCCTGCGTGAGCCATGGTGTTGCAAACCTTCCGGTAGATGGCAATGGGTCGATCAGATGGCAGGTGCGCGCCAGCGCAGCAAGCGGTCTTCGGCCAGGTTGGCCGCACGGTGAAAGAGGTGGCCGATCAGGCCGATGGCCACCAGGCCAAAGATGATCAGCTCCACGTTGAAGGCCATGCGGCCCTTGAAAACGATGTTGCCCAGGCCCTGGCCGTCGTTGACCAGCAGGAACTCGGCACCAATGGTGGCCAGCCAGGCGTAGATCACACCCAGGCGCAGGCCCGTGAGGATCTGCGGCGTGGCAGAGGGCCAGACCAGCCGCGTCAGCCATTGCCATGTCGAGAACCGCAGCACCTGGGCCACATCGGCATGGGCCTGGCTCACCCCTTGCACACCCTCCAGCGTGCCCAGCACGACGGGGTAGAAGGCAGAGAAGGCGATGAAGATCACCTTGGAGGTATCGCCGGTGCCGACCATGGCCGACAGCAAGGGCAACCAGGCGAACAAGGAGATCTGGCGCGCCGTGTGGAAGGTCGGCCCCAACAGGCGATCGGCCCACCTGGACACGCCCATGAGCGTGCCGACCAGCACACCGAGGCTGGCACCCATGACCAGCCCAGCCACGTCGCGCCAGAGGCTGAGCCCGATCCCCACATAGAAGTCGGCTTGAGCCAGTTCGTGCCAACCGACGATCAGCACACCGGCAGGCGGCACGATGAGCCTGGTGTTGACCCAATGGCGATTCGTGGCCAGCCACCACAGCAGCACCAGACCCACGGGCAGGGCCCAGGCCTTGGCCAGTTCACGCCAGCGAGGCGTTGAATCGTCGATTTGTTGTTCGTTCAAGGACATGATGAACTTCCTCCGATCAGAACGCGGAACGCCGCCAGGCTTGCAGGCGCGACTCGACGAGCCGCAGGGCCAGTTCGATCACGATGCCCACGACGCCGATGGCCAACATGGCCACGATGACCATGTCGATCTGGCTCAGTGAGCGGCTGTAGGACATCAGGAAACCCAGCCCCTCGCTGGACGACAGCAGCTCCACGAACACCACCGACAGCCAGGCTTGCATCACGCCTTGCCTCAAGCCCGTGAACAGTGCGGGCGTGGCAGCCGGCAGGACGATGCGAAAGAGCGTCTGTGTGCGCGACAGGGCATACACCTGACCCACCTCCAGCCAGGCGCGCGGGATGTTGGCGATGCCATGCAGCGTGCTCAGGGCAACGGGCACCACCACGGCAATGGACACCGCGGTCACCTTCAGCGGTTCTTCAATGCCCACAAAGATGATCAACAAGGGGATCCAGCCCAAAACGGGCAACTGGGCCAGCGCCGAGAACGTGGGCAGCACATAGGCACGAAAGCCCTTGGAGAGCCCCATGCCCAGCCCCAGCAACAGGCCGCTGCCGCCACCGATGAGCAGCGACCAGGCCACGCGCTTGGCGCTGATCAGCACATGGCCCATCAACTCGCCGGTCTTCAGGCTGTCCAGCAAAGACTCCCACACGAAGGCGGGCGGCGGCAGGATCTGTTCTGCCACCCAATGGCGCTCGGCGGCCGTCCACCACAAGGCAAACAGGATCAGCGGCAAGAGGCAGCCCAGCACGACCGTCAACGCCTGTTGCCCCAACTTGCCCAGCCACCCGGTGACGTCCGATCTGGTCGCTGCCAACGCTTCAGGCCGCTTGGCCTGCACGGCATGCGGCTGCCTCGCCACGGCGACCGGCGCCGCCAGTGGCCCTGAAGGGCGAGTCGACCTCAGGGCCGAAACCGGGAAGATTTGAGGGTCGTCAGGCGAAACGGCCATGTTGGGGAACTCCGGAAATTGCATCTCAATCGAAGGCCGTGGCGCCGTGGCCTCGGGTCAAGGCCACGGTGCGCACGGCATCAGGTGCGGGTGAACTTGCCGTCTGCCGACTGGGTGGGCCAGTAGGTTTCCAGCTTGAGTTCACGCAAGGCGTTGTTCAGGTACTTGGGTTCCTGCCAACCTTCCAGGATGGTGTCGCGGCGGGTCAGCTTGTAGCGTCGGGTCTCGGCCACAGCCTTCTGGATCTGCGACGTGTAGTACTCGTCCAGCAAAGGGTTGTGGCGAACGCGCAGGTCCTTGACCTTGTCCCACTCCTTCTTGTTGTCCACATAGGCATTGGTGCCCGACCGGGTCCAGTACTGGTACTGGGTTTCGCGGTTGGCTTCCAGGGTGCTCCAGTGAGCGGCCTTCACCAGGCGGGTCACCACGCGCTGCACGATGTCGGGGTACTGTTGCTCGAAGGCTTCGCCCACCCAGACGGTGCTGGGGCTGGTGATCGTGGGGTCGTCGTGGACTTCGGCCACGCGCTTGGTGATGCCGCGCGCTTCCAGGCCCCATGGCACGTCGATGGCGCCTGCGATGTCACCCGTGGCCAGCGACGCGCGGCGGTCGTCGGTGATCTGGCTGATGATGCGGAACTCTTTTTCAGGGTCGTTGAAGCCGTACTTGGCCAGGAAGCGGTACAGCGTCAGCTGGCCGGCCGTGCCCTTTTGCACCGACAAGGTCTTGCCCTTGAGGTCCGAGACCTGGCTCACGGGGGATGCAGACGGCGAGAGCAGGTAGGAGTCGCCGCCACGACC
>CANBQJ010000041.1 GCA_947371645.1 Burkholderiales bacterium | reverse complement strand
GACATCCAGGTGATGCCGCGCCCGGCCAAGGGCTCGCCGCAGAACGCCAAGAGCCAGGACGCAGCCTGGGCCGCCCTGCTGCAGCCGGCCCTGCAAGGCCACGACCTGGGCCTGCTGTCCGAAGCCGGCCTGCCCGCTGTGGCCGACCCCGGCAGCCTGCTGGTGAAGCAGGCCCACGCCCAAGGCATCGCGGTGATGCCGCTTTCGGGGCCCAGTTCTCTGCTGATGGCGCTGGCGTCCAGCGGGCTGCACGGCCAGAGCTTCGCGTTCGTGGGCTACCTGCCGACCGACGCCGCCCAGCGCGGCGAACAGATCAAGCAGCTGGAACAGGCCTCGCGCAAACTGCACCAGACCCAGCTGGCGATCGAGACCCCTTACCGCAACCAGGCTCTGTTCGATGGCCTGCTGGCCCACCTGCGCCCCGACACCCGGCTGAACATCGCCTGCGGCCTCACCCTGCCGCAAGGCTGGAGCCGCACCCTGCTGGTAAGCGACTGGCGCCAGGCCGGCGTGTCTCTGCCAAGCGACGTGCCCGCAGTGTTCTCCTGGTTGGCAGTCTGAGCGGGCGCAAGGCCTTGACCTTGTGGTCACAATGGAGCCCATGCACAACGAACCCGACGACCTGGCCCGCAAACTGGGCTACGCAGGCCTGATCCCCTTCGTGGGCGCCGCCCTGTTCATCTGGCTGCTGGCCGACCGCGAAGACACCGCGCCCTTCATGTTCGTGGTGCGCGCACTGAGCACTTATGCCGCGCTGATCGCGTCTTTCCTCGGAGGCATCCCCTGGGGACTGGTGATGAGCGACGCCACCGCCCAGCAAGACAGCACGCTGCGTGAGCGCGCCATGTGGACGGGCATCGCCTACTCGCTGGCGGCCTGGGTGGGCGTGTTGATGCCACCTCACGCCGGGCTGGTCTGGCTGGGTGTGCTGCTGGCCGTCTGCTACGCCTTCGACCGCAAGCGCTACCCTGAACTGGGCGCATCGGGCTGGATGACGCTGCGCTTTCGCCTGACGGTGGTCGCCAGCCTCAGCTGCCTGCTGGCCGCCGCGCAGCTCTGAACCTCGGCCCCACCCTTGCCGTCGCCTGACCACATGCCACAACGCTTGCCACAACGCTTGCCATGATCCATCACCGCATTGAAGTCGCGCAATTGCATGCGCACCTGTTCAAGGTCAGCCTGCGCATCGACGCACCCGAGGCATTGCAGCGTGTGAGCCTGCCGGTCTGGATCCCTGGCAGCTACCTGGTGCGTGAGTTCGCCAGGCACCTGTCGCCGCTGGCCGCGCGCCAGGGCAAGCAGCCCCGCACGGTGACACAAGTGGACAAGTGCACCTGGGAAGTGGCCTGCGACGGCCGTGCGGCTCTGGAGCTGAGCTACGAGGTCTACGCTTTTGACACCTCGGTTCGCGCGGCATTCCTGGACACCCGGCGCGGCTTCTTCAACGGCACCGGCGTCTTCTTGCGGGTGGCCGGCCGCGAACACGAACCTCAGGCCGTGCGCATCGGCGGGCTGCCCAAGGGCTGGCGTGTGGCCACCGCCCTGCCCGCTCAAACCGTCAATGCCCAAGGCCTGGGCGACTACCTGGCCCCTGACTACGACGCCCTGGCCGACCACCCGGTGGAACTCGGCACGCCCTGGGTGGGCAGCTTCACGGCCAAGGGCGTGAAGCACGATTTCGTGGTGGCCGGCGCGCCCGAAGACTTCGATGGCGAGCGCCTGCTGGCCGACACGCGCAAGGTCTGCGAAGCCCAGTTGAGCTTCTGGCATGGCAAGCGCAAGGCCCCCTTCGCGCACTATGTGTTCATGCTGAACGTTGTGGAAGACGGCTACGGCGGCCTGGAGCACCGCCAGAGCACCGCGCTGATCTGCAGCCGCAAAGACCTGCCCCGCACCGGGCGCACCGTCAACAAGGATGGCTACACCACCCTGCTGGGCCTCATCAGCCACGAGTACTTCCACACCTGGAACGTCAAGCGCCTCAAGCCCAAAGCCTTTGCGCCCTATGACTACCACCAGGAGAACCACACCCGCATGCTGTGGTTCTTCGAAGGCTTCACCTCTTACTACGACGACCAGTTCCTGCTGCGCACGCAGCTGATCGACACCGACACCTACCTCAAGCTGGTGGCCAAGACGGTCAACCAGGTGCTGGCCACACCTGGCCGTCACCGCTACAGCCTGGGTCAGGCCAGCTTCGATGCCTGGACGCGCTACTACCGCCCCGACGAGAACACCGCCAACGCGACGGTGAGCTACTACACCAAGGGTGCCCTGGTGGCCCTGGCCCTGGACCTGAGCCTGCGCGCCCTGCCGGCGCACGAAGGCCGACAGCCCAGCCTGGATGCCGTGATGCTGGCCTTGTGGCAACTGGGCCGCCCCATCGAAGAAGCCGATGTGGCCCAGGCCCTGGCCCAGGTGGCCGGCCAGCCTCCGCACGCACTGGCCGGAGCAGCCTTGCCCAAAGCCAGCGCCGACACCGCCTGGGCCGAGTTGCTGCACCGATGGACTGAAGGCTGCGAAGACCTGCCCTTGCCCGCCCTGCTGCCCACCCACGGTGTGCAATGGCAGGCCAAACCCGGCAGCCTGCCCCAGCAATGGGGCGTGAAGCTGCAAGACGCCCCCGGCGGCCCCAAGGTGCAGGCGGTCATGCGCGACGGCCTGGCCGAGCAATGGGGCCTGAACGTGGGCGATGAGCTGCTGGCCCTGGACGATTGGCGCCTGCGCAAAGCCGAAGACCTGTCCACCTGGCACCGTCAGGAGCTTGCACAGACGCTGCTGCTGTGCCGTGACCAGCAGCTGCTGCGCCTGAGCAAGCCCGCCGACTGGACGGCAGGCGATGCGGGCCACACCGTGGCCCTCAGCCAGGCCAGCACGCCGACGGACACGGCCGCCACCCTTCGCCGGCAATGGTTGGGCCGTTGAGCACGCCAAACCGATCTGCACAGCTGCGCTGGGTCCTGCTGGCACTGGCGCTGCTGGTGACGGCCGCCCACCTCTGGCTGACCCAGGTGGTGGGCCAGGCCATGCTCACGCCCGCCAAGGAGCCCACCATCCACAAGATGAAGGCGGCTCATGTGACCGAAATGCGCCTGAGCCGGCCGCCTGTGGCGCGTGCCGCCGCCACGGCACCTCAGGCCCCAGCCAAGAAGGCTCGCCCCAAGCAACGCCCGCCTCGGGTGGCAGATGCCGCCTCGGCTGCGTCCCAGCCCGAAGACCAGCCCAAACAGGCCGAAGGCGCGGCGTCAGCGCCCGAGCTGGCTGCGGCAGCAACCCCATCTGCGCCTGCCCCGGGTGCATCGGCGCCTGAAGCCTTCTCGCCCGCTGCGCCACAGCCTCCGCCGGCGACCAAGCGGCTTGCCGACACCACCCCGGCCGGTACCGCGGCCAGCGCCCCCAAAGTCGACCCGCAGGCGCCCACCTTCATCTGGCCCAAAGCCACCCGTGTGAGCTACAAGATGCAGGGCTTTTTCCGTGGCCCCATCTATGGCCAGGCCTCGGTGGAATGGCTGCGCGAAGGGCTGCGCTACCAGGTCTTCGTTGAAGCTTCGGTGGGGCCCAGCTTCGCGCCGCTGGGCGCCTGGCGCCTGAGCAGCGAAGGCGACATCCGCCCGGAAGGGCTCTACCCACGACGCTATGAAAACTTCAACCGCCTGCTGACCAAGTCCTCGCCCGTGCAAGGCTTGCTGCTGGACGACGATCAGGTCACGCTTTCCAACGGTGCCAAGCTGCCGCGCACGCCGGACATGCAGGACCCGGCCAGCCAGTTCATCCAGCTGGCCTACCGCTTCATGCTCAACCCCAAACTGCTGATGCCGGGCAACACGGTCTACATGCCCATGGTCTGGTTGAAAAAATCAGAAGTGATCGCCTACGACGTGCTCAACGAAGAGGTGCTGCACACCCCCCTGGGTGACGTGCCCACCTACCATGTGCGCCCCCGCCGCATGGACGGCGACAACAACGACATGTCGGCCGAAATCTGGTTTGCACCCGGCCTGCAGTACCTGCCTGTGCGCATCCTGACCCGGGCCAATGCCAAGACCTACATGGACATGCAGATGGACCAGGCGCCCCAGCAGGCGCCGGGTGAGCCACCGGTCGGCCCCGTCAAAGCGCAGACGCGCTGAACTCAGCCTGCCACCTTGAACATCGCCTTCTTGAGCCTTTGCTCGATGCCCGCCGCCTGGTCATAGCCGGCCAGACGAGAGCCATCCTCAAAGAAGACCGCGGGCGTGCCATTGACGCCAATGCGCTGCGACAACTCCAGGTTGCGCTGCCCGGGCGACGTGCTGCAAGCCAGCTGCTCCGGCGGGGTCTTGTTGAGCATCCAGTCGCGCCAGGCTGTCGTGCGGTCCTTGGCACACCAGATGTTGTCGATCTTGGCCTGGCCGTCGCCACCCAGGATGGGGATCATGAAGGTGTAGACCGTCACGTCGCGCAACTGCTGGTATTCGGTTTCCAGCTTCTTGCAGTAGCCGCAGTTCGGGTCGGCAAACACCACCATCTTGCGGCGGCCATTGCCGGCCTTCCAGACCACCGCATCCTTGAGCGGGAAGGAGGAGAAATCGACCTTGCTGATCTCTTCCATGCGCTCTTCGGTGAGGTTCTTCTGAGCCCGGGTGTCGATCAGGTTGCCTTCGATGAGGTAGTCGCCAGCGGCATCGGTGTAAAAGATCTGGCGGCCTGCCTTGATCTCGATGAGGCCGGCCATGGGCGTCGTGCGCGCCGACTCTACGGGCGGCAGGCGGGCAAAGCGCTTGGCCAGGTTGACCTTGATGGTGGCCAGCTGGCCAACCGGCACGTCGGCACCCTGGGCCTCAGCGCCCACCACCAGGCTCAGCGTGAGGGTGGCCAGGGCGATGCTGCGGTAAATCGTTTTCATGTCGAGGCTCAGGGGCGTGAAGAGGAAGGGGGCGAAGGGCGAGAAGGGGTGACTCAGGCAGACCGGCGGTCCATCGCCTGGGCCACCAGCCAGGTCTTGAGCGGGCTGAAGCGGTTGACCAGGCTCAGCCCCAGGTTGCGAGCGTCCTTCACCACAGACCGCTGGTCGGCAAACAAGTTCAACAAAGTGTCTGTGAGGGTGGCCATGGCCTGGGTGGGCCACTGCCGCTGCCGGACATAACGCGCCAACACCCGCTCGTCGCCGGGGCTGCGCCAGGGGGCTCGCCGGCGGGCGTCGTCCAGCACCGTCACCAGGGTATCGACATCGGCCAGGCCCAAGTTGAGGCCCTGACCGGACAAAGGGTGCACCTGATGGGCGGCGTCGCCCAGCAACACCCAGCCCGGGCCGCTCCAGCGGTCGGCACAACCCAGGGCCAGTGGCCAGGCGCCGGGCGCAGCGTTCAGGCGCAAGGTGCCAATTTGCTCGGCGGCTTCAGGCCCGGCATCGCGCACAGCCTGCATCAGGGCCTGTTCGATGGCCTGGGGGCCCTCTGCCAGCAGGGCGTCTGCACGGCTTTGCGGCATGGACCAGACCACGCCAAAGCCGTGGCCTTCGCGAGGCTGGTTGAAGGGCAACAGGGCCAGGATGTCGGGGCTGCGGAACCACTGGTGGGCCGTGCCCTGGTGGGGCCGGTCTGATGTCACCCGCAAAGCCAGGCCGCTGTGGCCATAAGCCTGACGCTCGAAATGCACGCCAAGGGCCTGTCGCGCGGCCGAATGTTTGCCTTCGCAGACCGCCAGCAGGGGCGCATGGGCTTGTTGGGCGTCGTCACCCAGCGGCGGCACCAGGTGGACCAGGGGCGAAAAACCGATGGCTTCGCCCAGGAGGCGCTCCAGCGCGCTGGCGTCGACGATCCAGGCCAGTTCAGCCTGGCACTGCTGCCACGCCGTGAAGGACAAAGCCCCGCCGGCATCCCCGTGAACGGCCATTCGTGAAACCGGGCAGGCGAAACCCTGCAAGCCCGGCCAGACACGCAGGTGCGCCAGCAGCGCTTGAGAGCGGGCGTTGAGGGCATAAGTACGGACGTCTTCGCCGCCCACCGGGTGGCGCTGCGGGTCACGCGCCCAGGCCACTTGCCAGCCTTTGGCCGCCAGCGACAAGGCCAGGCTCATGGCCACCGCACCCGAACCACTCACACACACATCGGCTTTCACACCGCCACCTCCACCATGCACCCGGCCCAAGCCGCAATAATCCGAAACACTCGGCCTCGGCAATCCGTTAATCTAATACGGAACATCCACACATACACAGGGAACGGTCACACCATGGTGTCATGGCGCCGCATCATTTTCGGCCTGCAAGGGGGCCCTGGCGCGCCTCAGGGCGAACCCGAACGATTCCTGTCTCTGATCGAGGTGCGCACCGCCAGGCGCATTGCCCTGCTGGTGGCCATGGCCATGGCGGTGCTGTGGGGCATGGAGATGCACTCCGGCGTGGTGGCTCCTCACGACCAGATCGGCCTGCCAGGCATCGGCCTGACCATGCTGGCCTTGTACGTGCGCTTGCGCCGAGACCCGACCTCCCTGCTGTCATGCCAGCGCGTCGCCGTGGTGATGGTGATGGCTTATTTCCTGATGTGCAGCGTCACGGCGATGTTGCACACGGCCGGCACCCTGTCGCCCTACTGGACGGCCAACAACCTGCAATGGCTCCCCGTGGTCACGCTGCTGCTGCATTTTTCCTACCCCTGGGGCATCGCGATGCGCCTGTCGACGCTGATGCTGGTGATCACGGGCCTGCCGGCGGTGTGGCTGGGCTGGGTGGGCCAGGAGAGCGGCTGGCAGGCGTTGACGCGCTCGCTGCTGATCAACGGCATCCTGATGCAAATCACGTTCACCCTTTGCCTGCTGGTGATCACCCGCTTCACGGCCGGGGTGCGGGCCATCGTGGCGGGCACCACCGGCGGCGCCAATGACATCCGCCAGGCCCTGGAGAACTGGGTCGGCCAGCGCACGGCCGAACTGGCGCAAGCCCGCGACGCATCGGAGAGCGCCTCGCAAGCCAAAAGCCGGTTCCTGGCGGTGATGAGCCACGAGTTGCGCACGCCGTTGCATGCCATGCTGGTGTCGGCCGACCTGCTCAACGAAATCCAGCCGCACGACGCGCCCGCCGACCCGCGCCAACGCGCCTTGCTGGGCACCATACAGAGCAGCGGGCAGCACCTCCTGGCGCTGATCGACCAGGTGCTGGAGATGTCGCGCATTGAGGCGGGCAAGCTGGAGGCCTCCGAGCAGGCCATTGACCTGGCGGCGCTCATCCAGCGCGCGTGTGCGGCGGTGCGCGGCCGGGCCGAACTCAAGGGCCTCAAGCTGATGGTGGGGCTGCCCGATGACCTGCCTCGCATGCGCCTGGGCGACGAGTTGCGCCTCAGCCAGGTGCTGATCAACCTGTTGGCCAATGCGGTGAAGTTCACCCAGACTGGCCACGTGAGCCTGACGGTTCGCCCCCTGCCCGACGCGCCGGCCGGCGAAGACTGGCTGCAATGGAGCGTGATCGACACCGGCCCAGGCATGAACGAGCGTGAACAAGGCCATGTGTTCGAGCCCTTCTATCAGGCCGACGACGGCAGCACCCGGGACCACGGCGGCGTCGGACTGGGCCTGACCATCACGCGTGAACTGGTGACCTTGATGCGTGGCCAGTTGACCCTGCGCAGCCAGCTTGGCCTGGGCACACGCATTGACATGGCCCTGCCCTTGCCCATCTTGCAAAACGCCATTGCCATGCCTGACAAAGCACAAGGCGCCTTGCCGGACCTGCATGGTTGCACCGCCCTGGTCGTCGACGACGACCTGGTGAACCGCATGCTGGCCGCCGAGATGCTCAAGGGCGCAGGCATCGAGGTGATCGAGGCCGAAAGCGGCCACCACGCCTTGCTGGCCCTGCAGCGCCACCGCCCCGACATCGTCATCATGGACTGGCAGATGCCCGGCATGGACGGACTGGAAGCCACTCGCCTGATCCGACATGGCGAAGCCGGCGAGGCCGCCCGTGACGTGCCCGTGCTGGGCCTGACCGCCAACGCCTTCGACCAGGACCGCCACACCTGCCTGGCGGCCGGCATGAACAACGTGCTGACCAAACCGGTGACCCGCGACACCTTGCTGGCCGAGGTGGCTTTCTGGACGACCCACGACGACCTGGGGCAGATGCCTCGGCGGGCTTGATCGGCGCAGATCTGCCCCGCAGAGCTTCAGGAGGCCAGCCCCTCGTCGGCCCATCCGAAGGCAGAGTTGCCGGCGAGGCGACCGTCCAGCCCGGGATCAATCCAGCGTCAACAGCACCTTGACGCTGGCATCGACCGCGGCCTTGTCAATGTAGCCAATGGCCTTGGCGTCGGTGTTCACGGCCTTCTTCACGTCTGCGGCGTCGGGCAACATGATCGGCGACTGCCCCTTGCCGGTGAACACAATGCGCGACCAAACCGCCTTCATTTGTGCCGGATCGCGGTCGGCCAGCTTCTTGTAGAACTGCTCGCGCAAGGGGTTGCCTTCGGGTGCGTCAATCGGTTTCAGCTCGAAAGAGCGGCCCAGGTAGATGTTGGTGATCTGGTCTTTGGTCAACGGTGCGGCATTCGGGCCCATGACCACGGCAATGCCGCCAGCGAAAGCGGCCGGCACCCCGGTGCACAGCACGACCGCAGAGACCCAATGCTTGATGGATGTCTTGCTCATCATGTGATCTCCTTAGAACACGAAGTCCAGACCGGCGCTGAGGATGTTCACCTTGCGGTCATTGGCCGTTGTGGTGGGCAGCACGAACGTAGTTTGGTCTGCAGACTGGTAGCGGCTGAGTTGCGCTTTCAACGACACGTTGCTCATGAGGTCGTAACGCAAGCTGACATCAACCCCCGTTCTCGGCGTGGCGGGTGTGGCAGCAGCCTTGTCGAGGCTTTGGTTGTAAGCCAGCATCGGCAGCCACTTGCCAAAGTGCCAGCCACCCGCCACATACCAGTGGTCAGTCCTGGCCCACGGTTTGCCCCCGAAGGAGGCGGGACCGTCGTTGGTGCGACGCGTGGCGTATTCGGCCATCGCGATGGCTGAGCCATCGTCGTACTGCACGCCCATGTTGGTGAACTTGTCTTCGATATCGACCACAAACGGTGCCAAGGTGCCCGCTGGCAGGCCATAGCTGGCATTCAGATCAAGGCTGGTGTTGGCGTTGCCGGCTCGGACCTGACCAATGCGGGCCAGCCAGTTGCCGTATTCCCAGGTCGCGTTGAGGCTGGCCACACGGGCGTAGGGCGGCTTGAAGACCGCTGTGCCGATGCTCTGGTTGGGAAAACTCTTCCCGAAGCTGGGCTGAATTGAAAACACAGAGCCGCCAAAAGGAATGCGCCAAACGGCCTGCACGCCATCCAGCGTCGTGAGGGCCATCGCGCCGTAAACCTCAAGCGGCGCGCGAAGCCAGGGCTGGCTGTAGGTCACGTTGCGTGAATCCGAAATCATGTAAGCAGGCAGCACCACTCGCCCCAAACGCAGGTCAAGGTTGCTGCTCGGCGAGTACTGCGCCAGAAGCCACTCGATGCCCAGGTCAAAGCCCTGATCGGAGTCCAGGGCGCTGTCCACTCGGTGGCGTTGGGACAGGACTTGCGCCGTCACCGTCAGACCCGAGCCGAAATCGACCACACCTTGCGCACCCAACTTGGAGTCAACGCCAAGGTCTACGGTCGAGTTGGCTCCCTTGGACTGGGTGGACGACGAGCGAAAACTCACGTTTGCAGCATCGGTCACCGTGCCTGCGAGCGTGCCAAAGCCACTGAATTTGTACTGGGGCCCGTCGGCAGCCCAAGCCAAGGGCGCCGCGGCCAGGCCGGCCATGAGCGTCAAACATTGCAATCGACTGGGTTGAAGCTTCATCATGGTGTCCTCATTTTTCGAACGAACATGGGTTGTGCAAGCAGGCGGCGAAACGTCGACACCGCCACGTTGTGTTGAACACACGACAACGGAGATTGCCCGATCACTAAAAACTACACAAAAGAATCAACCCCCTGTTTAGGTGTTTTTGCAACGTTTCGGAATGTATCTGAAGCCGACGTGCCCCTCCCAGGCCTCAAGGCCGTCATTCACTGCCTTCGATCGCGGTGGATGCCGCCGTGGCGAGCCACCCTTGCAGGAGCATTGCCGCGCTGATCATTACAATTGGCGGCTGAAACCGTGGGCAAAACTGAAACAAAACGCCGCGCCAACTGCGCGCGGGGACGCCAATCGTCGCTGTCTCGGCTTGCTTCTCAGAACACTCTGATCGGGCGCTTCCACCATGCTGCCATGGCAGCTTGAAGGTGCGGCAAGTGCTTGATTCACAAGGAAATATCCATGAGCCTCCAATGCGGCATCGTGGGCTTGCCCAACGTCGGCAAGTCCACCCTTTTCAACGCCCTGACCAAGGCCGGCATCGCGGCTGAGAACTACCCCTTCTGCACCATCGAGCCCAATGTGGGCGTGGTGGAAGTGCCGGACCCCCGCCTGGCCAAGCTGTCTGAAATCGTCAAGCCTGAGCGCATCGTGCCGGCCATCGTCGAGTTCGTGGACATCGCCGGCCTGGTGGCGGGCGCCTCCAAGGGCGAAGGCCTGGGCAACCAGTTCCTCAGCCACATCCGCGAAACCGACGCCATCGTCAACGTGGTGCGCTGCTTCGAGGACGACAACGTGATCCACGTGGCTGGCAAGGTCGACCCGATCGCCGACATCGAGGTCATCCAGACCGAGTTGTGCCTGGCGGACCTGGGCACCGTTGAAAAGGCCCTGCACCGCTACAGCAAAACCGCTCGTTCGGGCGACAAGGAGGCGGCCGCCATCCTCAAGGTGCTGGAAAAGTGCAACGCTGCGCTGAACGAAGCCAAGCCCGTGCGCACCGTCGACTTCAGCAAGGAAGAGCTGGTGCTGCTCAAGCCCCTGTGCCTGATCACGGCCAAGCCGGCGATGTTCGTGGGCAACGTGTCTGAAGATGGCTTTGAGAACAACCCCTTCCTGGACCGCCTGCGTGAATACGCTGCGGCCCAGAAGGGCGAGGTCGTGGCCATCTGCGCCAAGACCGAAGCCGAGCTGGCCGAGATGGAGGACGAAGACCGCGCCATGTTCCTCGCCGAAATGGGCCAGGACGAACCTGGCCTGAACCGCTTGATCCGCGCCGCCTACAAGCTCCTGGGCCTCCAGACCTACTTCACTGCGGGCGTCAAGGAAGTGCGCGCCTGGACGATCCACGTTGGCGACACCGGCCCGCAAGCGGCAGGCGTCATCCACACCGACTTCGAGAAGGGCTTCATCCGCGCCCAGACCATCGCTTACGACGACTTCATCCAGTTCAAGGGTGAAGCCGGGGCCAAGGATGCAGGCAAGATGCGTGCGGAAGGCAAAGACTACATCGTCAAGGATGGTGACGTGCTGAACTTCCTGTTCAGCAGCTGAGCCTCATCGCCCAAGTGATGCCGACCATGCCCTGCCACCGCAGGGCATTTTGCTGTGGAGGCATGGCAAAACGCCGCTTGTTGTGTTTTGACTTCATTGCCCCAGTTCAGCCGCCCGTCCTGCCATGGCGGGGCGGTGTGGGGCATCTCGCGCTGTAAAGTTCTGCGGGACGATGGCCACGCGAAGGTGTTCGCGCAAAGACAGGCATCGGCGTCACACAGGGGTTGCTCATGCTCAAGAAGGTTGCCAAAGAATTCATCAAGGCCAGGCATTTCCCGGCCATGGCCATGGCCGCCAACGAATCGGCGTTGATCGAAGAATTCAAACAGGCTTTCGCGTCCAGGCCGCAAACCCAGGCTGATCCCGCCTGGGACCGTTACCTGAACCAGTTCAGAGACAGCGCGCTGCGCGACGACCCCCGTAAATTCCTGCGCTGGGGCGTCATCGAGGAAACCATGTGCGTGAGCTACGCGCGCTTCCTCAAGACTGAAATGGCCTACCTGAAAGAGGATTGGGGCCGATGGTCAACGGCGCTGGCTGAAACGGCTGTTGGCGACCCTGTGCCTTACCTCTTTCATGCCCGTAGCAGTGGCAACCTGATCCACCATGCCTACCACCTGGCCAGGTTTCAGGCGAGCACCGGATGCCGCATCGACGAACTGGATGTCGTGTACGAATTCGGTGGTGGCTACGGTTGTGCCTGCAAACTGCTGCACGCACTGGGCTTCAAAGGCCGCTACATCATCCAGGACTTCCCGTACTTTTCAGCCTTGCAGCGCTATTACCTGGGCATGCATGGCATCCGTGCGGAGTTGATCAACGAGCCGATGCCGGTGCCCGAAGGCCGCTCGCTGTTCTTGGCGGAATGGTCTCTGAGCGAGGCGCCTGCGCTCGCCAGAAGCCCGATGTTCGACATCGCCCGAGCCTGTGACTACTTCCTGATTGGCTACCAGCCGGTCGGCGGCGAGGTGGACAACGGCGAGTACTTTGGCAATTGGCAACGCCAGATCGATGCGACATGGTCAGTTGAAGCCATTGCGCACCTGCCGCCCAACCAATACCTCTTTGGCGCACCCAGCAGGTGATGGCGGCCTGGCCGAGAACCAGGCATTTTTCACTTTGTGCACGCTCGGCCGTGCAATGAAGCTCAAGCCCGCGCGCTTATCAGACGAAACAAGCCCATCTGGCGTCGAGAACGCGGCCATGAGGGCCGGGTGTCCCGCCGCCCCAGCGAGCAGGATGGAGACGGGCAATGGGCATACAGGCAGCAATGCGTCGGTTCGACGTGAAGTTCCGCATGCGCGGTGCCATCGCGATGGTGCTGGGCCTGCTGGCCCTGGTGGGTGGCGTGGGCCTGTATGGCATGTTGCGCAACCAGGCGATCCAGCAGGCTTACCAGCGGGACTCCTTCAAGGAGATGCTTGTGCTTTCAGGCATGCGCGCCACCACAGGGGACGTGCTTCGGCTTGAGCGTGACCTGCTGCTGCATGCCGGCGAAGGACAGGCCGTGGCACAGGGCTGGGCACAACTCAAGACGTCGCTGGCACAGCTCCAGACGCAGTCCAATGCCTTGCTGGAAGGCAGTGAAGATGCAGACAACCCCATTGTGCGCAAGTTGCTGGCCGATCTGGGCAGCTACCAGTCGCAACTGGAAGCCATCCAGCCCCAGCTGGCGCAGGAGGCCCTGAGCAACCAGGCATGGCTGCAGCGCACGCAAGCCATCTCCAGCCTGGCTGAGGGCTTCAGGAAGCACCTCGACGACATTGACGTGGTGATGCACGCCGAGAGCAAGGCTGCCCAGGACGAGGTGAACCAAAGCGCGGCCCATAGCCTGTGGCTGTTCGCCCTGGCCTTGGGCCTTGCCGTGATCGTGGTCGTGCCCCTGACCGAAATCAACTCCCGCAGCATCTGCGCGCCGCTGGTCCAGGCTCAGCACCTGGCAGACCGCATTGCGCAAGGCCACCTCGACGACCTCATCGTCGACGAAGGTCGAGACGAGGCCGCCCGCATGCTCGGCAGCTTGCGCGTGATGCAGGACAGTCTGCGGCGCATGGTCGGCGAGGTGCGTCGCTCGGTCGAATCCATCGAGATGGCATCCACCGAGATCGCCGCCGGCAACATGGACCTCTCTGCGCGCACCGAGAACGCCGCCAGCAGCCTCCAGCAGACAGCCAGCTCCATGGAGCAGCTCACCGGCAACATGCAGCACAGTGGCGAATCGGCCCGGCAAGCCGACCAGATGGCGCGAACGGCCGCGGACGTGGCCTCACGCGGCCACCACATCGTGCAGGAAGTGGTGCAGAACATGGGTGACATCGACGGCACCAGCCGCCGCATCACCGACATCATTGGCGTGATCGATGGCATCGCCTTCCAGACCAACATCCTGGCGCTCAATGCGGCGGTGGAAGCCGCCCGCGCCGGCGAGCAAGGCCGCGGATTTGCCGTGGTGGCCGGTGAAGTCAGGAGCCTGGCGCAGCGCAGCGCCACGGCCGCCCGCGAAATCAAACAACTGATCACCGCATCCAGCGAAAAGGTCGAGTCCGGTACACGTCTGGTGCGCGACGCCGGCACGGCCATGGGCGAGATCATCCACAGCGTGCAGCGGGTGTCGGACATCATCAGCGAGATCACGGCTTCGGCCCAGGAACAGGGGACGGGCCTGGGCCTGATCAACCAGTCGGTGAGCCACCTGGACCAGGTCACCCAGCAAAACGCCGCCTTGGTGGAGCAGTCTGCGGCGGCGGCCAGCAGCCTCAGGGACCAGGCCCAGAGCCTGGCGCAATCGGTCTCTGTGTTCAAGCTGTGAAAAAATCGGCCGAAAAGGTGTGTTCGCGGAGACACAGGCATGCATCACATTGACGGACACACCACCCTGCATTGGCTCTCGTGGGCGCTGTTGGGCCTTTGTGCCGCCAGTGCACAGGCCGCCCGCCCTTTGGGCACCGAAGATGCCGGCACCAACGCCGCCAGGCAGTGCCAGCTCGAAGCCTGGGCCGACCATGGCCAGGGCGCGCGCACATGGCACCTGGCACCAGCTTGCGGGGTGGGCCAGGGGCTGGAGCTGGGCTGGGAGTCTGCCCAGGACATGCCCCGCGCCGCGGGCGAGCTCGATCGCAGCGCTGCCCTCAAGTGGGCCCCGGAGTGGCTGGCCTGGCAGGACTGGCGATTCGGGCTGAAAACGCAGGCCCAGCAAGGCCGCGCAGGCAGTGGCCCTGACACCGCCTGGCATGTGCAGCAAAGCAGCTGGCTGGCCATCGTCAGCGTCCCCCTGACCCCGGACTGGTCGGTGCACGCCAACCTGGGCCGCAGCCGCCTGCATGACCCCAGCGACAGCCGCAACACCTACGGGCTGGCCATGACCTGGACACCCCACGAGCACTGGCTGCTCTTTGCCGAAGCGCTGGGCGACCAACGCAGCCCTGCCAGCCGCAACCTGGGCCTGCGCTGGTGGCTCATCCCCGATGTGCTGGGCCTGGACCTGACCCACAGTGTGACCAACGCCACCCCCGGCAGCCACAGCACCGGCGTGGGCCTGGGCTGGTACGGCCTGACGTTCTGAGCGCCTGAAACCAGGCTTCAGTTTGGCCGGCGCTGGCCGATAAACCAGCAGAGCCGGTTCTCGCCGGCACCAACCCTGTCTCACCGCACCGCAAGGACGAGCATGGAAACCCTGCAAGCCGCCACACCCTCTTCGACCGCTCCCCGTGGCGACGCCCCTGGCGCCCCCCATGGTTTCGGCATGCGCAACAGCCAGGCTCGCCAGGTGCGCCACGTGCCGGCCGGCCGCGAATACCTCACCTTCCGACTGGGCAGTGAAGAGTACGGCATCGACATCCTGAAGGTGCAGGAGATCCGCTCGTATGAGCAGCCCACCAAGATTGCCAACGCGCCCTCCTACCTCAAGGGTGTGGTCAACCTGCGTGGCGTGATCGTCCCCATTGTCGACCTGCGGGTGAAGTTCAACTGCATCAACGACGAAGGCGGCGTGGACATCAACAGCTTCACCGTGGTGATCGTGCTCAATGTGCGCGGTCGTGTGGTGGGTGCCGTGGTCGATTCGGTGAGCGACGTGATGCAGCTGGCCGAACAGGCCATCCAGCCGGCGCCGGAGATGAGCAGCGCCGTGGTGGACACCACCTACATCACCGGCATCGCCAACGTGAGCGACCGCCTGCTGATCCTGATGGACATCGAATCGCTGATGGGCAGCGCCGAGATGGGCCTGATCAACAGCATCGCGCAGAACTGAAGACGGCAGCCACCGCGCTCAGGCTTCATTCGGCCTGGCGCAGCGTGGCCGTCACGGGCCGCAGGGTGACGCCCCGCAGGCTCCACCAGCCAGCCGACAGGGCCAGCACCCCGCCCAGCGCCGCTCCGGCCAGTGGCCACCACCAGGGCGCCTGCCAGGCAAACTCGAACACCCAGTGCGCCAGGCTGGCACCGATGACCAGCGCCGCCGTGGCCGCCAGGCCGCCGGCCAGCAGGCCCAGCCCCAGCAGCTCCACCCCCTGAACCCGCCCCAGCAACTGGCGGCTGGCACCCAGCGCGCGCAGCACGGCCCACTCGCGGGCGCGGCGATCGCGCGAGGTCATCAAGCCGGCCATCAGCACGATCACGCCGGTGGCCAGGGTGAAGGCAAAGAGGAACTGCACCGCCGTGATGACCTGCTCCAGCACACCCTGGATCTGCGCCAGGGTGACGGACACGTCCACCACGGTGATGCTGGGGAACTGGGCGACCAGTTGCCTGTCCAGCCTGGCACCTGCAGGCATCTGGAAGGCGGTGATATAGGTGATGGGCCAGTCAGGCATCTGCGCCTTGGGTGACATCACGAAAAAATTCACGCGCATCGACGTCCAGTCCACCTTGCGCAGGCTGGTGATGCGGCCCTCCATGGGCTGCCCGGCCATGTCAAACCGCAGACGGTCGCCCAGTTTGAGCTTGAGCGTCTTTGCCAGGCCTTCTTCCACGCTGAAGGCATCGGCCTCTTCCGGGGTGTAGCGGCCGGCCACGATCTGGTTGTGGCCAGGCGGCTGGGCCGAGTGAGACAGGTTGAACTCGCGGTCGACCAGGCGCTGGGCGCGCTCGCCTTCGTAGTCCTTGGCGCTCACGGGCTTGCCATTGACGCTCACCAAACGGCCGCGCGACATGGGGTACCAGTCAAAGTGCTGCACGCCCGCATCTTTCAACTGCTTCTGGAATGCCGTCACTTCGGCAGGCTGGATGTTGATGACGAAACGGTTGGGCGCATCGGCCGGGGTGGACGCCCGCCAGCTCTGGATGAGGCTGGTGCGCACCAGGATCAGCAGCATCAGCGCCAGGAGGCCAACGCCTAAGGCACAGACCTGCACCACCGTGTGCCCCGGCTGGGCCGTGAGCTGCCGGGTGCCCAATGCCCACCACATGGGCATGCGCCCGGCCAGGCGGTCCACCACGCGCTGCAGGGTGAACACGGCCAGCCACGACAAGGACGCGAACACCAGCACCGCCAGGGCAAAGCCGCCCAGGGCGATGCCGCCCAGGGTGAGGTCGCGCGCCACAATCATCAGCATGCCGGCCAGGGCGCCCGCCCCCAGCAGCCACACCGTGGCCGACCAGGCGCGGATCTGGCCCAGGTCTCGGCGCAGCACGCGCAGCGGCGGCACGCTGGCCAGTTGCAGCACCGGTGGCAGGCCAAAGCCCAAGGTGAGCAGGACGCCCACGCCCAGGCCCAGCGCCGCGGGCTGCCAGCCTGGCGGCGGCAGGTCCACCATCAGCAACTGGCCCAGCAAGGCCACAAAGACCAGGTGGCAGAGCCAGCCCAGCAAGAGGCCCACCAGGCTGGCCCCCAGACCCATCCAGGCAAATTCCAGGGCGTAGGCGCGGGCCATCAGGCTTTGCGACACACCCAGCACGCGCAGCAGTGCGCAGTCGTTGAGCCGGCGCTGGGCAAAATCTCGCGACACCAAGGCCACGGCCACCGCCGACAGCAGACCGGCCAACAAGGCCACCAGGCGCAGGAACAGGCCCGCACGGTCAATGGTGGCGCGCATTTCCGGGCGGCCCTGGTCCAGGGTCTCGACCTGCACACCACGGGCCTGATCGGCCTGTTTGCGGGCGGCTTCGGTGAAAGTGCGCAGGGCCAGGTCCGGTGTGCGGCGGGCCTGGGCAACAGACGACGTGGCCGCGTCGACCACAGGGGCAAGCGGCGCATGGCCAGTGGTGCCGACGCCGTCGTTGGGGGCGACGCGGCTTTGGTCAGCGTCGCCTGCACGCGCGGGCCCGGCGACCAGCAGGCGGTAGGTGACACGGCTGGCTGGTTGCACCAGCTGTGTCGCGGCCAGATCGGCCTGGCGGATCATCACGCGTGGCGCGAAGCTGCCAAAGCCGGCGCCCCGGTCGGGCTCACTGGTGATCAGCGCAGACACCCGGAAGCGCGACTCACCCAGCCAGATGTCTTCGCCCACCTGCAGACCCAGTGCCGTGAGCAGGGCCGCGTCCACCCAGGCCTGGCCGGATGGCGGGCCACCCACCGGGGCTTCGGCCATTTTCTGAACCGACCCGCTGGGCAACAAGCGCCCCAGGCTCAGGTGGCCACGCAAGGGGTAGTTGGGGCTCACCGCCTTGAGCGCCACCAGCCTGGCCTCGCCACCACGCTCATCCGGCAGGCGCGCCATGCTGGAGAGCACGGCCGTGGAGGCCACACGCAAGCCCAGGCTGCCTGCCAGGGGTGGCAAGGCAGCGGGCACAGGCTGATCGGCCACCACCAGAACGTCGGCACCGAGCAGCTGCGCGGCATCGCGCTGCAAACCACGCTCGATGCGGTCGGCAAAAAAGCCCACAGCCGACAAGGCGGCCACCGCCAGCACCACGGCCACCAGCAAGAAGCGCATGGCGCTCGCGCGCAGGTCGC
Source organism: Burkholderiales bacterium (assembly GCA_947371645.1). The sequence goes on along the minus strand of CANBQJ010000041.1, from coordinate 3,436 downwards.
GGCGGGTCTGGGTCCAGGCCCAGCGCCACAGGCTCACGGAGGGGGCAGACGGCGCAAGATTTGCTGACGGCATTGAAAGGATCTGAACGTGAGGAGGATGGTGCCGTGTCATCCTTGACCTGAAGCCATCTGGCAACGATTCAAGCCTCTGACACGTCACAAGCAGCGCCGCATGCGCGATGATTTGAGCTTACACCGCCTACCCGCCCATGCCTGTCCAGTACCTGCGTACCCTCACCTCGCCCGAGCGCAACCGGCGGGCGAACGTGCACCTGGGCGTCTCATTGGCCTTCGTGGCCGGCGCCACCAACGCGGGCGGCTTCCTGGCCGTGCATGAGTACACCTCGCACATGACCGGCGTGGTGTCGTCGATGGCAGACACGCTGGCCCTGGGTCAGGTGGTGGCCGCCATCGACTGGTTCAGCTCTTTGGTGGCCTTCGTGCTGGGTGCGGCCACATCGGCCATCCTCATCAACTGGGCGCGCCAGCGCGGGGTGCGCCAGGTCTTTGCCCTGCCCTTGCTGCTGGAGGCCATGCTGCTGCTGGCCTTTGGCGTGCTGGGCGCCCTGCACCACCTCATTGGCACGTCCATGGCGGTCACGGTGTCGCTGCTGTGCTTCGTGATGGGCCTGCAGAACGCCGTGGTGACCAAGGTGTCGCAAGCGGAGATCCGCACCACCCACGTCACCGGCCTGGTGACCGACATCGGCATCGAACTGGGCAAGTTGCTCTACTGGAACGCTGCGCACATCCCCCAAGAGCAAAAGGTGCGCGTGAACGTCGAGCGCTTGCGCCTGCATGCCAGCCTGGTCTGCGCCTTCTTCGTGGGCGGCGTGCTGGGCGCCCTGGGCTTCAAGCACCTGGGTTATGTGGCCACCGTGCCGCTGGCCTTGTTGTTGGCGCTGATGGCCTCACCTCAGTTCTTGCCCGAGCACCTTGGCAAGCGGCACAGGAGCCCCACATGAGCCACACCCCACAAGCACTGCCCACGCTGTTCCTGTCTCACGGTTCGCCCATGATCGCGATTGAGCCGGGCGAAGCCGGCCTGTTCATGCAGCGCCTGGGCCCGGTGATCGACGCCACCTTCGGCCGCCCCAAGGCCGTGCTGGTCATGTCGCCGCACACCGCCACCCGGGTGAACACGGTGCTGGGCGCTGCGCAACATGGCACCATCCACGACTTTGGCGGCTTCCCGCCTGCACTGTACGAAGTGCGCTACGACGCCCCCGGCGCGCCGGACTTGTCGCATGAAGTGCGTGACCTGATCGAGGCCGCCGGACTGCCCGTGCAGTGGACCCCGCAAGGTGGCCTGGACCACGGCATCTGGACGACGCTGATGCACCTCTACCCCCAGGCCGATGTGCCGGTGCTGCCGGTGTCGCTGGTGCCCACGTGGTCAGCAGAGCAGACGCTGAAGGTGGGGCAGGCGCTGCATGCGTTGCGCCATCAGGGTGTGCTGGTGATCGGCTCTGGCAGCCTCACGCACAACCTGCGGCGCTTTTTCAGCCAGCCCACGCCAGTGAACGCGCCCGAGACCGCCGACAGTGCTGCCTTCCGCAGCTGGGTGGACGCACGCACGCAGGCCGGCGACTGGCCTGCGCTGCTGGCGTGGGAGACCCAGGCGCCCTACGCCACCGTGATGCACCCCACCGACGAGCACTGGCTGCCGTTTTACTTTGCAGCGGGTGCGGCCCTGGGCAACACGCCGGAAGTGGCCGGTGGGCCGGTTGCCGTGCGCGTGCACGCCAGCGTGACCCACGGCCACCTGGCCATGGACGCCTATGCCTTCGGGCCTGAGGCGCTGGCGTTGAAGGCCGCCCTGGCCTGAGCGCACTCAATGAACGCGGAAGGGCGCGAAGGCCGTGTCCAACGCCTGCAACCAAGGCGCCTGCTGCGCGGCCGTCACGAAGCTGGCCTCGATGCTGTTGCGAGCCAGGGTGTAGGCATCGTTGCCATCCAGGGGCAGGCCAGCAAAGGTGGCCAGGAAGTTCTGGTTGATGTAGCCGCCGAAATACGCCGGGTCGTCTGAATTGATGGTCACCTTCAGGCCTTGCTGCAACAAGGTCTTGAGGTTGTGGTCGGCCATGGTCTTGAACACGCAGAGCTTGATGTTGGACAGCGGGCAGACGGTGAGGGCGATGCCGGCATCGGCCAGGCGCTTGACCACCGCCGGGTCTTCCACGCAACGCACGCCATGGTCAATGCGCTGGGCGTGCAGCACGTCCAGGGCGCTGGTGATGTAGGCGGGCGGGCCTTCTTCACCGGCATGGGCCACGCGCAACAGCCCCAGCTCTTCGCAGCGGGCAAAGACGCGGGCGAACTTTTCAGGCGGGTGGCCACGCTCCGATGAATCCAGGCCCACGCCGATGAAGTGGGCGCGCCAGGGCAAGGCCTGCTCCAGGGTCTTGAAGGCGTCTTCTTCAGAGAGGTGACGCAAGAAACACAGGATGAGCGAGGCGCTCACGCCCAGCTCCACCTTGGCCATCTGGCAGGCGCGGCTCAGGCCCTTGATCACCACCTCGAAGGGCACGCCACGGTCGGTGTGGGTCTGCGGGTCGAAGAACATCTCGGTGTGGACGACGTTGTCGGCGCGGGCCTTGCTCAGGTAGGCCCAGGCCATGTCGAAGAAATCCTGCTCTTGCAGCAGCACCGAAGCACCGGCGTAGTAGATGTTCAGGAAACTTTGCAGGTCGGTGAAGGCGTAGGCCGCGCGCAGGTCTTCGACCGAGGCATAGGGCAGCTTCACGCCATTGCGCCGCGCCAGCTCGAAAATCAGTTCAGGCTCCAGCGAACCTTCGATGTGCATGTGCAGCTCGGCCTTGGGCATGGCCTGCAACAAGGTGGGCAGCTGATCAGCGGGGACGTGAAAACGGGGGGTGCTCATGGCATGACCTTCTTGGCATCGGCTGACGGTGAACCGTCAATGAAAAAGGCCGGCGCCCTGACGACCGTGAGGCCATCCGGGCGCCGGCCTGGGGCTTCACTTCGACGAAGGCACGGCGCCGTCGACGCCCTTGACGTAGAAGTTGATGCCGCCCAGGAACTTGTCGTCGGCCACGGCATCCTTGGCCAGGATTTCCTTGCCGTCCTGACCAACGATGGGGCCCTTCCAGATCACGAAGCTGCCATCCTTCAGGCCAGCCTTGACGGGGTCAACCTTGGCCTTCAGATCTGCCGGCACCTTGTCGGAGATCGACACGATGTCGATGGCACCTTCCTTCACGCCCCACCACACGCTGCCAGTGGACCAGTTGCCTTCCAGGGCGTCCTTGGTGGCCTTGATGTAGTACGGGGCCCAGTTGATGATGGCCGAGGCCAGGTGGGCCTTGGGGCCGAACTGGGTCATGTCCGAATCCCAGCCGAAGGCGTACTTGCCAGCCTTCTCTGCGGTTTGCAGCACGGCGGGCGAGTCGGTGTTCTGGAACAGCACGTCGGC
>CANBQJ010000040.1 GCA_947371645.1 Burkholderiales bacterium | reverse complement strand
GCGACGTGACCCTGACGGGCACCGTGCACAGCTGGGACGAGCGCGAACTGGCCAAGCGTTCGGCATGGGGATCGGTCGGCGTGCGCAAGGTGGTCGACAAGATGAGCCTGGTGTACTGAGCAGTCCCCTGACCGGGCCTCACGGGGCTGCAGTGCTGCGGTGCCGCGGCCATCAGGGCACCAGCACCGCAGCCCCCTCGAAGCGCCCGGCACGCAGATCCGCCAAGGCCTGGTTGGCCTGCTGCAGGGGGTAGCGTGTGGTCGTCGTCACGATGCCCATCTGCGGTGCCAGGCTCAGGAAGTCCAGCCCGTCCTGGCGGGTGAGGTTGGCCACCGACAGCAGCTGGCGCTCTTCCCACAGCAGGCTGTAGGGGAAGCGGGGGATGTCGCTCATGTGGATGCCGGCGCACACCACCTTGCCGCCCTTGCGCACGGCCTTGAGCGCCAGGGGCACCAACTCGCCCATGGGGGCAAAGAGGATGGCCGCGTCCAGTTGCTGCGGCGGCGCTTCATCGGAGCCACCCGCCCAGGTCGCACCCAGCTTGCGGGCAAAGGCCTGCGTGCCCTGGTCGCCTGGCCGGGTGAAGGCGAACACCGACCTGCCCTGCCACCTTGCCACCTGGGCCAGGATGTGTGCGGCCGCGCCAAAGCCGTACAGGCCCAGCTTCTTGCCGTCTCCTGCCAGGCCCAGGGCGCGCCAGCCGATCAGGCCTGCACACAGCAGGGGGGCCATGGCCACATCGCTGCCCTGTTCGCTGAGCGCTTCACCCAAAGGAAAGGCAAAGCGCGCATCGGCCACCACCGACGTGGCAAAGCCCCCGTCGCGGGTGTAGCCGGTGAACAGGGGGGCGTCGCACAGGTTCTCGCGCTGCGCCAGGCAACAGGGGCAAGTGCCGCAAGTGTGTCCCAGCCAGGGGATGCCCACGCGCTGGCCGATGGTCAGCCCCATGCTGCCCGCCATGCCCGCCACATTGGGCCCCATGGCGTCGATGCGGCCCACGATCTCGTGCCCCGGGATGATGGGCACCTGCGGATGCGGCAACTCGCCATCGACCACATGCAGGTCGGTGCGGCACACGCCACACGCCGTGACGCGGACGCGGACCTCGCCCGGACCAGGCTGCCGGTCGGGCAGCTCGGTCCAGACCAGGGGCTGGCCCACTTGCTTCAACACCATCGCGTGCATCCAGGCCCTCCCCCGCATTGGCCACGATGATGGCACCCTGGCCATGGGGTGTCCATGCGGCACCTGGTGTGGCGGTACCGCATGGGCATGACCCTGGTCAAACGGGTGGGAAGTCGGCCGCGCGTGCCACCGCCTCGCCGGCTTCGAAGTCCCGTTGCAACTCGCCAAGCTTGGTCATCGCACCCTCGAAGGCATCGTTGCCCAGAAGCAGGTGGTGGGGCGGCGTGCCCGATGACACCGCACGCAGGATGGCCTCGGCCGCGCGCACCGGGTCGCCTGGCTGTTGCCCCGACGAGGCCCGGATGGCCGCGCGCACCTTGCCGGCGGTGGCCTGGTAGTCGCTGATCTGCTGCTTGCTTTCCTGTGCGGACCGGCCCGCCCAGTCGGTGCGAAAACCGCTGGGTTCGACCACCATCACCTGGATGCCCAGTGCTTGGACCTCCAGCCGCAAAGCTTCTGAGAGGCCTTCCACCGCGAACTTGGTGGCGTTGTACTGACCCAGCGCGGGCATGCCACGCAACCCGGCCAGGGACGAGACGTTGACGACGCAACCGCGTTGGCGCTTGCGCATGCCCGGCAGCACGGCCTGGACCATGCGGGTGAGGCCAAACACATTGACCTCGAACATCTGGCGCACCTCGGCCTCTTCGCCTTCTTCGATGGCCGCGAAGTAGCCGATGCCCGCGTTGTTCACCAGCACGTCAATCGCACCAAAGCGGGCTTCGGCCGCTTCAACGGCCGCGGCCACCTGATCGGCCTGGGTCACGTCGAGCTTCAGCAAGAGCACGTTCTCGGTGCCACCGTGGCCTGTCAGATGGTCGGGGTTGCGCGCGGTCATCACCGTGCGGTGGCCGAGTGCGATGGCCTGGCGGGCCAGCTCCAGGCCGAAGCCTGTGGAGCAGCCGGTGATGAACCAGACCGGGGGTTCGGTGACGATGGCTCTGCTGGACGAGGTGTTCATGGCTGCTCCTGGTTGATGCGGACCGCTCACAGCGGCGCCGCGATGCGCCCGGTGCGCACCATCTTCTTGTTGATGAACTCCTGGATGCCCAGCTTGCCCAGCTCACGGCCATAGCCCGAGTGCTTGATGCCGCCAAAGGGCAGGCTGGCGTCGGCCCAGTCGAGGTTGTTGACGAACACCATGCCGGCGTCGATGAGGCTGGCCACACGCCGGCCGCGCGCTTCGTCCTTCGTCCAGACCGATGCACCCAGGCCAAAGTCGGAGTCGTTGGCCAGCGCGATGGCGGCGGCTTCGTCCTTCACGCGGAAGAGCGACACCACCGGGCCGAAGAACTCGTCACGGAAGGCCGGGTTGCCAGGCAGGATGTCGGTGAGGATGGTCGCCTGCATGAAGGCGCCGGCACGCGCGATGCGCTGCCCCCCCATCAGCAGCGTGGCACCGCCCTTCACCGCGGCGTCCACCTGGGCCAACAGCTGCAGCAGCGCGGCCTCGGTGGACAGCGGCCCGTGGGTGGTCTTCTCGTCCATCGGGTCGCCGGGCTGGAGCAGCGCCAGCGCGGCCTTGAACTTCGCGGTGAACTGGTCGGCGATGGCCTCCAGCACGATGAAGCGCTTGGCCGCACAGCAGGTCTGCCCGCCGTTGTACATGCGGCCCCACACGGCCCAGGGGATGGCCTGGTCGAGGTCGGCGTCGTCCAGCACGATGAAGGCATCGCTGCCCCCCAGCTCCATCGACGACTTTTTGAGGTTCTGGCCGGCACGGGCCGCCACCTGACGGCCTGCGGCCACGCTGCCGGTCAGGGCCACGCCCTTGACGCGCGGGTCGTCGATGACGCGGTCGCACTGTTCGTGTGAGATCAGCAGGTTGGTGTAAGCCCCGATGGGCGCGCCGGCATCGCGCAGCAGGCGCTCGAAGGCGATGGCGCATTGCGGCACGCAACCCGCATGCTTGACCACCAGCACATTGCCCGCCATCAGCTGCGGGCCAGCCACGCGGGCCAGCTGGTAGTAGGGGAAGTTCCAGGGCTCGACGCAAAACAGCACGCCCAGCGGCGAGCTCTCCATGTGGGCCTCGCCATGCAAGGGGTGCAGCGGCGAGGGCGCCAGAAAGGTCGGCGCGTGCTTGGCGTAGTAGGCCAGGATGTCGGCGCTGAACTTGACCTCGCCACGCGCCTCGTTGATGCGCTTGCCCATCTCAAGGGTCTCCAGCTTGGCGAAGTCATCGACGTGGGCATGCAGCAGCGCCGCAGCCTTGTTGATGATGACGGCGCGCTCGCCAAAGCTCGTCTGCTTCCAGCTGTGGAAGCAGTGCTCGGCCGCCGCCAGAGACGCTTCCAGTTGGGCGTTGTTCTGGTGCTCGAAGCTCTTGAGCACCTTGCCGGTGTTGGGGTTCACGCTTTGGTAAGCCATGGTGGGGTCGTCTTTCAGGTGAGCGGGACGTTGCAGCCTGCGCGCCGCCCCCCGCCAGGTCTGTTCGATGTCGCACCGAAAGAATCGGGCCGCCGTGTCAAGGTCTGTCATACCGGCCCTTGCCGCCCTCACCTTTGCAGCACCCAACATGATTGCCTTCCTCGACACCGAATTCACCGACCTCGTCACCCGCCCTCACCTGCTGTCTGTGGGCATCGTCACGGCGCACGGCGAGGGCAACGGGCAGGCGTTCTACGCCGAGGTCACGGACAGTGCGCACCTGAGCGCGGCCAGCTGGTATGCGTCTGCGGTGGTGCTGCCTCAGTTCGGCAAGGTTGCCCACGCGGCGTGCAGCCACACGGAACTGGGCACCCGCCTGTCGGTCTTCCTGGCCGGGCTGGTGGCTGGGCTGCACAGCGGCGAGTTCCTCCAGCTGGCCCACGGCTATCACCTGGACTGGGAACTCGTTGACCTCGCCGTCCAGGCCTCGGGTTCGCGGACCTGGGCCGCCACCCGCCGCCGCATCCACCCCGTGAACGTCCACCACCTGACGGGATCGGGGCCCGGCAAGGCCGCTGCAGAGGCTTACTTCAAGACCCAGGCGCTGGCACCGTATTCGCGCCACCACGCGCTGTGCGACGCGCGAGCCCTGCGCCTGGCCTATGAAGCCGCCACGCAGGCACCCGCCTGGCCCAGCCAGACCTGGATGCCGGCCGCCACCGCATGAACGCGCGCCCCACCGCGCCGCCGCTGTGTGGGCCACCGCACCGACGACCGCAAGCCCATCGCCTACCTTCGCCCTTGCAATGCACCGCTTTCGACCTCACGGTCGGAGGTCGGTGCAGCGCTTCACCAAGACCCGTCAAGACAGCCCTCACGAGTTAGGCAACCATGACTTCGACATGCAAGGCCTTCCTCGTGGGAGGGGGCATCGGCTCTCTGGCCGCTGCCGCATTCCTCATCCGAGACGGGGGCATGGCGGGCGAGCAGATCTCGATCCTGGAGGCGGGCGCCGCGATGGGTGGCAGCCTGGACGGTGCGGGCGATGCCGACCGTGGCTACACGATGCGTGGCGGCCGCATGCTGACCACCGACAACTGCGAATGCACCTGGGACCTCTTCAGGTCCATCCCTTCCCTCACGCAAGCGGGCCTCAGCGTCTTTGACGAAACGCTCGCCTTCAACGAGCGGCACGTCTCCAAGGCCATGGCGCGCCTGGTGGACCGCCGCCGTGCCAAGGTGGCGGTGGCGGCCATGGGCTTTGCCATGCACGACCGGCTGGAGTTGCTCAAGCTGGCCAATGCCGATGAAGCCTCGCTGGGCGACAGCTGCATCACCGACCACCTGTCACCCAGCTTCTTCCACACCCCGTTCTGGTTGATGTGGGCCACCACCTTCGCCTTCCAGCCCTGGCACAGCGCGGTCGAGTTCCGACGCTACCTGCACCGCTTCGTGCTGGAGTTCTCGCGCATCGAGACCCTGGCCGGCGTCAAGCGCACGGTGCTCAACCAGCACGACTCGCTGGTCCGCCCCTTGCAGCGCTGGCTGGAGACCCAGGGCGTGCGCATGGTGAACGACTGCACGGTGACCGATCTCGACCACAAGACCGAAGGCGGCCGCTTCCAGGTGATCGCCTTGCACTGCACTTTGAAAGGCCAGCCCGAGACCAGGCAGCTGGAAGACGGTGACCTGGTCTTTGTGCAGAACGGCTCGATGACCGATGCCTCCAGCCTGGGCTCGATGACAGAAGCGCCAGCCAAGCTGAGCAAGGCCCACAACGGCGCCTGGACCTTGTGGGAAAAGCTCGCCGAAGGCCGGCCATCGTTCGGCCGTCCGGCCGCGTTCAACAGCTGCATCGCGCAATCGAACTGGGCGTCTTTCACCGTCACCCTGAAAGACCCAGCCTTCTTCGAGCAGATGCAGCGCTTCAGCGGCAACGAAGCGGGCACCGGCGGGCTGGTCACCTTCAAAGACTCGAACTGGCTGATGTCCATCGTGCTGGCCCACCAGCCGCACTTCGCCAACCAGCCGGCTGGCGTGCAGGTGTTCTGGGGCTATGGGCTCTTTCCGGACCGCATCGGCAACTTCGTGGCCAAGGCCATGGCCGACTGCACCGGCGCTGAAGTGCTGCAAGAGCTGTGCGGCCACCTGCGGTTCGATGCGGACACCGCCATGGCCACCGCCAACTGCATCCCCTGCCGCATGCCCTACATCACCAGCATGTTCATGCCCCGTGCGCCGGGCGACCGCCCCCTGCCGGTGCCACCCGACACGAAGAACTTTGCCTTCATCGGGCAGTTCGTCGAGGTCCCGCAAGACACGGTGTTCACGGTGGAGTACTCGGTGCGGGCGGCGCAGATGGCCGTGTACCAGTTGCTCGGTATCGGCAAGCCCGTGCCACCGGTGACGCCGCACGACCGGTCCCTGCACGCCCAGTTCGATGCGCTGGTCAAGGCCTTGAAGTGACTTGATCGCCCCCACCGACAAGCACCATGCCCCAGACCACCACTGCCAACCGCCGCATCGTCCTGCACGCCAGGCCGCGCGGCGCGCCGACCGCCGACGACTTCCGCCTCGAAAGCGAGGCCGTCCCCACGCCTGAAGCCGGCCAGCTGCTGCTGCGCACGCTCTACCTGTCGCTGGACCCCTACATGCGTGGCCGCATGAGCGAGGGGCCGTCCTACGCCGCGCCCGTGGCCCTCGGCGACGTGATGGTGGGCGGCACGGTGTCGCGCGTCGAGGTGTCGCACCACAGCGCCTTCAAAACGGGCCAGCTGGTGCAAGGCTACGCAGGCTGGCAGGACTACGCGGTCTCCGACGGCCAGGGCCTGACGGTGCTCTACCCTGAAGACCCGCACCCCTCGCATGCCCTTGGCGTGCTGGGCATGCCCGGCTTCACGGCCTACATGGGCCTGCTGGACATCGGCAAGCCCATGCCCGGCGAGACCGTCGTGGTCGCCGCAGCCAGTGGCCCCGTGGGCGCCATCGTGGGCCAGATCGCCAAGCTCAAGGGCTGCTATGTGGTGGGCATCGCAGGTGGCCCCGACAAATGCCGTCACGTGATCGATGTGCTGGGCTTCGACTTCTGTGTCGACCACCATGCCCCCGACCTGCCTGGTCACCTCGCGGCCGCCTGCCCGAAGGGCATCGACGTCTACTTCGAAAACGTAGGGGGCGCCGTGTTCGATGCGGTGCTGCCCTTGCTCAACACGCGGGCCCGCGTCCCGCTGTGCGGACTGGTTTCTGCCTACAACGCCACCGAACTGCCGCCGGGCCCGGACAGGGTGGGGCTGCTGATGGGCACCTTGCTGCGCCGGCGCATCACGATGCAAGGCTTCATCGTGTTCGACGACTTCGGCCCGCGCTGGCACGAGTTCGCCAGCGCGATGGGAGGCTGGGTGCAAGGCGGCCAGGTCAAGGTGCGTGAAGACGTCGTCTTCGGGCTGGAGAGCGCACCCGAGGCCTTCATCGGCCTGCTGCAAGGCAAGAACTTCGGCAAGCTGATCATCCAGGTCGCCCACGAATGAGCGCCGCACGCCGCTTGGGCACGTCCACATCCTGAGGCCTTCATGTCCAAACACCGCGAGTTCATCCACGGCACCTGCCAGCAGTTGCTCTTCAGCCCCCAAGGCGACATCGAGGGCGCGCTGGTCAAGATGAAAGGCAGCGTGGTGCAGGTCTCGGTGCCCGCCGACCAAGGCCTCGCGCTGAGCCAGGCCACCGGGCCCGGCCGGCAGTTGCGCGTCCTGGCGGTGGCAGACCACTCGCCCAAGACGGCACAGGGCGCCCACCCGGTGTTCAAGTTCGCATCCTTTGCCGACGTCACCGGCACGCCGATCGCAGGCCCCGACGGCGAGCCGGGCGAGACCACCATCCAGGGCGTGGTGGGCGCCTGGCACTATGCGCTGCATGGCGAACCCAATGGCGTGATGCTGGAGACCGGCGAGTTCATCCACCTGCGGCCCCATGGCGTGGTGGCGGCGGGCCTGGACATCGGCTCCAAGGTCAAGGCCGTGGGCGAGTTGCGCATGACCGTGCTGGGCACCCGCATGCTGGAAGCCCACCGCGTGAACCGGGTCGATCTCGGCTAGCGGTGGATGGGCAGGCACCACTGCACCGTCGTGCCCTGACCCACGGCTGACTCCACGCTCAGTGTGCCGGCCAGCCCCGCTGCGCGCTGACGCAAAAAGCGCAACCCGCGCCCGGTCGCCTGGGCCTGCACATCGAAGCCGCGACCATCGTCTGTGACCCGCACGACCACGGTGTCACCCGCCTGCCGCGACGACACCTGCACATGGCGTGCGTCGGCGTGCTTGACGATGTTGGTGAACACCTCTTGCACCATGCGCATGGCCTGCAAGGCTTCGGGTGGGCCCATCCAGTCCAGAGGGGGCAGGTCGTGCATGTCCCATTCCAGCTGGATGCCCGCAGCCTCCAGCCTGGGTCCAAAGCGGTAGCGCTGCATGGCCAGCAGGGTGACCAGATCGTGTTGCGTCGGCTCCAGCGAATCGATCACGGCGCGCAGGTCGTCGACGCATTCGCGCAGCATGGTGGCCAGTTCGGCGGGGCGCACCTCACCACGCTCGACCACCACCAGCGATGACGTGAGCGCGGAACCCAGGCCATCGTGCATGTCGCGCATGAGCCGCTGCCGCTCCAGAAGCAGGGTGCGCTCTCGCTCGACCTCCATCAATCGCTGCTGATGAAGCTGCAATGCCGTCGCGAGGTCCTTGGCCACATGGCGTTCTTCCATGGCGCTTTGTATGGCGCCCTGGATGCGCAAGCCATAGACAAAAATCAGCGCATACAAGGCCAGGGCGACCATCCCTTCCACATGCAAGCCGCCATGCGCCAGCAAGGCCAGTGGTGCCAGCACCATGGGCAGCACCGCCCCCAACACCAGGCCTGGTGTGCTGGGCGTGTTGGTCACGCAAAACAGCAGCATCAGGTCGAACAGGCAAGTGAGCAGCAAAACGGGTGGCCCTCCGGCCAGGACCATCCAGGGCAGCAAGCCCCAGACGAGGGCACTGACCACCACCGAAACGTGCAGCCAGGGCAGCCAGCGGGGAGCGGCAGCGGACAGGGTGGGCGAACGCTCCAGCTGCCAGCTCACGACGGCCTGGCCGATGTAGTTGAGGCAAGCCAGGGCGCCCCAGCTTGCCAGCACCGGCGCGCTCACGTGGTCGTGCAAGGCCAATGCCACGACCGCAGTCAGGAACGACACCCCGATCAGCGAGCTGCGCCAGTGCGCCAGAAACAGCCGCAGGGCATCCAGGCGGGCGCGCTGCTTCAGGCTGCCCGCGTCGGGTGCTGCAATGGTTGCTGCAGTGGGTGCGGCGACGGGTGCGGCATGAAGCATGGCCGCGAGTTTACGCAGCGCCTGCTGCGCCAGCCTGTGACGCCCCAACTCGCTGTGAGGCCAAGCTTTTGACCGCCGGACAAAGCCAGCGTACCGGGTTAACCCGCAGGTATCATGGCTTGTCCCGTTCAGCAGTACCCCATCCCCGCCCATGGCCCGCATCCAGTTCGAACTGCCCGCGCAGTTCATCTTCGCCACCGACATCCCCATCTACATCAGCCACGTCAACCAGGGCGGTCACCTGGACAACGCGCTGCTGCTGACGCTGGTGTCCGAGGCCCGTGTGCGTTTTTTCCGCTCGCTGGGTTACCCCGGCGAGCTGGACGTCGAAGGCCACACCCTGGTGGTGGGCGACATGCTGGCGCAGTACAAATCAGAAGCCTTCTACGGCGAGACCATGCACGTGGAGATGGTGCCCGCCGACCCCAACAAGTACGGCTTCGACCTGGTCTTCAAGCTCACCGACCTGGCCTCGGGGCGCGAGGTGGCGCGAGGCAAGACCGGCGTGGTCTTCCTGAACAACGCGGCACCGGCCGGACACAAGAAGGTGTCGCCCGCGCCAGAGCGCCTGCTGGCCCGGTTGCGCGCGCTGGGCGCCTCGCTGTGAGCACGCTGGACGCCGAAGGCTAGGCCACCTGCCCCTGCAGCTTGAAGTAGCTCATCAGCCCGTGCAGTTGCGTGGCCTGTGCCGACAGCTGCTCCGACGTGGCCGACAGCTGTTCTGCGGCAGACGCGTTTTGCTGCGTGCTGCTGTTGAGCATGTCCATGGCGCCGGTGATGCTGCGCACGCCCGAGGCCTGCTCACCCGATATCTCGGCGATCTCCTGCACCAGCTCGCTGGTCCTGTGGATGGCCGGCACGATCAGCGCCAGCATGCTGCCGGCCTGCTCGGCCAGGCCCACGCTGCTGCCCGCCAGCTGGCTGATCTCCTGCGCGGCGATCTGGCTGCGCTCGGCCAGCTTGCGCACCTCGGCAGCCACCACCGCAAAGCCGCGCCCGTGCTCGCCCGCGCGCGCCGCCTCGATGGCCGCGTTCAGCGCCAGCAGGTTGGTCTGGTAGGCGATGTCGTCGATGATGGAGATCTTCTGGGCGATGGCGCGCATGGCGTCCACCGTCTTGCCCACGGCCGTGCCGCCTTCCATCGCTTCGCGCGAGGCATTGGACGCCATGTCGTCGGTGACGCGGGCGTGCTCGGAGTTCTGCTGCACCGCCGAAGCCATGTGCTGCAACGAGACGCTGGTCTGCTCCACGCTGGCCGCTTGCGAGGCCGCCGACTGCGACAGCGACTGCGAGGTCTCCGAAACCTGCCCCGCCGCAGCCGTGAGCTCTTCGGCCGAGGTCTTCACCTCGGTGATGGTGCGCGAGATGGTGTTGACCAGCGCGTTGAACTGCTCGGCCAGGGCTTTGAAGAAGCCCGTCTTGTCGACCACGCCGATGCGGCGGCTCAGATCGCCCTGCACCGCGGCCTGCACCAGCTCGGCGATCTCGGTTTCGGCGCGCAGCTGCTCGGTCTTGTCCTGCCACTGGCCGATGGAGCCGATCTTGCGGCCGTCCCGCGCCCGCACCGGCGTGGTGATGACCTCGTAGGTGCGGCCACCCAGGTTCATGGTGGACGTGGTGAGCTGCTCCATGGCACGCAGCCGCGCCAGGGCGGCAGCCGGGTCCTTGTAGAAGATGCCCACCGACGAGCCCACCACCTTGCTGGCTTCGAAGCCCGGCAGCTCGGAGCGGAAGGCGGCCTCGTCGCGCTTGAGCACGTTCATCAGCGCGTCGTTGACGTAGACGAGCGTGCCGTGTTCATCGGCGATGCGCACGGGCAGCGAGGCGGCGTCCAGCGCCTGCTTGATGCGGGCCTGTTCCTGGGCCAGCTGCTGATCGCGTTCGCGCTCGGCCAGGCTGTCGGTGACGTCCTGCCATTCCACGACCACGCCCAGCGCGCGGCCGTGCCCGTCGGGCACCGGGTTGAAGGTGAGGTCGAAGGTGCGCGCGCCCAGTTGCAAGCGGGTGCGGTGTTCGCCCCGCAGCTGTCCCAGCAAGGCTTCGAGTTGCCCGGGCGCCGGGTGCAGGTCGGTGAGGCGAGCGCCCAGCACGGCTTGCGCGTCGAAGCGCGGCAGCGCGCGGCGCAACTCGGGTTCGACGCGCTTGAACATGGCCAGCACCGAGGGGTTGGCGTAGACGATGCGGTGCTCGGCATCGGTGAGCAGCAGGTTGGCAGCGGCCACGTCCAGCGCCTGGTGGATGCGCGCGCTCTCTTGGGCCTGGTGCAGGGTCTCGGCCACGTCATGGCCCAGGCGGGTCTGCACGCGCTTGAGGGCGTAGAGCGCAGCGTCCAGGCCGTCGCCATGCGGGGCGCGCACCAGGCCATCGAAGCGGCCTTGCGCCAGCTGGTCCAGCTGCCGCGTCACGACCTGTAGCAGGCCCTGCACGCGCCACGACAGGCGAGCCCAGCCCAGGCCGGCGGCTGCGGCCACCAACAGCGCCAGCGCCATGCTGCCCGCAGAGGGCGCCTGCACCGCACGGTGCAGCAGGGCACCAGCCAGCAAGAGGCCCAGGGCCCACACGGCCGCGCGTGAGGGCAAGGCGGCCTTCGCGCCCGCGGCACGCACCAGCCCTCGCCAGGCGGCATGGCTGCGGCGCACCGCCTGCCCTTCCTGCAGCGTCCAGCCGCAGTCCGGGTCGTCTCGCAGTTCGCGGTAGAGGGCCTCGGCTTGCTGCACCTGCTCGCGCGTGGGCCGCGTGCGCACCGACAGGTGGCCGGTGAGCACATCGCCTGTCAGCAGCGGCGTCACATTGGCGACCACCCAGTAGTGGTCGCCATTGGCGCGGCGGTTCTTGACCAGGCCCGTCCAGGGCTTGCCCGCGTTCAAGGTGGCCCAGAGGTCGGCGAAGGCCTGCGGCGGCATGTCCGGGTGGCGCACCAGGTTGTGCGGCTGGCCGAGCAGCTCGGCACGGCTGAAGCCCGAGGCCTCCACGAAGTCGTCGTTGACCTCGGTGATGCGGCCTTGGGCGTCGGTGCGCGACACGATGGTGGCGCCCTCTCTCAATTCGTATTCTTGCTGCGTGATGGGCAGGTTGCTGCGCATGGCTTCCTCGTCGGGCTGGACGCTCGCATCGCTTCGGGCAGGGGCCACCCCCGCCCCGGAAGCGGGCATGGCCAGTGTGCGCAAGCCCCTCGGGATTGATCGCCCGATAAGCACCATGGCGGTGCTAAGCTGCAGCGCCATGAAGACTTACAACAGCTTCCGCGAGTTCTACCCCTTCTACCTGTCGCAGCACGCCAACCTCACCTGCCGGCGCCTGCACACGGTGGGCAGCCTGGGCGTGCTGGCCTTGGCGGCCTGGGTGATCTGGTCCGGTCAGTGGCTGGGGCTGCTGGCCCTGCCGGTGCTGGGCTACGGCTTTGCCTGGGTGGGCCACTTCTTCTTCGAGCACAACCGCCCCGCCACCTTCACCTACCCGCTCTACAGCCTGATGGGCGACTGGGTGATGCTGTGGGATGTGCTGACGGGCAAGCTGCGCTGAGCCTGAACCTGAACCTGGGCCTGGGCCCGGGCCTCACGCGGCCGGGTTGGCTGCGGGGTTCGCAGATGCATACGGCGCCAGGATGCTGGCCAGGTCCTGCTCGCTGGCGCCCATGTGGCTGATCAGCGCGCGCTGCTCGATGCCTTCGAGGTGCGAGGCCATCAGGCGCATGGCCTCAGGGGCGTCGCGGCGGGCCAGGGCGTCGATCAGCGCCAGGTGCTCGGTGATGGCGCAGTCCGACGAATGCGGGCGGCCATACACCGCCAGGATCAGCGAGCAACGCGTCGTCACCTCGGACAGATAGCGCGACAACACCGGGTTGCCCGCGCGCTGCGCCAGCAGGATGTGGAACTCGCCCGCCAGGCGGATGGACACCTGCCCCTGGCCGGCCTGGGCCGCCGCCTGCTCCTGCCGCACGTGCTCGGTCAAAGGGGCGCGCCAGGCGTCCTGCCAGTGCAGGCAGACCAGGCGCACCACCTCGGCTTCCAGGCAGCGGCGCACCTCGAAAACAGCACGGGCCTCTTCCAGGCTGGGGTAAGCCACGGTGGCCGTGCGCTTGTTGCCCATCTCCACCAGCCCTTCAGCGCCCAGGCGCGACAGGGCGGCGCGCACCAGGGTGCGGCTGATGGCGAACTGCTCGGCCAGGCGGTCCTCCGGCAACCGGGTGCCAGGGGTGAGCGCCTGCTCCATGATGGCCTGGCGCATGGCCAGGTAGGCGGCATCGGCCTTGTGAGACAAGCGCATGGGCCTGATCTTGTATACGTGATTGCGGTGGGCAGATCATAGCCGGTGCCAGCTTGGTGCAGCCCAGTCGGCACGCCGATTGCATACATACCGGCCGCATCGTGTATACCTGAATTTAACATGGTGCATACCTGAACCGCCAACCGGAGTCTGCACCATGAACCGTCGCCACTGGCTGCAAGCCACGTCCTTCGGGGCCCTGGGCCCTGCCCTCGCCACACTCGCCACCGCCCTGCCCACGCTCTTGCCCAGCCCGGCCCGTGCTGCCGGCACACCGCTGAAAATCGGCTTCATCTACTCCGGGCCGGTGTCCAACGTGGGCTGGACCTACCAGCACGACCTGGGCCGCAAGCTGGTGGAAAAGACCTTCGGCAAGCAGGTCGAGACCGTCTTCGTGGAAAGCGTGCCCGAGTCGTCAGAAGCCGAACGCGTCATCCGTGAGCTGGTGGCCGATGGCTGCAAGATGGTCTTCACCACCTCGTTTGGCTTCATGGAGCCCACGCTCAAGGTGGCCAAAGACTTCCCCGACGTGATCTTCGAGCACGCCACAGGCTACAAGATGGCCAAGAACGTGGGCATCTACCAGTCCCGCTTCTACGAAGGTGCCTACCTGCTGGGCATGGTGGCCGGCAAGATGACCAAGTCCAACAACCTGGGCTTCGTGGCCTCCTTCCCCATCCCCGAGGTGCTGCGCAACATCAACGCCTTCACGCATGGCGCCCGCAGCGTCAACCCCAAGGCCCACACGAAGGTGGTGTGGATCAACAGCTGGTACGACCCGACCCGAGAGCGCGATGCCGCCGTGGCGCTCACCGGCCAGGGCTGCGACGTGTTCTACCAGAACACCGATTCACCGGCCATCGTGCAGATGGCCCAAACCAAGGGCCTGTACGCCTTCGGCCAGGACTCGGACATGGCCAGCTTCGGCCCCAAGGCCCAGCTCACCGCCAACACCGTGAACTGGGGCGTGTACTACGTGGCCAAGGTGAAGGCCGCGCTGGCCGGCCAGTGGAAGGCCGAAGACACCAAGTGGGGCATGAAGGACGGCATGATCGAGCTGCCGGCGCTCAACCCGGTGGTGCCCGCTGACGTGGCCAAGCTGTTCAACGCCAAAAAGGCCGAGATCCTGGCGGGCGGCTTCCACCCCTTTGGCGGCGTCGTGAAAGACCAGGCTGGCGCGATCAAGGTGCCCGCTGGCCAGGTCATCACCGAAGCCGAGCTGTGGGGCATGAAGTGGTACATCGAAGGCGTCGACGGCAAGCTCCCGGGGTGATCACATGGCCACGCAAGACATCGACTTCCCAGCCCTCACCACCTACCAGCGCTACAAGCTGATGGCCAGCCTCATCGTGCCCCGGCCCATCGCGCTGGTGACCACACTGAATGAGGACGGGGTGGTCAATGCCGCGCCGTTTTCCATGTTCAACATGGTGGGCGAAGAGCCGCCGCTGGTGATGCTCAGCGTCAACCACCGCAACAGCCAGGGCCGGCTGAAGGACACCGCCGTCAACATCCTGCGCACGGGCGAGTTCGTGGTGCACCTGTGCGACGAGGGCGTGGCCGCGGCCATGCACGGCTGCGCCACCGAGGCCCCTGCAGAGGTGAGTGAGCTGGACCTGGTGGGCCTCACGCCCCAGCCCTCGCAGACGCTGAAGGTGCCCGGCATCGCCGAAGCGCCCGTGGCGTTTGAGTGCGTGCTGCACGAGCACCTGCACAACGAAAGCCGCCATGTGTTCTTTGGCCGCGTGCAATGGCTGCGCGTGCGCGAAGGCCTGGTCGACACCCAGACCTGGCGCGTGCGCCTGCAGGACTACTTCCCCGTGGCGCGTTTTGGTGCGAGCTTTTACGTGCGCACCCGCGACCGCTTCGCCATCGAAGGCGACGACGCCCGGTCTCGCCAGACGGCCATCGACGAGATCTGAGGAGCGACCATGACCGACCCAGCCAAGACAGCAGACGACGACGCCCGCTACCTGCGCGCCACCTTCACCGCCGCCCGCCAGGCCGCCCAGGCCGGCAACATGCCCTTTGGCGCCGCCCTGGTGAAAGACGGCCAGATGCTCTGGCTGGCGCAGAACAACCAGGTCACGGCCGCCGACTGCACCGGCCACGCCGAGGTGGTGCTGGTGCGCGAAGCCCGCAAGGCCCTGGGCGACGCGGCCACCGTGGGCGCCACGGTCTACGCCAGCGGCGAGCCCTGCGCCATGTGCGCGGGCGCCATGTTCTGGGCCGGCATCACGCGGGTGGTGTTCGGGGCCACCACGCCCGACATCGAAGCCGCTCTGGGGGATGACGGCGCACGGCCAGGCCCCTCTTTGCCCCCCGGCTGCGCTGTGGTATTGGCCGAATGCGTACCCAAAGTAACGGTTGAGGGCCCCTGTTTAAGGGGGGAGGCAGTTGCCGCTTTGAGAGGGAAGCCTTCTCCGGGTTCCCCCTGATGGGGGTGTCCTCATCCATTGGAATGATGGACAAATTTTTCGCCCCTTTACAAACTCGGTCGCCATACACATCAATGGGGATCGTCATGGCGTTTCAAGACCACCACTGGGACATCAGCCCGTCACTGGGCTCCGCCCAAGCGGCGGCGGTGGTCAGCCCAGCCGGGGCCACGGGCCGCGCGGCCCCCACGATTTTCGAGCCCCTGCCTTGCAGCGCCTTGCACGGCCTGCTGGGCGCGGTGCTGGACGAGCTGGACCACGGCGTGCTGATCTGCGCGCCCACCGGCCGCCTGCTGGCCTACAACCGCTGTGCGCGCCATGCGCTGGCTGCGCACCCTCACCTGGTGGTTCAAGACCATGTGCTGAGCCTGAGGCACGGCGACCCCCAGGCCCTGGTTCAGGCCCTGCGTCAGGCGGCACAGGGGCGCCGCACCATGGTGCCCCTGAGCCAGGGCGAGTCCCGCCAGTACCTGGCCTGCACCCCTTTGAGCGACCAGCCCCAGGTGCTGGTGATGATGGGCCGCGAACGCCCATTCAGCGCCCTGGCCTTCGAGATGTTCTGTGCCCAGCACCACCTCACGCACGCCGAACGCCGCGTGCTCAACGGCCTGATCGCGGGCTTGCGCCCTGCCGACATGGCCGACGACTTCGGCGTGGCGCTGTCCACCGTGCGCACGCAGGTGGCCCACATCCGCAGCAAGCTGGGCGCCGCACGCATCGAGTCCCTGCTGCAGATGGTGGCCGGCCTGCCGCCCATGGCTTCCTTGCTGGGCACACCGTCACACTGAGGCCCTGCCCGTGGTGGGCGCATGCGGCGCCAGGCAGGGCGTGCGCGGCACAATGTGGGCATGCCCCTTGCGCCTGACGTGCCCGACTTGCCTGATGCGCCCCACACCGGCACACCCAGCCCCTGCGTGCGCCTGTGCACGCTCAACGACGGCGATGTGTGCGTGGGCTGTGGCCGCACCCTGGACGACATCAAGGGCTGGATGGCCATGCCCGATGCCGACAAGCAGACCTGTGTTCAGCGTGCCCACCAGCGCCTGACGGACCTGGGCCTGCCCGTGCGCACCGCGCCCCTGCGGCCCACCATGCGGCGCTGAACCACACCTGCGCTGCCGGGCGGCCCGGCCCCCCTTCACAGGCTGAGCTTGCCAGCGTAGCCCGTCATCTCCAGGTAGCCCCAACCCAGGTGCGCACCCTGGGCATCGCGCAGGGCGCTCAGGCCTTCCCAATATGCCGTGCCGGTGCTGGCGCGGGCGTCCTGCTCCTGGTCGGGCACCAGGGCCTGCACCTGCAGCTGGCGGCCGGCCACGTCCAGCCGCCAGGCCATGGGGTAACGCGCGCCAGTGTGGGAGCTTTGCCAGTGCTGCAACGGCGTCCAGCGCAACTCGTCGGGCCGCAGCACCTGCAGCTCGCCCCCGGCGGTGCGCCAGCTGCCACCGGCCCACATGGCCAGACCCTGGCGGTCGCGGATGCGAAAGGCCATCAGGCTGCTGCCATCGTCCAGGTTCATGCCGATCCAGTCCCAGCCCACGGCCCGGGCGTCCAGCACCGACTCGCTCCACTCGTGGTCCAGCCAGGCCTTGCCTTGCAGCTGGAGGCGCATACCCAATGGGGTATCCAGATCGGCAGTGACGGCCAGCTGGGGCTGCGAGTAGTAGTGGCTGGCCTGGGCCGGCAAAGGGCCTTTGCGGGAGTGGCCCTGCTGGCCTTGCAGCAAGAGCGGCTGCGTGCTGCGGGCCTGCAGCCGCAAGCGGAAGTCGGGCGTCTGCACCTGGCCTGTGTAGACGCTGGCCTCTGCCGTGCCGCGGCGGGCCAGGGACCAGTCGCGCAGGCGCACATCGGTGTCGGCCTCTGCGGCGTGCACCACGCCAAAGCCGGCGCGGGCCACCTGCTGGGCGTGCCACAGGCGGCCATGCTGCACGTCCGTCAGCGCGACGTGGGCGAGCACCAGCTGGCGTGGCGCAAAGGCGCTGCGGCTGTCGGCGCCGATGTCGGTGCGCGAACGGAAGAAGGTCAGCTGGAAGCCCCAGGCGGGTGTGGCGGTCGCCACGGCAGATGGGGTGGCCGACGGCGCGGCCAGCCAGCCCGTGAGGTACCACCACTCGGTGCGGGCATCGGGATGGGCGCCGAAATCGCGCGGGAAGGCCAGGCGGCGGGCGGGGTGCACGGGGGGCAGCGTGGCGCCAGTGGCGGTTGCCATGGGGCCGCCGTCGGCGGTGGGCGCTGCAGCGGTTCCAGCAGCCCTTTGGGCCGCCTGGGCATCACCGGGTGTGCACGCGGCGGGCAGGGCGGCCAGGGCCATCGCATGCAGACACAGGCGTCTGTGCATTCAGCTCTCCTCTTTCACGGCCTGCACCGCATCCAGGCTCACCGCCTTGCGGCCCGCCAGCCAGGCGGTGGCTGTGCCGGCCAGCACCACGGCGCCGCACAGGGCCAGCAGGCGCGGCCAGGGCAGGCTCATGTCCATGGTCCAGTGGAAGCTCTGCGGGTTGACCACCTTCACCAGCACCACGCTGATCAGCAGGCCCAGGGCCAGGCCCACGGCCGCGCCAACGGTGCTCAGCGCCGCGCCTTCACCGGCCACCACGCCCAGCACCTGGCGGCGGGTGAAGCCCAGGTGGGCCAGCAGGCCGAACTCCTTGCGGCGCGCCAGCACCTGGGCGGAGAAGCTGGCCGCCGTGCCAAAGAGGCCAATGCCGATGGCCACGGCCTGCAGCCACACGGTGACGGCAAAGCTGCGGTCGAAGATGCGCAGGGTCTGTGCGCGGATCTCGCGGGGCTGGGCGAACTGCAGGCCCGCCTGGTCGGCGCCGGGCCAATGGCGCATGGCCTGCTCCACGCGGGCGGCCGCCGCGTCGTCCAGGGGGGGGAGCAACCACAGGCCCAGGTCGGTGAGGCGGGTGTCGCCCGTGGCGCGGCGGTAGTCGCCCAGGTCCATGACGAGGGCACCGCTCTGGCGGGCGTAGTCGCGCCAGACGCCGGCCACCCAGGCCTGCAGCGGGGGCTGGCCGGCCTGCAGGGGCAAAGACAAAGTCTGGCCGGGCACGGCGCGGTAGAGGTCCACCATGGCTTCGCTCACGTAGACCGGTACGCGGCCCGGCGGCGGTGTGCCCAGCGGGCTCATCAGCGGCAAGGCGGGCTCGGCGGGGTTGAAGGGGCGGGCGATGAGCACCACCGGCGGGCGGGCGGGGTCCAGGCTGATGGCGCCGATCCAGGCGCCTCGGGCGCTGCGCACACCCGGCAGGGCGCGGGCGCGGTCGGGCCAGTCGGGCGGCAGGCTGGGGCCGTCCGGGCCTGTCGCGCCACCAGCGCCATTTCCGGCCACGCGCACATACAGGTCAGCAGGCAGGATGACGTCCAGCCAGGCGATGACGGACACGCGGAAGCTGGCCACCATCACCGTGATGGCCACCGACAAGCTGAGGCTGGCCACGATGCCGGCCATCAGCACGGCCGCGCCATGGCGCAGGCGGCGGGCGCGTTCCACGGCCAGCAGGGCGCTGGCGTGGCGCAGGAGGCTGCCGCGTGGCCACAGGCCCAGCACCGCGGCCACCACGGCCGGCACCAGGGCCAGGCCGCCCATCAGCAGGCAGGCCACGGCGGCGTAAGCGGCCCAGGGCACGCCGCCCCAGGGTGGCACTTGCGTCAACATGCCTGAGGCCAGCAACCAGGCCAGGCCACGCCACACGCTGGCGCGGCTGGCTTGCGCGGCCTCCAGCGTCGTCTGCACCAGGCCCAGCCCCTTGAGCGCCTGCGCGGCCGGCATGCGGGCCACGGTGGCCGCCGGCGCCCAGCCACCGGCCATGGCGGCCAGCACGCCCAGCCCGCCATAGGCCAGCGCCGCGCCCCAGGACCACTGCAAGGTGGGCTGCACGCCGGTGAAGTAGCCGCCCCCTAAGTCGCCGCCCAGCACGCGCAAGGCCAGCGCCGCCAGGGCCGTGCCCAGGGCCACGCCCAGCGCCGCGCCCATCACGCCCAGCGCGGCGGATTCCAGCCAGACCAGGCGCCGGCGTTCGGCCGCGCCCAGGCCCAGCACGCCCAGCAAGGCCCATTGCGGCAGGCGGCGAGCCACCGACAAAGCCTGCACCGAAAACACCAGAAAGCCGCCGGTGAACAGGGCCACCAGGGCCAGCACGGTGAGGTTGACGCGGTAGGCGCGCGACAGCTCGGAAACCCGCTGGCCGCTGTCCTCCGGGCGCTCGGCCAGCACGCCGGGCGGCCAGTGCTGGCGCCGGGCCCAGTCCTGCGCGTCCACACCGGCTTGCAGGCGCAGCGCGATCTGGCTGAGCTGGCCCCAGGCCTGGGCGGCGTCCTGCACGGCGGCGATGTCCATCACGGCGGCGGGCTCGCGGCCCAGCTCGATGCCGCCGCGCAGGGTCACGGTGAGGGTGCTGGGCGCATCGCCTGCTGGATCGGTCACCCGGTCGGCAGGCGAGGAAGCAGGGGCAGGCATTGGCATGGGACTGGACGGCCACACCGTCAACTGGATGCGTTCACCCGGCCGCACACCCAGGCGTTGTCGCGCGGCGGCATTGAGGAAGATGGCCTCGGGCGACAACCAGCCCAGGTCACGGCGGGGCGCGGCGTCCTGGCCTTCCGACGACGATGCCACCACTGCTGCTGCGCCTGCTGCCGATGCGGCGGGCACGGCAGTGCCCATGGGCGCCAGCTGCGGCAGGCTCAAGGGCGTCACCAGCGCGGCGGCCAGGGCGTCGATGCCCCACAGGGTCAGGCGCAAGGGCGGGCGGCCGGGCACGCTCAACTCGGCGGGCCGCTGCAGCAGCGGGCTGGCCACCGCCACGCCATCGGCCTGGGCCACCGTGGCCAGCAGCGATTCGGGCAGGCTGCCACGCGCCGCACGCAAGGTGAGGTCGGCCTGGCCCTGCACGCTGCGCACCGCCGCACTGAACTCGCCCATGGCCGACTGGTTGATCAGCTGCACCGACAAGGCCAGCGCCACGCCCAGGGCCACGGCCAGCACGGCCACCACCTGGCGCCAGGGGTGCAGGCGCCACTCGGGCCAGCTGTACTGGCGCAGCAGCCGCCAGGTCAAGGCCCAGCTGCTGCGCCATCCCTGACCAAGCCCCGGCCCAGCGCTCATGCCACCACCGCTTGCAGGCCCTGCCGCGTCAACCTCAGCACGCGGTCGGCGCGGGCCGCCGCCGCTTGCGAATGCGTCACCATGACGCAAGCCGCCCCGTGCGATCGGGCCTGCACCTGCAGCAGGCCCATCACGGCGGCGGCGGTGTCGGGGTCGAGGTTGCCGGTGGGCTCATCGGCCAGGATCAGGCTGGGCCGGTGCACGACCGCGCGTGCAATGGCGACGCGCTGCAACTGCCCGCCAGAGAGCTGCTGCGGCAGCCGCTCGCCCAGGTCGGCCAGGCCCACGTCGGCCAGGGCTTGCGCCACCCGGCCCGCGTCCGGCTGCTGCAAGAGCACCAGCGGCAGGCCCACGTTCTGCGCCACGTCCAGGTGGGGCAGCACATGAAAGGCCTGGAACACGAAGCCCAGGTGGCGACGGCGTTGCCGGGCGGCCTCGGCCTCGGGCAGGGCCAGCCAGTTGAGGCCATCCAGCCAGACCTCGCCCCCATCCATGGGCTCCAGGGCCGCGATGCCGTTGAGCAAGGTGGACTTGCCCACGCCCGAATCGCCCACGATGGCGATGAACTCACCCGGCGCCACCCGCAGGTCCACCCCTTCGAACACCGTGTGTGCGCCATGGCATTTGCGCAGGCCTTTGACTTCCAGCATGGGCCTGAGCATATCGGGCTCCTGGCCGCCCACACCCGGCCCTCAGCCGCTGACGTATGCTGCACAGCGATTCAACCCGGCTCACACCCCGTTCGAGGAAACACCATGTACCGCGCCATCCAGATCACGAAAGACGCCGACGGCTACCAGGCCCGCCTGGCCGAGCTGGACGACAGCACCCTGCCCGACGGCGACGTGACGGTGGACGTGGCGTTTTCCACGCTGAACTACAAGGACGCGCTGGCCATCACCGGCAAGTCACCCGTGGTGCGCAAGTTCCCGCTGGTGCCCGGCATCGACCTGGCCGGCACGGTGCGCGACAGCAGCCACCCCGAGTTCAAGGCCGGTGACGCCGTGGTGCTCAATGGCTGGGGCGTGGGCGAGTCTCACAGCGGTGGCCTGGCCGAGCG
>CANBQJ010000039.1 GCA_947371645.1 Burkholderiales bacterium | reverse complement strand
CCGGGTGAGCAGGTGGTTGAGCAGCTCGTCGCCCAGGGGCAGGCCACGGCGTGCGGCTTCACGCAGGAGGGCCTGGCGCAGGCCGGCGTCGTCCAAGGGCTGTACTTCAAAGCTCAGGCCCCAGGCCAGGCGGGTGCGCAGGTCGTCGCGCAGCTTGAGCTCGGGCGCGGTCACCCGGCCCGCTGCCAGGATGAACAAGGGGCCTTGCCCAGGGTCAGCCAGGCTGGAGCGGGACTCGGCCGCCTGCAAAAACAGGTTGAAGGCCAGGTGCTGGTGCTCAGCGGGCAAGGTGTCGCAGTCGTCGATCACGGCCAGGGTGGGCCAGGCCGGGTCTGCCGCGTCCCACATCTGGCAGTGCTGCGCCCCCAGGCTGATGCCGCCCCAGCCCCGGGTGACCACCGCCCCCAGCGCCGCTTGCAGCAGGTGGGTCTTGCCGGCGCCGGCTTCGCCACCGAGGTAGGCCGCCAGCGCCGAACCCCAGGCCAGGGTGGCGGCTTCGGGCTCGCCACTGGCCCAGCCCGAGAGCCAGTCCAGCAGCTGGGCGTTGCGGCCGACGACGAAGTCGCTCAGGCCCGGCGCCTGGCGCAGGCCCAGGTCCAAGGTCATCTGCCGGGGCAGCTGCCGCATCAGCGCAGCCAGGGTCGGGACAGGCTCACGATCGGGCATAGAAAACACTCTGCACATACAGGCGCCAGGCACGACGGGCCAGCACCATGGCCAGCGCGGCGCAAGGCAAGGCCACCACCACCCCCCACAAGCCCATCCACTGGCCAAACAGCATCAGGGCCAGGATGACACCCAGCGGGTGCAAGCCGATGCGCTCGCCCACCAGGCGGGGCGTGAGGTAGGCGCTTTCGAGCACCTGGCCCGTGCCGTACACCACAGCCACGGCCAGCAGGGCATGCCCGGCACCGGCGGGTGTGCCCACAAATTGCAGCAGGCCCGCCAGCAAAGCCAGGATCAGGCCCGTGCCAAAACCCAGGTAGGGGATGCAGATGGCCAGGCCGGTGAGCACGCCAATGGGCCACCCCAGCCTGAAGCCAAACAGCGCCAGACCCAGGCCATAGTAGGCCGCCAGGATGACCATGACCAGCAGTTGGCCCCGCATGTACTGGCCCATGAGGCCGTCGCACTCGTCGATGAGGCTGCGCCACAGCGGCTGCCAGCGCTGGGGCACCAGGGCGTGCCATTTGGGCGCCAGGCGCGGCCAATCTGCGAGCCAGTAAAAGGTCAACAGCGGGATCAGGGTCAGCAGGCCCACCAGGTTGAGCACAGAGCTGCCCCCCGCCAGCAGCGAGCTCCACAGGCGGCCCCCCACCAGCGCACCATTGGCCTGCAAGAGCGTGGCCATCTCGCTTTTGAAGGCGGCCACGTTGTCCGGCACGTCCACGCCCCATTGCTTCAGCCAGGGTGCCACCAGCATCCACAGGCTGGCCAGCATGTCGGGCAGGCGATCTCTGAGCATGGGCAGCAACTCGGAGACGATGGGCACCAGCAGCAAGCCGGTGAGCACAGCCACGAGGCTCATGGCCAGCAAACACAGGCCGGCCGCCAGGGTACGAGGGCAGCCCCAGCGCTGGAGGGCATCGACCGCGGGGCGCAGCACAAAGGCCAATACCAGGCTCAGCACAAAGGGCGCCACGACGGCCCCATGCCACCACAGCAGCACGAGCACCGCCACAACGCCCAGTGAGGCGAACAGGACGGGCAGGAAGGATGGGGTGGCACGTGACATGGCAAACCGATTCTATCGGTCGCCGTCAGGGCTTCACTTCTTGCTGCCCCAGACGGCTCGCCGCGCGGCGTCCAGGTCCTGCTCGAACTTTTCGTGGTTGCGCTGGGCTTCCGGCCTTGACTGGTAGTCCGAGACGATGGCCGCCTCGCGTCGCTTGTACTCGCGTTCCAGATCGTCGTCACGGGCCGCTTGCTGGGGATCGACCTGCGGGCTGGCCGCCTTGAGTTGCTCCTGCAAGGCCTCCAGCTTTGGTTTGCGCAGCTCTTCGTTGGGCTCCAGATCGGCCAGCAAGGCCGACTGGACCAACATGGCCTCGCCGTAGGTCATTTCGCTTTGCTTGAGGCGCTCAGGCACCTGCTCCAGCAGGCGCTGGGCCAACTGGCGGCGCTTGGCCAGGTCGCCACTGGCGTCAAGGCTTTGCCATTGCTCGAAGCCTTTTTGGAAGCGAAGGTACTTGACGATGCGCTCCAGTTCGGCGCGCGGGTTGGGCGTTTTGGACATCGCCACCTTGAGCGCAGCCCAGTCCTCAGGCGAAAAATCGCTGGGGCGGCCGTCGTCCATCACGGTGGGGGGGACCAGGATGGCGGAGTCCGGCACCTTGGGTTGGCGAGCGGCATGCTGCGCCGGCTGGCCGGCAGCCGAACCCGAAGCTGGTGCCTGCGCCTGAGAGCTGGCCCACCACCAGGCGCCGCCCGCGACGCTGGCCACCACCAGGAAGATGAGCCAGGTGCTTTGCCACCATCGGGCGTTTTGGTAGGTGATCATGGACGGGCAAGACAACGACAACAAAGGCCGTCAGGTTCGCGAAACTGCAGGGATTGTGCTCAAGCCGCCAGCGTGCCCAGGCTGGTACAAACCCAGCCGCCCGCCACGAGCGTCTAAACTGGCGGCCTTCGTCATGCCCCGCTGCCGCATCCGGCGGCATTGCCACGCTGATTCCCGATGACCGACGCCCTCGACCCTCGACTCACCCTCGCGCTGCTGGCCGTGGGTGCCTACCTGATCGGCTCGCTGTCGTTTGCCGTGATCGTCAGCCACCTGTTCGGGCTTGCCGACCCGCGCAGCTACGGCTCCGGCAACCCGGGTGCCACCAATGTGCTGCGCTCGGGCAACAAGGCCGCGGCCATCCTGACCTTGCTCTTCGACGCCCTCAAGGGCTACATCCCGGTGCTGCTGGCGGTCAAATGCGGGCTGAGCGACCTGCAGGTCACCGCCATCGGTCTGGGCGCGTTCCTGGGCCACCTGTGGCCGGTGTTCTTCAAATTCGAGGGCGGCAAGGGCGTGGCCACGGCCGCCGGCGTGATGCTGGGGCTGCACGCCGGCATGGGCGGCAGCGTGCTGCTCGTGTGGCTGGTGATGGCGGCCGTGTTCCGCTACTCCTCACTGGCGGCGCTGACGGCCTCGCTGGCCGCCCCCGTCTTGCAATTCGCCTTCCAGGGGCTCCTGCCCCAGACTGCCGGCGTGGTGCTGATGAGCGCGCTGCTGATCTGGCGCCACGAGGCCAACATCCGCAAGCTGCTGGCCGGGCAGGAAAGCAAACTGGGGCAAAAGGCGGCGCCACCCGCAGCTTGAGCCACACACCCCATGGACACGCCGGACAACGCCCCACCACCACCCGAGAGCCCATCGACGCGCTCAAAGCGTTCGTGGTGGAGCCTGGCGGCCTTGCTGGTGCTGGTCTGGGGCGGCAGCACCGCCATCCAGCTGTGGCGCCAACAGGGCCAGGGAGAAGCGGTCCGGCAGGCGCGGCCTGAGGGCCGCATCACGCTGTACACCTCCGCGACGTGCGCTTACTGCGCGCAAGCCAAGTCCTGGCTGAAAGACGAGCGTGTGCCCTACACAGACTGCCCCGTTGACAGCAACGCCGGCTGCGCTGAGCGTTTCCGGCGCATGGGTGAACCGGGCACGCCGGTGGTTCAGGTTGACGACGACCAGTTCAGGTTGGGATTTGACGCCACCTGGCTGGCCCAGGCCTTGAACCGCCCACCGGTGCGCTGAGTTGCTGGCGCCAGACAGCCCAGCCTCAGCCGCTCATTCCGTGTCCACCTGCAGGCCCAGGCGGTCTGGGTCGCCTTGCCCCAGGCGGATCAGTATGGGCGTGCCGCTGCTGAGGTCCACCACCGTCGTGGGTTGCGCTGGACAGATGCCGGCGTCGATCACAGCCTGGATGCGCTTTTGCAGGTGTTCACGGATCTCGTGGGCATCCGACTGCGCCTGCTCTTCACCGGGCAGGATGAGGGTGGTGCCCAGCAAGGCCTGCCCCAGGTGCGCCAGCAGGGCCTGGGCCACGCGGTGCTCTGGCACGCGCAGACCAATCGTGCGGCGAGACGGGTGCGAGACCCGGCGCGGCACCTCCTTGGTGGCTTCCAGGATGAAAGTGAAGGGACCCGGTGTGGCCAGCTTGAGCAGGCGGTACTGGGCGTTGTCGACACGGGCATAGCTGGAGAGCTCTGACAAATCCCGGCACAGCAGGGTCAGGTGGTGGCGATCGTCCACGCCCCGCACCTGGCGCAGCCGGTCGGCTGCGGCCTTGTCGTCGAGGTGGCACACCAGCGCGTAGCCGGAATCCGTGGGCAAAGCCACGAGGCCACCCTGGTGCAGGATGTCTGCCGCCTGCTTGAGCAGCCGGGCCTGGGGGTGTTCGGGGTGAACTTCAAACAATTGGGCCATGGTGCATGCAGCCTAGCGCATGCATGGGCCGCCTGCCCGCTCGGGCATCAACGCATGCTCAATGAGCCATCCAGCAGGCCTCAGGCGCGCAACACGCGGCCGGCCAGGGCTTCCCAGACGGGCGTCACGCCACCCGGCAGGTCGGGCAAGGTGCCCAGGTCCGTGTGGCTCTCGGACGGGTCGTGGAAGTCCGAGCCGCGCGAGGCCAGCAGGCCGAACTCGCGGGCGATGTCGGCGTACTTGGCGTACTCCGGCACGGTGTGGCTGCCCGTGACCACCTCGACGCCCAGGCCACCGTGGCCCTTGAACTCGGTGAACAGTGCGTACTCTTCGTTGGGGGTGAAGTCGTAGCGGCCCGGGTGGGCGATCACGGCCACACCTTTGGCACCGCTGATCCAGTGCACAGCGTCGGCCAGGCAGGCCCACCGGTGCTCCACGAAACCGGGCTTGCCTTCGGTGAGGTAGCGCTTGAACACGTCGTGGGGGTCGGCACAGATGCCGATTTCGACCATGTAGCGCGCAAAGTGCGTGCGCGAGATCAAGTCGGGGTTGCCCACGTACTTCAGCGCGCCTTCAAACGCACCGGGGATGCCCACACGGGCCAGGTCGGCAGCCATGTCACGGGCACGTCGTTCTCGGCCGCCACGGGTGTCGGCCAGGCCTTGGGCCATGCTGGGGTCGTCGATGTCAAACCCCAGGCCCACGATGTGCACCGTCTTGTTGGCAAAGGTGACGGAGATCTCGACGCCGGGCAGGTAAGCCATGCCCAGGCTCAAGGCCGCATCACGTGCGCGGAACTGCCCACCCACCTCGTCATGGTCGGTCAGCGCCCACAACTCCACACCGTTGCGGCTGGCGCGCTCGGCGACGCCTTCGGGCGTCAGCGTACCGTCCGACACGTTGGAGTGGCAATGCAGATCGGCGTTCATGAGGTGCATGGAAGAGATGCTAACGACCTTGCCTGCTCGCTGCCAGTGTGGGGTTGATCAACCCCAGCGCGGCCCTGTGGATCTGTGCGAAGCGCCCCAGGACTGCAGGCTGGCCAGGGTGAGCTCGCGCACCAGTTGCTCGTTGACAGGCTGGCGGTAACGGAACTTGACGTGCCGCATGCCTTTGCCTGCGCCATCCAGTTCAGGAAACTCGGCCACCAGCATCACACCGTTGAAGATCTGGAGGTGGGCGTGCATTTTGTAAAGCACGATCGCCATCACGTTGTCGCCATCGTTCATGAAGCACAGGTTGCCCCACTTCACTTCCGGGCGAAGGTGTGGTGCCGCCGCCAGAATGGCCTTCTGAATGACCTGGCCGGTTTCTCGCTGTTCGGGCCGGAGGCTGTCGTAGAACGCGTTGATCAACGCAGGGGATTGGAGCGGTCGGCGCATGAGGGTGGGTACAACTTGGTGATTCGTTCGGACAAGGCCTGACTGCACCCCCTCCCGAAGCATCGCTGCTTCCGTGCAATCCAACCGGCTGATTGGCGAGAAATGAGCGGCGGTGTTCTTGTTGTGATGCCGCAGGAGTTGCCTCCTGCGCGTGGCCGCTGGGCCGTCAGCCGCGCCCGAAAGCGCTGAATGTCCGAGATTGTAACTGACCGTAATGAGCTGCCAGAACCACTTGGGGCATGACCCCGAGTTTGGGCGGGTGACTCTTTATCGGCCTTTCGCGATCAGGTCTTAGGCAGCGTGACCCCGGTCTGGCCCTGGTATTTGCCACCTCGGTCACGGTAACTGGTTTCGCAGACTTCGTCACTTTCGAAGAACAGCACCTGAGCACAGCCTTCACCTGCGTAAATCTTGGCTGGCAGGGGCGTGGTGTTGCTGAATTCGAGGGTGACGAAGCCTTCCCATTCGGGCTCGAAGGGCGTCACGTTGACGATGATGCCGCAGCGTGCGTAGGTGCTCTTGCCCAGGCAGATGGTCAGCACGTTTCTCGGGATGCGGAAATACTCGACCGTGCGGGCCAGCGCGAAGCTGTTGGGCGGGATGATGCAGACGTCGCTGTGGATGTCGACGAAACTCTTTTCGTCGAAGTTCTTCGGGTCCACCACAGTCGAATGGATGTTGGTGAAGACTTTGAACTCGGGTGCGCAGCGGATGTCGTAGCCATAGCTGGACGTGCCATAGCTGACGATCTTCTCGCCACTGGCCGAATGCCGGACCTGGCCGGGCTCGAAGGGCTCGATCATGCCGTGCGATTCGGCCATCTGGCGAATCCAGCGGTCGGATTTGATGCTCATGGGGTGCTTGGGGGTGACAGGTGCGTGACAGCCGTGATTGTGCGCGATGTGACTGCCCTTCCCCAGGCCTCCTGCCCGCCAGTGAGAGGCAGCTTTGTATCGGGCTGTGCATGGGCACCTCGGGCCTGGAACTTGCTCACCACCTTACCCAAAGGAAGCAAGTGAACACCCCCACCCCCATGGCCACGCCAACCACCGACCGTTTTGCACCGCCCGTGCTGCCATCCAGGCGACGCTGCCTGCGTGTGGCGCTGTCTGCCGCGTGTGCGCTCGCCGGTGGGATGAGCACCCTCGATGTTCGCGCCGAGATCCCCAACATCAACGAGGCCATCAACCGCGCGGGGCGGCAACGCATGCTGTCCCAGCGCATGGCCAAGGCGTGGCTGGCCATGGGCCAGGGCGTGGACGACCGCCGAGCCGAGCGCATCCTGAGAGAGTCCATCGCTCTGTTCGACCGCCAGCTGGACGAGCTCAAAGGCTTTGCCCCCACGCCCCAGATCCTGGCCACATATGGTGCGCTGGAGCCGGTCTGGAGCAGCTACAAGGCCATGCTGCTGACGGGTCAACCCGATCGCGCACGGGCGGAGGGCGTGATCGCGATGGACGCCAAGGTGCTGAAACTGGCGCATCTGGGCACGGTTCAGCTCGAAACGTTCTCAGGCAAGACGCTGGGCAAACTGGTCAACGTGTCCGGCAGGCAGCGCATGTTGTCGCAGCGTGCGGCCAAGTACTACCTGAGCCAGGCCTGGGGCACCGCCAACCCGGAGCAGCTGAAGGAATTGCACACCGCCAGGCAGGAGTTCGCCGACGCACTGGGCTTCCTGCACGAAGCGAAACAGACGACGCCGGCCATCCGTGATGAGCTGGAACTGGCTCAACAGCAGTGGGTCTTTTTTGACAACGCGCTGGCCAAGGCGGAGCAAAGCAGCAACGCCAGCATGCACGCCAAGGAGGTGTTTGCCAGCAGCGAAAACATCCTGCAGGTCATGGACCGGGTGACCACCATGATCAGCCGCTTGAGCTGAGCGCAACGCTGGGGAGGCGCCACAGCGCTAGGATGAGCGCCTGTCACCCTTGTCGCGCGCCTTCCAGCGCCTTTGCCCCCATGAGCATTGCCCCCTACATCAAAGAGATAGGCCGAGGCAAAGACGGCGCGCGCGCCCTTGACGCCGCGCAATCGCAAGACCTGTTTGGCCAGGTGCTGGCCCGGCAGGCTTCACCGGCCCAGGTTGGCGCCTTTTGTGTGGCCATGCGCGTCAAGGGGGAAACCTCAGAAGAACTGCAAGGCTTCTGGGCCGCCACCCATGCCCACATCCTGCCCTTGCCGCTGGCGCTGGCCGCCGCACAGCACAGCGCATCGGCGTCAGCCACAGCGCCGGTCGGCATCGTGATCCTGCCGTCCTACAACGGCGCACGCCGCTTGCCCAACCTGACCGCCCTGCTCGCCCGGCTTCTGGCCCGCTCGGGCTGCAGCGTCCTGGTACATGGCCTGGGGAGTGATCCCACACGCGTCACCAGCCGCCAGGTCTTCGAGGCGGCCGGTCTGCCCGTCGTCAGCACGGACCTGGCCCTGGCCACCGCATGGGCCGCGGGCCAGCCCGCCTACATGGACATCAGCGACCTGCACCCTGGCCTGCACCAGTTGCTGGCCATGCGCTGGGAACTGGGCTTGCGCAACCCGGGCCACACCATCGCCAAGCTGCTGGACCCCTGGGCAGTGATCGCGCCCACAGGCTCGGTGCAGAGCCAACTGCCCCGCATCCGTGTGGTCAACCACACGCATCCGGAATACGCCCATTCGCTGACCCAGTTCCTGCGTGACACGGCCGCCAACGCCATGTTGATGCGTGGCACCGAAGGCGAGCCAGTGGCCGATGCCCGGCGTCAGCCCAGGGCCGAGGTGTTCATCCAGGGCCAGCCACAAGCCGAACTGGGATTGGCCCCGCAAGAAGGCGTGCTGCAGACCTTGCCCGACCTGCCGTCAGCTGTCGACGCCGCCACGACCGCTGCCTACGTCGCCCAGGTGCTGGGCGACAAGGGGCGCATGCCGCCCTCCATTGCCAGCCAGGCCCAGGCCTTGGTGGCCGCCCTCAAGCTGGCGGCCGCTCACTGAGGCCGCATCCGCCCCAGCCACACGATGCCCGCCAACACCGCGCCTGTGCCCAGTAAAAGCCGACCGGTGACCGGCTCGCCCAGGAACATGGCGGCCATCCACAAGGTGGACAAGGGCCCCACCATGCCGACCTGAGACGCCGCCGATGCGCCCACCATCTGCACACCACGCATCACCAGCCACACCGGCAAGACGGTGCACAAGGTGGCGTTGAGGGCAGACAGCAGCCAGGCTTGGGCAGGCAAGCCCGACACCCGCCCCCAGGCCCCATCGGTGAAGTGGTACACCAGCGCCCATTGGGCCAGGCACATGGCGCAGGCGAAGCAAGACGCCCAGCCCACCAGGCGCAAGCTGCCCAGCTGCTGCACAAGCTGCCCGCTGCCCATGAGGTAGATGGCGTAGGCCAGTGCGCTCAAGAAGACCAGCGCGCTGCCCAAGGCGATGGCGGCACGGGGGTTCAGCCCCTCGGCTGCGGCCCCCAGCAAGGACGCGCTTTGCCAGTCGTGCCACCACACCAGCAACAGGCCACTGTATGACACCGCCAAGGCGCCCAGTTGCGCCCAGCGCAAGCGCTTGCCCAGAAAGCACACGCTCAGCAACAGCACCAAGGTCGGGTTGAGGTAGAGGATGGCACGCTCCAGGCTGGCGCTGATGTAGCGCAGGCCCATGAAATCCAGCGTGCTGGCCAGGTAATAGCCGCTGAAACCCAGCCCCAGCACGCGCCACCAGGGCATGGGCACCGCCAATGCCTCGCCCTGGCCCTGCCTGCGCACGGACCACCAGGCCATCCAAGCGAACAGCGGGAAGGCCATGGCCATGCGCAGCCCCACGGTGGTCACCGGATCGGCGCCCATGCGGTACATCAGCTTGGCGACGATCGCTTTGCCTGAGAACGCCACCGCCCCTGCGGCGGCCAACGTCAGCCCTTGGGCGCGCACGCTGCGCCCGCTCATCCATGTTGAAACCATGCGGCACCTTACTGGCTTTTGAGCCATGGGGATGAGGGAAGCACCGTATTCTCCCCAGGGTCAACACGGCCGCCACACTTGCTAGACTTCCGGCGCCTGACCCACCAGCTGCATCAAAGCGGACCCATGACCCTGCGCCCACTGCTGACCCTCACCGCCCTGTGCATCCTGGCCTGTGGCTTCACGCCGCAGCCATGCCTGGCCAAGCCTACGGCAGCCAAAGCTGCAAGCAAGGGCGCCGCCCCGGCCAAAGCTCCAGCGGCGCCTGCGTCCGCGCCGGCCCCTGCTGCTTCAACCGCATCTGGCGCAGAAGCCGAGACCCAAGGCATCGAGCCGGTTGACTACAACCCGGACGACCCGGAGATGATCCAGGCCGCCGAACAAGCACGCGCCAGCCTGACGCACTTCTTCGACATCACGTCCGCCCCCGGCGCGCAGGTGAACAACGTGGCGGTGCGCGTGGTGTTGCGCGAAGGCCAGCAGCGCGAATTCATCTGGGTGATGCCCTTCGAGGCCAAGGACAAAGGCTTTGAAGGCACCGTCAACGACATCCCCCGCAAGCTCAAGAAAGTGGTCACGGGGCAGAAAATCAGCTTCACGCGCGATGACATCGTGGACTGGATGTACTCGGACACCCACAGCGGCCACCTGAAGGGCCACTTCACCACCTGCGTGCTGTTGCGCAAGGCGCCCGCCGAAGAGCGCGCCATGCTCAAGAGCAGCTACGGTCTGGATTGCGACGGCCATTGAGGGCCAGGCACCGGTGAGGCCCAGGCCTTCAATGCGGCCTGAGCGCCTGGCTCGCGCACCGGACCAAACCCCCGGATCTGATCGGCCAGGTTCACCAGACTGAGCAGGGCTTGCCGGGCGGGCGCGTCCAGCTGGGGCCACCGATCGCCCACCACATCCAGCAACTGCTCGAAGCGGCGCAGCACCTCCCTGTCCAATCTGCGCTCTCGGCTGAAGGCAAACGGGTCCAGTGCGGTGCCGCGCCAGCGACGCCAGGCGGGCAGGCGGGCGATCAGCCACTGCCACATCGGGCCCATGGCGCGCTTGTGCATCCGGCCTTCGGCGCCCTGCCCCCACCAACTGGGCGCCAGGTGCCAGCTCACGCCACTGCTGCCTTCAAACTGCGCCGCAATCTGCCTGGCAAAGGCGGGCTCACCCAGCAAGCGCGCCACTTCGTACTCGTCCTTGTAGGCCATCAGGCGGTAGAGCTGCACCCCGGCCGTGTGGCACAGATGCCGGGCGGTTTCGTCAACGCCCACCTGCTCACGCAAGTGCTGCAGGCGCTCGGTGTAACGCCGCGCATAGGCAGCGTCCTGATAGGCCACCAGCCTGTCGTGCCGGTCCGACATCAAAGCCTGCAAATCGGCAGGCTCACCGCCTTGTGGTCGGCGTGAAGCGGGCATGCGCACCGCTTGCCCCGGCACCACCAGGCGCATCACCGCGGCCAGGTCGTGTGCGGCACGGCGCCCCCACTGCAAGGCCTCCAGGTTGCGCTCGGCCTGCACCTGGTTGAGGTGGATGGCCCCCTGGATGGACGCCATCTGCAGCGGCAACCAGCCCCTCTGCCAGGCAAAGCCCAGCATCAGCGGGTTGGCGTAGATGGCGTCACCCATCAGCCGCTCGGCCAGCAAGATGGCGTCGAGCATGGCCAGCTGTTCAGCCCCCACTTCCTCGCGCAAACGCTCCTGGCAGGCCTGGTGAGACGATGTCGCTTCTTGCTGATGCAGGGCATGGGCGGTGGGGGTCGCGTGGCTGTTCAAGGCCACCCGCGTGCGGCCCGGCTGCATCACGGCCAGGGTGGCTGGCAAGGCCGCCACCACACCGTCGCAAGCCAGCACCAGATCGGCTTCGGCCGTGCCCACCTTGGTTGTGCGCAACTGGTCGGCCTTGTTGGCGATCTGCACATGGCTCCAGGTGGCACCGCCCTTTTGCGCCAGGCCAGCCGCGTCTTGTGTGACCACGGCCTTGCCCTCCAGATGGGCCGCCATGCCCAGCAACTGCCCGATGGTGATCACGCCGGTGCCACCCACGCCAGCCACCACGATGCCGTAGGCCTCGGTGGCCAAGGGCAGCTGAGGCAAGGGCAGTTCGGGCCATGTGCCCGCTGCATGGCCCAGAGAGGCTTGTGGCGCGGGTGCACGCAAGCGCCCGCCTTCCACGGTGACCAGGCTGGGGCATCGCCCCTTGAGGCAACTCAGGTCCTGGTTGCAGCTGCT
The DNA here is from genome assembly GCA_947371645.1 of Burkholderiales bacterium. The sequence continues at coordinate 10,151 of CANBQJ010000039.1, read as the reverse complement.
CTGGTGGATGCGACGTTTGGGGCCCAGCCCGGTCATCACCGGCTCGACGCTCAGGCAGTTGGACTGCACGGCGCAATCGCCACAGCCCTCACACACGGCCTCGTTGATGAGCACATGTGTCTCGGCCGCCGGCATGGTGCCGCGCTTGCGGCGACGACGCTTTTCGGTGGCGCAGGTCTGCTCGTAAATCAAGGCCGTGACGCCGGGTACCAGGCGCAGGGCACGCTGCACATCATCGAGTTCATCACGGTGGTGCACCTGCACGCGCGGGGCCAGTGCACGGGCGTTGCTGCGGTGCACCTCGGGCGCATCGCTGACCACGCGGATGTCGCACACCCCCTCTGCTTGCAGCTCATGGGTCATGGCCGCCACCGACATGCCGCTCTCCACCTGCTGTCCACCCGTCATGGCCACGGCGTCGTTGTAGAGGATCTTGTAGGTGATGTTCACGCGTGCCGCCACCGCCTGCCGGATGGCCAGCACACCGGAATGCGCATAGGTGCCATCGCCCAGGTTGGCGAACACATGCGGCTCTTGCGTGAACGGCGCCTGGCCCACCCAGCTGGCGCCCTCGCCGCCCATTTGCGTGACCATGCTGGTGGAACGGTCCATCCACTGCGCCATGTAGTGGCAACCGATGCCTGCCGTGGCCCGAGAGCCTTCGGGCACCCGCGTGGACGTGTTGTGCGGGCAGCCGCTGCAAAACCAGGGCGGGCGGTCGACATCGGTGCCGCTCAAGGCCAGTCGGGCCTCCTTGGCTTCGATCACGCGCAGGCGATCGGCGACCCGGGCTCGCACATCGGCGTCCACGCGCGCCAGCAGGCCCAGGTGCTGCAGGCGGCTGGCCACGGCTTTGGCGATCAGGGCAGGATTCAGGTCGGCCGTGGCACGCAACAACCAGCGTGAAGACGGGTTGGGCATGGCCCATTCGCCACCGCTCACATCGCCTTCAGGTTCATCGAACTTGCCCAGCACATGGGGCCGCACGTCTTCGCGCCAGTTGTAGAGCTCTTCCTTGAGCTGGTATTCGATCATCTGCCGCTTTTCTTCCACCACCAGGATCTCTTGCAGGCCTTGAGCAAAGGCCCGCGTGGTGAGCGGCTCCAGCGGCCACACCACGGCCACCTTGTGGATGCGCAAGCCCAGTTGGCGGCAAGCCTGGTCGTCCAGCCCCAGGTCATGCAGGGCCTGACGCAGGTCGTTGTAAGCCTTGCCACTGGCCATCAGGCCCAGGCGCGCATCCGGGCTGTCCAGCACCGTGCGGTTGAGCTGGTTGGCCCGCACATAGGCCAGGGCCGCGTAGAGCTTGTGCGCCATCAGGCGCTCTTCCTGTGCCAGCGGCGAGTCAGGCCAGCGGATGTGCAAGCCACCCTCAGGCATGTCGAAGTCTTCAGGCAGGATGATGTTCACGCGGTCCGGCGACACGTCCACCGAGGTGGACGACTCCACCACCTCCTGGATGGTCTTCAGGCCCGACCAAACGCCGGCATAGCGGCTGAGCGCAAAGGCATGCAGGCCCAGGTCCAGGATCTCCTGCACCGAGCTGGGAAAGAAGACGGGGAAACCGCAGGCCTTGAAGACGTGGTCACTCTGATGGGCCAGCGAGCTGCTCTTGGCGGCGTGGTCGTCACCGGCCACGGCCACCACGCCGCCCAGTGGCGAGGTGCCGGCCATGTTGGCGTGCTTGAAGACGTCAACGCAACGGTCCACCCCGGGCCCTTTGCCATACCAGATGCCAAACACCCCATCGACCTTGTGAGGGCCCGGCGTCAAGCCCAGCTGCTGGCTGCCCCACACGGCCGTGGCGGCCAGCTCTTCGTTGATGCCCGGCTGGAAGACGACGTGGTGCTGCCGCAGATGGGCCTTCGCCTGAAGCAGGGACTGGTCATAGGCCCCCAGCGGTGAACCCCGGTAGCCGCTGATGAAGCCGGCCGTGCGCAGCCCCGCCTGGTGATCGCGGGTGTGCTGCAGCAAGGGCAGGCGCACCAGGGCCTGCACCCCGCTCATGAAAGCCTGGCCTGAAGGCAGGCTGTACTTGTCGTCCAGGCTCAAGCTGGAAATGGCCTTGAGTGCGTCTGCCGGCAGCGGTGCGTTCATCGCAACCCCCGTCCAGGGATCGGTGCGCGGCGCCAGCTGACACGGTGCCAGTCCACTGCCGCGCAGCGTTGGCCCTGATGGACAAATCCAGTGTAGGCCTCGCACCCGGCGGGAGCGTCATGGGTTTCACCAGGGGCATGGTGGGCCCAATGACCCCACGCTGTGGAGGATGTCACGCCATGCCCTGCCCACATGGCCACAGACGAGATCGGATAATGGGCGCCTTGCCCCAAACAGGCACCTCAACGTCCAAACACCATGTACACCGGAATCGTTCAAGGCGTGGGTCGCATCGTGACCCTGACACCCACCGTCAGCGGCGTGCACATCGCCCTGCGCTTTCCTCACGCCCTGCTGCGCGACCTGCAACTGGGCGCCAGCGTCTCGGTGGACGGCGTGTGCCTGAGCGTCGTGAGCATCGAGGGTGACCTGATTGCCTTCGACGCGATCAACGCCACGCTGGACCGCACCAACCTCGGTGACCGGCGCGTGGGCGAAGTGGTCAACCTGGAGCGGTCAGCGCGCCAGGGCGACGAAAACGGCGGCCACGCCATGTACGGGCACGTGTCCGACACGGCCCGCATCAGTTCCATCGTGCTGGAAGGCCCGCGCGCCCACGTCGAGTTGAAGGTGGGCGAGCCCTGGTGCCGCTACATCTTTCCGCGGGGCTTCCTGTCGATCAACGGTTGCAGCCTCACGCTGGCAGAAGCCGATGGCGACACCGGTTACTGCCGCGTCAACCTCATCCCGGAGACCATCCGCGTCACCGGCCTGTCCCAGTACAAGGTTGGCGACCGCCTCAACATCGAGGTCGAGCAACAGACCCAGGTGCTGGTGGACGTCGTCGAGCGTGTGCTGACGCGACAGGCCCAGAAATTGGCCAAATGACCACCCCCGCGCAGATACCCTGATCCGTATCCGGACGCATTCTCATTCAACCCACATCTGGCGACTGCATTCACCCATCTTTACGTTGTAGATCTGCTTTGCCTCAAGGGCCGAACGCAAAACACGGGGACAATTTAAATGTGTGGCTTGCACATTTAAAGCCGCGTCTTCAAAACAAGGAACCCCGCATGCGTTCGCTCCCGACATTGGTTTCCGCCTCGTGGCGGCTTTGCCTTCCAGCCGCCATCGCCCTGATGGCCTGCAGCCCGGCTCAGGCTGTGCCCAGCTTTGCCCGCCAGACGGGGCAGGACTGCGCGGCATGCCACATCGGCGCCTTTGGCCCTCAACTCACCCCCTATGGCGTGAAGTTCAAGCTGGGCGGGTATGTTGAAGGCAACGGCAAAGGCAACGTGCCCCTGTCGGGCATGGTCGTGCTGGATTCGTCCAAGTACAAGGTGCTCAACGAAGACACCGGTGAATTCGACAGCAAGCGTAAGACGGGCATGACCGAGGCCTCGCTTTTCCTGGCCGGCAAGCTGACCGACCACGTGGGCAGCTTCCTGCAAGTCACCAACAGCGGCATCGAACACCACACCGGCATCGACCAGGCCGACATCCGCGCCACGACCACCGCCAACTTCGGCGAACGCGAGGCCCTGATCGGCGTCTCCGTGAACAACAACCCCACGGTGCAAGACCCGTTCAACACCTTGAACGTCTGGAGCTTCCCGTACACCGCATCTGACCGCCTGAGCTACCCCGGCGCCGATCTGCAATCAGCGAGCGTGGAACAGCGCGTGCTGGGCGTGAACGCCTACACCCTGATCGACGACAGCTTCTATGGCGAACTGGGCACCTACAACTCGATCTCGCCGAGCATGCAATCGCGTCTGGGCGCGGGCCGCTACCAGGACCCGAACGCCGACCCGCTCAATGCGTACCCCAGCCTGAGCAATGCCCCGTACTGGCGCCTGGGCTACATGAAAGACTTGCGCACCCGCGCCTGGAACGTCGGCCTGCTGGGCTTCAGCGGCACCATCAAGGACCGACTGGACACCAGCCTGACCACCAAGTTCAACGACCTGGGCATTGATGGCGGCTACCAGTTTCTGGGCACGCGCGAACATGTGCTGACCGTCAATGGCAGCTACTTGCGCGAGAAGGTGACCGACACGATCAACGGTGATGGCAAGTACACCACCCGGAACATCAAGCTGGCCACCTCCTACCACTACCTCAACACCTATGGCGCCACCGTGGGCTACTTCAAGGGCAGCCATTCCGGTGACCTGACAGGCGGCAACAGCGGCGCGCTGTATCAGCTGGACTGGACCCCTTGGGGCAAGGAAAACTCCTGGTATGCCCCGTGGGCCAATGTCCGTGTGGGCCTGCAGTACGTGCGTTTCAACACCTCATCCGACATCGACACCAGCGCAGGCCAGAAGGTCAGCGACCTGAACAGCCTGCGCCTGTTCGCCTGGACTTCGTTCTGATTCAAGGCGGCACATGAGCAAGATCGTTGGACGCCTGATCTGGTGGCAGGCTGTGGTGTTGGTGGTGGCCGGCGTCTTGCTGGCTGCCGCTGGCAAGGCCGGGGTGGACCACACCAACACCCTGGAGTTCTGCACCTCGTGTCACGAGATGAAGGACAACAATTACGCCGAGTACAGCCACACCATCCATGCGAAGAACCGCACGGGTGTGAAGGCCATCTGCTCGGATTGCCATGTGCCGCATGAATTCGTCGACACCGTGATCCGCAAGGTCAAGGCGTCCAACGACATCCTCCAGCACCTGCTGGGCACCATCGACACGCCTCAGAAGTTTGAAGCGCACCGGCTGGAGATGGCCCAGGCCGTCTGGAAGCGCATGAAGTCCACGGACTCTCACGAGTGCCGCAACTGCCATGACGTCAAAGCCATGGACGCCGAGATGCAGGGCAAGACCGCCCAGACGCAACACAAGAAACTGCTCAGCGGCAGCAAGACCTGCATCGACTGCCACTACGGCATTGCCCACAAGGAACCCCAAGGCGGCGACCCCAGTGACCTGGACGCGAGCAAGCTTTGAACCTGACAACCTTTGTCTGAGAGATACACGATGCGCACACTCCCAACCTGCCTGGCCCTGACACTCAGTGCGGCCCTGTTGAGCACCGCAGCCCACGCTGCAGGCGACCCGAAAAAGGGCGCCGACGTTTTCGCGGGTGAATGTGGCGACTGCCACAGCCCCAAGGAAGGCAAGGCCAAAAAGGGGCCACCGTTGTTTGGCGTGCTGGGCCGCAAGGCGGGCTCGGTGGCCGACTTCGCCTATTCCGACGCCATGAAGCAAGCAGGCTGGGTGTGGGCAGCCGACAAGGTCGACGCCTACATCACGCACCCGAAGAAGGTCGTGCCGGGTGGCAAGATGAAGTACGACGGCCTGGACGATGCGGCAGCGCGCGCCGACGTCATCGCCTACCTGCAAAGCCTCAAGTGATCAGGTGAGCCCGGAGCTGGCCAGCCAACCGGCCAGCTCTGCCGCCGACTTGACGCCGAGCTTGGCAAACACCCGCGCACGGTGCACCTCCACCGTGCGCACAGCCACGTGCAGCTCATCCGCGATGACCTTGTTGAGCTTGCCCACGGCCACGCGGTGCATGACCTCGCGCTCGCGCTCGCTCAGGCTGTCCAGGCGCGCCTGGCGCTCCTGCGCCTTGGCATCTTGCACCTGCATCGCGGCCTCCACGGCCAGGGCCTGCACGATGCGGTCCACCAGCGTGTTGTCGCTGTAGGGCTTTTCCAGGAAGTCGAAGGCGCCCCGCTTGAGCGCGTCCACGACCATGGGGATGTCGCCGTGACCGCTCAGGAACAGCACCGGGTTGCGCACCCCTCGGGTGATCAGTTCTTCATGCAGCTGCAAGCCCGACATGGGCTCCATGCGCACGTCCAGCAGGCACACCCCGCGCGGCGCCGTGCTGCTGGCATCCAGGTGCGCGAGGAAGGCAGGGCCGCTGTCAAACGACAGCACACCCAGTCCACGCGAGCCCAGCAGAAAGCTCAAGGCATCGCGCACCACAGCATCGTCGTCCACCAGGTAGACCACGCAGCCATCGGAGGCACGGGGGGTGATCATGCTCATGCGTGGTCCTCTTGAGGTTCTGATTCAGGCCGGGACACCGGCAGCGTGAAGCTGAATACCGCCCCGCCCAAAGGCGATGCGCCTGCATCGATGGCGCCATAGTGCAGCTCCACGATGGAGCGGCAAATGGCCAGGCCCATGCCCATGCCTTCGGGCTTGGTGGTGTGAAAGGGCGCACACAGCGTTGACACGCCCTGGCCCTGCAGGCCGGGCCCGGTGTCGTGCACGCTGACCATCACGAAGCCACCCGCAGTGGCCTGGGCCATGACCCGAACCCGCCTGGGCTGCTCTGCCGGCAGCGCTTGCAAGGCGTCGCAGGCGTTGCGCACCAGGTTCACCACGACCTGCTCGATGAGGATGGGGTCGGCATCCACATCGGGCAATCCCGGGTCGATGGCGATGTCCAGCGCCACATGCCCTCTGGCCAGGTCCTTGCGCAACAGGTGCACACCCGAGTGGATGATGTCGGCCACCTGCCCGGGCTCACGCTGCGGCTCCCGGCGCGTGAGGAACTCGCGGATGCGCCGCACGATGCGACCAGCCTGAGCGGCCTGCTCACCTTGGCGCACCAAGGCCGAGCGCACGCGTTCGGGCAGGTCTTCTCGCGTGCCCAGGGCGTTCTGCAAGCCGGCGTTGTAGCTCGCGATGGCCGACAGCGGCTGGTTGAGCTCATGCGCCAGCGTGGAGGCCACTTCGCCCAGCATCGTCAGCCTGGCGTGGTGGGCCATGGTCTCGGTCTGGCGGCGCTCACGCTCTTCCATGCGCTTGCGCTCCGTGGTGTTAAGAATGGAGGCCATCCACCCGATCTGCTGCCCCTTGGCATCCACAAAGGGCGCTTCAAACACCATCACGTCTACCGGCGTGCCGTCGCGGTGGCGCCAGCGGCTCTCATAGCCTTCGCGTGGCGCCAGCCCAGCCATGTTGCGCAGGTGGCGCCGCATGGTCTGCTCCAGCTCGTCGGGCGCCCAGTAGGGCATGGGCGGCATCAGGCCCATCAGCTCTTCAGGGCGGTAGCCCACCATGTCGGCCATGGTCTTGTTGACGTAGACCAGGCGCCCGTCCAGGTCGCGGGCGCGTATGCCCACGGCCAGCGAGTCTTCGATGGCCGTGCGCCAGGCGGCCTCGGTGCGCCACGCGGTTTCGGCCTTGGCCACGCCGTGCATCTGACGACGCAACATCAGGCTGGCCAGCGCCAGCAGGCTCACGAAAGCCGCCATCAAGGCCATCGGCCAGTTCCGCCACCAGGGCAGCAGGCGCTCACGGGAGCTCAGCTCCAGCCAGGCCTGCGGCATGGTCGGGCCCATGGGCACGCGGTACCAGTTCTGCCAGGGCTGGCGCAGCCCTGCTGTGGTGGAGGCGAGCACCACGTCCGACTGGTCCACCAGGCGGATGTCATAGCGGCTGGCGAGCCACCAGGGCACCTTTTGCCGCAAGAGCACATTGGCCGCATAGCGTGCCACCAGCAGGCCTTGCGGCGCATCCACACCCGCTTTGCCCCAGGGCACCGACAGGTGGCCGGCCAGGCCGGCGTCATCGGCCACCAGGCGGCGCTGGTCATTGGGCGGCAAGGCGTCACCTGGCGCCACCGCCAGGATCTGCCCTTTGGGCCCAATCCAGGTCACGCTCACCCAGAAGCGACGCAGGCCATCCAGCACCAGGGGGTGCGAGGCAAAGCCATCGGCGCTCACCTGGCCCTGCCCCACCTCAACGGCCAGCCCCCGCAGCTTGGCCAGCTCGTCTTCCAGCCGGAGGCTGATTTGCGACTCCAGCGACAGCGAGTCCGAAATCATGTCGGACCTGGCGGCCTCGCGGTCGGCCGCGTCCTGTGCGCGCATCCAGGTCACCACACCAGCCACCATGGCCAGGCTCAAGAGCAAGGGCATCACCCACAGCGAGGGCCAGGCGTGCAGCCGCAGGCCCCACCAGCGGGTGTGGGGCCGAGGCGGCAAGGCCACGGCAGGCCGCTGAAGCGGCGCCATGGCCGATGCCGGCGCTGGGGGCGCTGTCGGCGGGGGGTCTCTGCGAACTTCCATGTGTTGAAGTGAGGTTAATGCCACACCCGTGGCGGGTGGATGTGGAACTCCACAATTTCGGCAAGGGCGTGGTGCCAGAACAATGACGCCATCAACACGCTGGAGACAACATGAGCCGCCACACCCTTCGCCGAGGCCTGCTGAGCGCCACCCTTGGCATCATCCTGGGCAGCAGCCTGCTGGGCACAGCAGCACGGGCCGACGGCCCGATCGTCATCAAGTTCAGCCATGTGGTGGCCACGGACACCCCCAAGGGCAAGGCTGCAGAATTTTTTGCCAAGCGCGCTGCGGAGCTGACCAAGGGCAAGGTCAAGGTGGAGGTCTACCCCAACAGCCAGCTCTACAAGGACAAGGAAGAGATGGAGGCGCTGCAGTTGGGCTCCGTCCAGATGCTGGCCCCCTCGCTGTCGAAGTTCGCACCGCTGGGCGTGAAAGAGTTTGAAGTTTTCGACTTGCCCTTCATCTTCGACGACTACCCCTCGCTGCACAAGGTCACACAAGGGCCTGTAGGCGCCAGCCTGCTCAAGAAGCTGGAAAGCCGCGGCATCACCGGTCTGGCTTACTGGGACAACGGCTTCAAGGTCATGTCGGCCAACAAGCCGCTCAAGTCGGTTGAAGACTACAAGGGCCTGAAGATGCGCATCCAGTCCTCCAAGGTGCTGGACGCCGAGATGCGTGCATTGGGTGCCCTGCCCCAGGTGCTGGCCTTCTCCGAGACCTACCAGGCGCTGCAGACTGGTGTGGTCGATGGCACAGAGAACCCGCCGTCCAACCTGTTCACGCAAAAAATGCACGAGGTGCAGAAGTTCGTGAGCGTCACCAACCACGGCTACCTGGGCTACGCGGTGGTGGTCAACAAGAAGTTCTGGGACGGCCTGCCTGCCGACATCCGTGCCGCGCTGAGCAAGGCCATGGCCGAGTCCACCAAGGTGGCCAACGACGTGGCCAAGCAAGACAACGAGGATGCGCTGGCCAAGGTGGCCGCCTCCGGCAAGACCACGGTCTACAAGCCGGGCCTGGGTGAACGCTTCCTGCTGAAGAAGGCCCTGGTGCCCGTGCACAAGCAGATGGCTTCACGCATCGGCCAGGAAACGCTGGACGCGATCTACAAGGAAACCAACTTCGACCCCAGCAAGCTGTAAAGCGCTTCACGCTGAGCTGAACCCGCCCACGCCACGCACGTGGGCTTTTTTTCGAGGAGAGCGCCATGAAATGGCTGGACCATCTGGAAGAGTGGCTGATCGCGAGCTTCATGGGCGCCGCCACCCTCATCATCTTTGTCTCGGTGATGCACCGCTACCTCACGGGCGTGCAATCGCCCATCCAGGACTGGCTGCTGACGCTGAATTTCGCGTGGGCCCAGGAGGCCACCATCTACCTGTTTGTGTGGATGGCCAAGTTCGGTGCGGCCTATGGCGTGCGCACCGGCATCCACGTGGGTGTGGACGTGCTCATCAACCGGCTCTCGCCGCCCAAGCGACGCTTCTTCGTTTTCTTCGGCCTGCTGGCCGGCGCCTTGTTCACCGGCTCGATCGGTGCCATGGGCGCCAGCTTCGTGTGGGAAAACGGCGCGCACTACGCTTTCTTCCATGCCCTGGGGATGAACGTCAGCGAGCTGATCGAGGGCCCCACCACACCTGACCTGGAATGGCCCACCTGGGTCATCTACCTGGCCATCCCGCTGGGCTCGTCGCTGATGTGTTTCCGCTTCCTTCAAGTGGCCTGGAACTTCCACCGCACGGGTGAGCTGCCCCACCACGACCACGGCCATGTGGACGGCCTGGAAGAAGAAACCGCAAACGCCGCGGAACCCGCCAAGGCCTGAGGACGCACACCATGAACGGCATCATCATTTTTGGCGTCCTGCTGACGCTGATGCTCACAGGCATGCCGGTGAGCATCTCGCTGGGCCTCACGGTCCTGACCTTCATTTTCGGCTTCACCAATGTACCGGTTGAGTCGGTGGCCCTGAAGCTGTTCACCGGCATCGAGAAGTTCGAGATCATGGCGATC